>NZ_JBAWKM010000004.1:198978-316571 GCF_037095675.1 Pseudomonas sp. CCNWLW23 | reverse complement strand
GCACTCGACAGGATTCGAACCTGTGACCGCTCGGTTCGTAGCCGAGTACTCTATCCAGCTGAGCTACGAGTGCATTTTGTGTTTTTAAACCAGACCACAACTGGCTGAAGCCGAGTTACTCACCTTACAGCAAATAACTCTTAAATGGTGCACTCGACAGGATTCGAACCTGTGACCGCTCGGTTCGTAGCCGAGTACTCTATCCAGCTGAGCTACGAGTGCATTTGTTGCCGCGCATTATAGGCCGTCTAATCTCTATGTCAAACACTTTTTCTAGAAATTTCAACAACTTACAGAAGAAGCCAGATTACGACGTACTAAGCAAATAATGGCGGAGAACGGGGGATTCGAACCCCCGACACCCTTTTGAGGTGTACTCCCTTAGCAGGGGAGCGCCTTCGGCCACTCGGCCAGCTCTCCGCAACACGGGGCGTATATTAACCAGCTTCTTCCCCGTTTGCAAACATAAAAATCGATAAAAATTAATGGCTTGGTTCTTCGTCCTTCTCTTTCTTTATACGCAGGTAAATTTCCTCACGGTGCACCGCAACCTCTTTCGGAGCGTTGACGCCGATACGCACCTGGTTTCCTTTGACGCCGAGCACGGTCACGGTGATTTCGCCGTCACCGATAATCAGGCTTTCCGCGCACCGACGAGTCAGAATCAGCATACCTTTCTCCTTACGCCATTCATTTCAGGGACAACAGTCTGCAAAAAAAAGGCACCCGACCTACAACCGCAGCGATCGTAGCCCTACATGCCTGAGTATTGACCAGCGCGAGCAAAAGAACAGTTCCGGGGCTCGCGCCATTCAAAAATAAAGGGCGCGGTCAGACCGCGCCCTTCACAGAAGCGGATTACTCGCCCTGACGGGCCGGAGCATCCAGTTCGAAAGCCGTGTGCAGCGCGCGCACGGCCAGTTCCAGGTACTTCTCTTCGATCACTACGGACACCTTGATTTCCGAAGTCGAGATCATCTGGATGTTGATGCTTTCTTTCGCCAGGGATTCGAACATGCGGCTGGCCACGCCTGCGTGGGAACGCATGCCGACGCCGACGATCGAGACCTTGGCGATCTTGGTGTCGCCAACCACTTCACGAGCACCGATCTCGCGAGCGGTGTTTTCCAGCACAGTCTGTGCGGCCTGGTAGTCGTTGCGGTGCACGGTGAAGGTGAAGTCGGTGGTGTTATCGTGCGCGACGTTCTGCACGATCATGTCGACTTCGATGTTCGCGGCACTGATCGGGCCGAGAATCTTGAACGCCACGCCCGGGGTGTCTGGCACGCCACGGATGGTCAGCTTGGCTTCATCGCGGTTGAAAGCGATGCCGGAAATGATCGGCTGTTCCATGGTTTCCTCTTCATCAATAGTAATGAGGGTGCCCGGACCCTCCTTGAAGCTGTGCAATACGCGCAGCGGAACGTTGTACTTGCCGGCGAATTCCACCGCACGGATCTGCAGCACCTTGGAACCGAGGCTGGCCATTTCCAGCATCTCTTCGAAGGTGATCTTGTCCAGACGCTGAGCGACCGGCACCACACGCGGGTCGGTGGTGTAGACACCGTCAACGTCGGTGTAGATCTGGCATTCATCCGCCTTCAAGGCCGCCGCCAGTGCCACGCCGGTGGTATCGGAACCGCCGCGACCGAGGGTGGTGATGTTGCCGTGCTCGTCGACGCCCTGGAAACCGGCGACAACCACCACGCGACCAGCCTTCAGATCACCGCGAATCTTCTGGTCATCAATCTGCAAGATACGCGCTTTATTGTGCGCACTGTCAGTCAGGATCCGTACCTGATTGCCGGTGTACGACACCGCCGGCACACCGCGCTTGATCAGCGCCATGGCCAACAGGGCAATCGTCACCTGCTCACCGGTGGACACGATCACGTCCAGCTCGCGCGGAACCGGTTGCGCCTCGCCACTGATTTGCTTGGCCAGATCGATCAGACGGTTGGTTTCGCCGCTCATTGCAGACAGCACAACCACCAGGTCATCGCCGGCATCGCGGAATTTCTTAACCTTGTCGGCGACCTGCTCGATTCTCTCGACAGTGCCGACCGAGGTGCCTCCAAATTTCTGTACGATCAAAGCCATTTCAAAGCCGCCTCTGCCCATGAAGGGCGCCCAATAATCTTTCGAACAGTCGCCAGGCCCGCCACTAGACTGCGGGCCCGGCGAGCCGTCTTATAAAGCCTGCTCGACGAATGGAACGGTCAGCGCCAGCGCGCCATCCAGCGCAGCGGCATCGACACCGCCGCCCTGCGCCATGTCCGGACGACCACCGCCCTTCCCGCCCACTGCCGCAGCAGCCTGTTTCATCAAATCACCGGCTTTGAGTTGGCCAGTCAGGTCCTTGGTTACGCCTGCAACCAGTACGACCTTTTCCTCATGGACACCGCCGAGCAGGATCACTGCGCGGCCGAGTTTGTTTTTCAGCTGATCGACCAGCGCCAGCAGCGCTTTGCCATCCTGACCGTCCAGACGGGCAGCCAGCACCTTCACATCCTTGACGTCCACCGCCGAGGCCGACAGATCGTCGCCCGCAGCGCTGGCTGCCTTGGCCTGCAACTGCTCGAGTTGTTTCTCCAGCAGACGGTTGCGCTCCAGTACCGCCGAGAGCTTGTCGATCAGGTTGTCGCGGCTGCCCTTGACCAGGCTGGCCGCTTCCTTGAGTTGTTCTTCCGCCGCGTTCAAGTAGGCCAGCGCCGCAGCGCCAGTGACCGCCTCGATACGACGCACGCCCGAGGCCACACCGCCTTCGCTGATGATTTTCAGCAGGCCGATGTCGCCGGTACGGTTGGCGTGGATACCGCCGCACAGTTCGACCGAGAAGTCGCCCATGCTCAGCACGCGCACGCTGTCGCCGTACTTCTCGCCGAACAGCGCCATGGCGCCTTTGTTCTTCGCGGTTTCGATGTCGGTTTCTTCGGTTTCAACGGCGGAGTTCTTGCGAATCTCGGCGTTGACGATGTCTTCCAGCTGCTTGATCTGTTCTGGCTTGATCGCTTCGAAGTGGCTGAAGTCGAAACGCAGGCGCTGACTGTCAACCAGCGAACCTTTCTGCTGCACATGCTCACCGAGCACCTGACGCAGCGCGGCGTGCAGCAAGTGAGTGGCCGAGTGGTTCAGCGCGGTGGCGTGACGCACTTCGGCGTCGACGTGGGTTTCCACCGGTGCGCCAATGGTCAGGCTGCCCGAGGCCAGCACACCGTGGTGCAGGAATGCGCCGCCGGTTTTGGTGGTATCGCGCACGTCGAAGCGGCTGCTGCCGGCCTGAATGAAACCGCAGTCGCCGATCTGGCCACCGGATTCGGCGTAGAACGGCGTCTGGTTGAGCACGATCACGCCTTCCTGACCTTCGCTCAGCACGTCGACCGACTGGCCATCCTTATAGATGGCAACGATTTTCGCCGAGCCGCTGGTGGCGGCGTAACCGGTGAACTCGGTGGCCACGTCGACCTTGACCAGGGTGTTGTAGTCCAGACCGAACGAGCTGGCCGAACGCGCGCGAACACGCTGCGCTTCCATCTCGCGCTCGAAGCCGGCTTCGTCGACGGTCAGGCCGCGTTCGCGGGCGATGTCGGCGGTCAGGTCCATCGGGAAACCGTAGGTGTCGTAGAGTTTGAACACCACGTCGCCTGGCACCACGGTGCCTTTGAGCTCGGCCAGATCCTGCTCGAGGATTTTCAGGCCGTGCTCCAGGGTCTTGGAGAACTGCTCTTCTTCAGCCTTGAGCACGCGCTCGATGTTGCTTTGCTGCTTCTGCAGTTCCGGGAAGGCTTCGCCCATCTCGGCAACCAGCGCCGCGACGATCTTGTAGAAGAAGCTGCCGGTGGCGCCGAGCTTGTTGCCGTGACGGCAGGCGCGACGGATGATCCGGCGCAGCACGTAACCGCGACCTTCGTTGGACGGCAGCACGCCGTCGGCGATCAGGAAACCGCAGGAACGGATGTGGTCGGAAACGACTTTGAGCGACGACTGATCGCCGTTTTCGCAGCCGATCGCTTCAGCCGAAGCCTTGAGCAGGTTCTTGAACAGGTCGATGTCGTAGTTGGAGTTGACGTGCTGCATCACCGCACTGATCCGCTCCAGGCCCATGCCGGTGTCCACCGACGGCGCTGGCAACGGATGCAACACGCCATCGGCGGTGCGGTTGAACTGCATGAACACGTTGTTCCAGATTTCGATGTAGCGGTCGCCATCTTCTTCCGGCGAGCCCGGCGGGCCGCCCCAAATGTGCTCGCCGTGGTCGTAGAAAATCTCGGTGCACGGGCCGCACGGGCCGGTATCACCCATGGTCCAGAAGTTGTCGGAAGCGTATGGAGCGCCCTTGTTGTCGCCGATGCGGATCATGCGCTCGGCGGGCACACCGATTTTCTGTGTCCAGATGTCATACGCTTCGTCGTCGGTGGCGTAGACAGTGACCCAGAGCTTTTCCTTCGGCAGCTTCAGCACGCCAGTCAGGAAGGTCCAGGCAAAGGTGATCGCGTCGTGCTTGAAGTAGTCGCCGAAGCTGAAGTTACCGAGCATCTCGAAGAACGTGTGGTGACGCGCGGTATAACCGACGTTTTCCAGGTCACTGTTCTTGCCGCCGGCGCGCACGCATTTCTGGCTGCTGGTGGCACGGGTGTACGCACGTTTTTCCTGGCCCAGGAAGCAGTCCTTGAACTGGTTCATCCCCGCGTTGGTGAACAGCAGGGTTGGGTCGTTGCCCGGAATCAAAGAGCTGGAGGCTACACGGGTGTGGCCTTGCTCTTCGAAGAAGCGAAGGAAGGCTTCACGGATTTCTGCGCTTTTCATTAGGTTCTTCCACGGAGGCTGCGGCCAAAGGCCTGTTCGAAACGTCGTGAGACGAAGCGACGGCAAAGGGCCGCATTATATCGGCCCTGCGCGCGGGGTACAGCGTGTTTATACGATAGAAACGGTCAATTGGACGGCTGACGCTGTCACTTGCGTGAAAACTCGACGAATGTCGCGATCACTTGTTCGATTTGCGCGCGGCTGACGTCCATGTGCGTGACCATGCGCAAGCGCGCAGCGGCGCTGAGCCTGATCCCGCGTTCGCCGGCAAAGTCCTTGAGTGCTGCGGCCTTGTCGCCCATTTGCACATAGACCATGTTGGTTTGCACGGGCTCGACGACGAAACCGGCCTCACGCAGACCCTCGGCGAGCAACTGCGCGTTGGCATGGTCATCCGCCAGCCGTTCGACGTGATGATCCAGCGCGTACAGGCCAGCCGCCGCGAGCAACCCGGCCTGACGCATGCCGCCACCGACCATTTTGCGCAAACGCCGCGCTTTGCCGATCAGTTGCTCGGAACCGCACAGCACCGAGCCGACCGGCGCGCCGAGGCCTTTGGACAGGCACACCGACACCGAATCGAAATGCTGGGTGATCCCCCGGGCATCGACGCCGAGCCTGACCGCCGCGTTGTACAACCGCGCGCCGTCGAGGTGCAATTGCAGGCCGTGTTCCTGCGTAAAGCGTCGCGCGCGCGCCAGATACTCCAGCGGCAGCACCTTGCCCTGCATGGTGTTTTCCAGCGCCAGCAAACGGGTGCGGGCGAAATGGAAATCGTCCGGTTTGATCGCGGCCGCAACCTGATCCAGATCCAGTGAACCGTCGGCCTGCACTTCCAGCGGCTGCGGCTGAATCGAACCGAGCACCGCCGCCCCGCCACCTTCGTACTTATAGGTGTGCGCCTGCTGACCGACAATGTATTCGTCGCCACGCTCGCAGTGCGCCATCAGGCCGAGCAGGTTGCTCATGGTCCCGGTCGGCACGAACAGCGCAGCAGCAAAGCCCAAGCGCTCGGCCAGTTCTGCCTCGAGGCGATTAACCGTCGGATCTTCGCCGTACACATCGTCGCCGGTGTCCGCTGCGGTCATCGCGTCGAGCATGGCGGGAGTCGGTTGGGTGACGGTGTCGCTGCGAAGATCAATAACGCTCATGAACCTGGCCTCTGGTCAGATGGGGAAATCCCTTTGTGAAGTGGGATTACTGCGGTCATGGCGCGGATTAATCAAGCCTTGAAGAAGGAAAAATCACCGTCCTCAGGAAAAAGCACAATCCATGTGGGAACGAGCCTGCTCGCGAAAGAGCAGTAACAGGCAGCATATTCGTTGAATGTGAAGCCGCTTTCGCGAGCAAGCTCGCTCCCACAGGTTCTGTGCAGGACCGAAAAATATGTGTTACAAACTGCCCGCTGCCCGAGATTGGGCGGCACAAACGTTCTCAGGGCGGGGTGCAATTCCCCACCGGCGGTAATTGCGCGCAATGCGCATAGCCCGCGAGCGCTTGGCGCTGCACACGACTTGAGTCGGGTGCGTCGGCAAGGTCAGCAGACCCGGTGTGATTCCGGGGCCGACGGTCATAGTCCGGATGAAGAGAGAACGGGATCGACGCCAAAGGGCCGTCCGCGTGCATCCGTGCCTGCGTTCGCACCCTTGCATCCCTTTCGATTCATAACGCCCTGTTTTTCACACAAACAGGAGTCAGAACATGCAACCCACCGCTATCGACAGCAAAAGCAAACACCCACAGGGCGAGCGCGTCGCGTTCATCCAGGCCTGCTGGCACAAGGAAATCGTCGACCAGAGCCGCAAAGGCTTCGTCGCTGAAATGCTGGTGCAGGGTTATCAGGAAGCGGACATCGATTTCTTTGAAGTCGGCGGCGCCTTTGAAATGCCGCTGCACGCCAAGCTGCTGGCCAAGTCCGGCCGTTACGCCGGCATCGTCGCCGCCGCCCTGGTGGTGGACGGCGGCATTTACCGTCACGAGTTCGTTGCGCAATCGGTGGTCAGCGGCCTGATGCAGGTGCAGTTGGAAACCGAAGTGCCGGTGTTCTCGGTGTCGCTGACCCCGCATCACTTCCATTCGGGCGAAGAGCATCAGAAGTTCTTCTTCGAGCACTTTGTGCACAAGGGCCAGGAAGCTGCGCGGACTTGCGCCGATACGTTGCAGAAGATTCGCGCGTTGCGTCGAACCGAGCCGCGTGCTGTAGCCGTGTAACGTCGAGTGAGTTTTTGACCTCACTCAAATCAAATGTGGGAGCGAGCCTGCTCGCGAAGAGGGACTGCCAGCCGACGACAAGTTGACTGGTAGACCGCTTTCGCGAGCAGGCTCGCTCCCACATTGGTTTTGTGCCGATTCAGATGTCGCTATCAGGCGAGGTTTTCGTCGGTGCCCGGGACGATCAGGATGCCGGCGCGCAGGCCGTTCTTGACCTTGGGGTTGGGGAAAATGATCCGTGCGCCCTGCTCTTCGATCACCCAGCGGGTATTGGCCAGGTCTTCGGCCAGCACATAACCCGGTTCCAGCTCGGAAAAGTTCTCGATGTCCGCCGGCAGGTTCAGGCGGAACGCATCGCTGTGCTTGATGATTTCCCGCGCCACGCTGAACAGCTGCAAACCGTCCAGCCCTTCTTCCGTCTCCGGCTCAGTGCCTTCGATGATCTGTTTCAGACGGGTTTCCAGCAGTGAGACGTTGACGCCATCGTTCTGCCCGAACGGCCGCGCCTTGCCCAGTTCCAGGGTGAAAGCCTCGGCGTCGAGTTTGTCGTAGGTGTACGAACTGAAGACGATGGATGGCTTGTTCTGCAACAGTACTGCTTCCATGCCGGCGGCGCGCAGGCGCGCCAGTTCGCGACGGGAATGCTGGCGCCCTTCCTTCCACGGGTACAAGGCGAACTGTTCGATCTTCGACCCACGAATCGCGGTGTGCAGGTCGTAGTGCAGACGCTGGCGCTCGGGCTTGCTGAAGAAACTCGCCGCCAGCCGTTCCAGCTCACAGGCGCGCAGCGCTTCCGAGCCGCTGCTTTGTTCGTGGCGACCGTTGAACAGCCGATTAACGTCCTGCTCGACGAAACGCTCGCCCTTGCGAATCGCTTCCGGGTTGCCGAACAGGAACAGAATGCGTGCGCGCGGCTTGAGATCGCCGCGTGCGATGTCGTGCAGCAGCCGATCAAGCAACTCGATCGGTGCCGTTTCGTTGCCATGGATGCCTGCCGACAGCAGCAGGTCCAGGCCATTGTCGCGCGCTTCCGGGGGCCGCACTTCCAGCGCCCCTTCGCTCAACCAGCGCATGCGCACGCCTTCGACAGTCAGTTGAGTCTTCTCCGCCGGTTCGCGGCCGGCGAGGGTCAGTTCAAGCAGTTTGCCGAGGGCGAGCATAGAGCGGTTTCCTTAGTGGTCGTGGTTGCAATCCGGGCCGTGTACGTGATCCTCGTCAGCGCCGAGGTCAGCCGGTTCCATTTCCAGTTGCAGACTTACCAGATTAGTCGCCAATGGGCGCAGCAGCAGGTTGGCGTACTCTTCGTCACCTTCCTCGACGTCGACGCCGATCAGCAGCTGGCCACGGCCGTCCTGCTGGATCCACAGCTCTTTGCCTTGCCACATCACCGCGACGCGGGTGCACGAGGTTTGCAATTGCGTGCCGTCGGTGTCTTCAAGGATCAGCTGCAGGGAATCGCTCATGTTTTTACTCTCTTGGGTGACACGCCGCGCGCCACGTTCAGGCAGCGCGCTGGCGATCAATTGATCTGGAAAGGATAAACCGCGCCCAGTTTAAGGATTTGCGTCAGTTCATCCAGTGCCGTCCGGCATTCAAGCAGCAACTGCGGGTCCGCCAGGTCGGTTTCGCTCAGGCGGTCGCGGTAGTGCTTTTCAACCCATGCGGTCAACGAACCGTACAACGGGGCCGTCATGATAACGCCTGGGTTGACTGCCGCCAGTTCGGTTTCATTCAGCGCCACGCGCAGACGCAGGCACGCCGGGCCACCGCCGTTCTGCATGCTCTGCTTGAGATCGAAGACCTTCACTTCGCGGATCAGCCCGCCGGAGCTGGTCAGGCTTTGCAGATAAGCCCAGACGCGTTCGTTGGCCTGGCATTCCTGCGGCACGATCAACAGCATCGAACCGTCAGGACGCGAGAGCAACTGGCTGTTGAACAGGTAGGAACGCACCGCGTCATCCACGGTGACCGCCGAACGCGGCACGCAAACGGACTGGAAGTTGCCGCCGACCATGGCCAGTTTGCCTTGCAGCTCGGCAAGCATCTTGTCGGTCTCGAGGAAGGCATCCTCGTGATAGAACAGCACTTCACCGTTGCCCACGGCGATCACGTCGTTGTGGAACACGCCCTGATCGATAACGTTGGGGTTCTGCTGCGCGTAGACCACGCCTTCGTCACGCAGACCGTGCAGACGCGCGACGGCTTGCGAGGCTTCGAGGGTCTGGCGTGCAGGGTATTTCTGCGGCGCCGGGAAACGGTTGTCGAACGCACTGCGGCCGAACACGAAAAACTCGACGCCCGCTTCGCCGTACTCACGGCAGAAACGCGTGTGGTTGGCCGCGCCTTCGTCGCCGAACTGCGCCACTGCCGGCAAAGCGGCGTGATGGGCGAAGTGCTGTTGATTGGCGAACATCGCGCCGAGCACGCGGCTGGTGGTCGGGTGTTCGATGCTGCGGTGATATTTGCAATTGAGGTTGGCGGCGGTGAAGTGCACGCGGCCGTCAGCGGTGTCGGCACTCGGGCTGACCGTGGCGGCGTTGGCCACCCACATGCTCGACGCCGAGCAACTGGCGACCAGCAGCGGCATCGCTTCTTTGGCGGCGCGCTCGATCACCTGCGCGTCAGTGCCACTGAAGCCCAGACGGCGCAACGCGGCCACGTCGGGACGCTCCTGCGGAGCTAGCACGCCTTGCTGAAAGCCCATGTCCATCAGCGCTTTCATCTTCGCCAGACCTTGCAGCGCCGCTTCCTTCGGATTCGAGGATTGCTGACTGTTGCTCTGCGAGGCGACGTTGCCGTAGGACAGACCACCGTAGTTATGGGTCGGCCCCACTAGACCGTCAAAATTGACTTCATAGGATTTCATCAGCGAGGCTCCACGAGAATCTGTTGTTATAGGCTTCAGTAACTATTCTTTAAGACCGAGGCGCGGCCTTCGCGAGCAGGCTCGCTCCCACAGGATTTAGGTTGGACACAAAATGTGTGAACACCACTGAACCTGTGGGAGCGAGCCTGCTCGCGAATGGGCGCTACGCCATTTTCACGCCGGGTGTCAGCGAGGCAGGCAACACCAGGCTCGGGGTTTCCAGCGACGCCACCGGGTATGCGCAGTAATCCGCTGCGTAATAGGCGCTGGCGCGGTGGTTGCCCGAGGCGCCGACACCGCCGAATGGCGCGCTGCTCGCGGCGCCGGTCAGCTGTTTGTTCCAGTTGACGATGCCGGCGCGGCTTTCCAGCCAGAACTGCTGGTAACGCGCTTCGGAATCGGAGAGCAAACCGGCGGCCAGTCCATAAGCGGTGTTGTTGGCTTCAGTGATCGCCGCGCCGAAATCGGCATAGCGGATCACTTGCAGCAGCGGCCCGAACAGTTCTTCGTCCGGACGCTCGGCCACGGCCGTCACATCGACAATGCCCGGGGTCAGCAAGGCCGATTGCGCTTGCGGCTGAGTCATTTCCAGCAGCGCCACCGCGCCGTTGGCCAGCAGTTGTTCCTGCGCATCCATCAAGGCTTTGGCCGCGCCGAGGGAAATCACCGAGCCCATGAACGGTGCCGGTTGCTGATCGAAGGCACCGACTTCAATGGTCGAACTGACTTCCACCAGACGCTTGAGCAGGCTGTCGCCCCACGCGCCTTGCGGCACCAGCAGACGGCGGGCGCAGGTGCAGCGCTGGCCGGCGGAAATGAACGCCGACTGAATGATGGTGTACACCGCCGCGTCCAGATCAGCGACCTGATCGACCACCAGCGGGTTGTTGCCGCCCATCTCCAGCGCCAGAATCTTGTCCGGACGCCCGGCGAATTGCTGATGCAGGTGATTACCGGTGCGGCTCGAACCGGTGAAGAACAGACCGTCGATACCCGGGTTCGCCGCCAGAGCGATACCGGTTTCCCGCGCGCCTTGCAGCAGGTTCAACACGCCTGCCGGCAGACCGGCTTCGATCCAGCACTTGACCGTCAGCTCGGCGACTTTCGGCGTCAGTTCGCTGGGTTTGAACAGCACACTGTTACCGGCCAGCAGCGCCGGGACGATATGACCGTTAGGCAGGTGACCGGGGAAGTTGTAAGGGCCGAACACCGCGACCACGCCGTGGGGCTTGTGGCGCAACACGGCGGTGGCGTCGCCCAGTGGGCCGCTCTTCTCGCCGGTGCGCTCGCGGTAGCTCTGCACCGAAATCGCGATCTTGTTGACCATGCTGGTCACTTCGGTCGCAGCTTCCCACAGCGGTTTGCCGGTTTCTTCGCCGATGGTGCGAGCCAGTTCGTCAGCGTGGTTTTTCAACGCAGCAGCAAAAGCTTCGAGGACGCTGATGCGCTCCTCGAGGGTGCGACGTGCCCACTGAGGAAATGCCTGGCGAGCAGCCTGAACCGCCGATTCGACCTGCGCGGCAGTCGCGCCCTCGCCCGCCCACAGCACTTGCTGGGTCACCGGGTTCAAAGATTGAAAGGCTTCGCCCTGACCGGCCAGCCACTCACCTGCGATGTATAGCGAATTCATTATTTCGACTCCCGTGCAGCGGACAGCGCCACGGCGCGAACCTGATCGCCGGCGCTGAGTTGAAGACGTTTCGCGGTCTGCGGATCGACCACCAGGGTGCCCGCAGCCAGACGCGCTGGGGCAGCCGTGATGCGGCAATCCTCGCGTTTGCGGTTGTGGATGATGAACGGCGTGGCGTCATCGCCCGGCGTGCCCACAGCCAGCACCAGCGCTTCGCTGTCACGCACCGCGCGGATCTTGCTGGTTTCGCATTCGATGGCCGGGCCGGCGTCGAAGATGTCGACGTAACCCTGATAGCTGAAGCCTTCGCTCTTGAGCATCGCCAGTGCCGGTTCGGTGTCCGGGTGCACCTGGCCGATGACGTTGCGCGCGTCGGGCGAGAGGAAGCAGGTGTACAGCGGGAATTTCGGCATCAGTTCGGCGATGAATGCCTTGTTGCCAACGCCGGTCAGGTAATCGGCCTGGCTGAATTCCATCTTGAAGAAGTGCCGACCGAGGCTTTCCCAGAACGGCGAGCGCCCGGCGTCGTCGGACACGCCACGCATTTCGGCGATGATCTTGTTGCCGAACAGCTCCGGGAACTCAGCGATGAACAGCATGCGCGCCTTGGACAGCATCCGGCCGTTGAGGCCGTTGCGGTAATCGGCGTGCAGGAACAGCGAGCACAGCTCGGAATTGCCGGTCAGGTCGTTGGCCAGAAACAGCGTCGGGATTTCGCGGTAGATGTTCAGCTCTTGCGAAGCGCTGACCGTCAGACCGACGCGGAAGTTGTACCAGGGCTCACGCAGGCCTACTGCACCGGCGATGGCGGAAATCCCCACCACGCGGCCGTCATCGTCTTCGAGCACGAACAGATAGTCGGCATCGCCACGCCCGGCTTCGCCGCGAAAGGTCTTCTCGGCCCAGCCGACCCGGTGGGTCAGGCGCTCTTCGTTGGCCGGCAAGGTAGTCAGGCCGGTGCCGGTGCTGCGGGCCAGGTCGATCAGCGCGGATAAATCGCTGCTGCGTACGGGACGAACAATCATGCTATCTCCTCAAACGGGCCGCTCGCGCCACCCGTGAAACTCGCTAAGGCGTTAAACCGCCACCAGGCGCACGCTGGCACCTTCACCGACGCCCAGGGCTTCGGCTGCTTCCATATCCAGCGTCACCGGTTTGCCCGGCGCGTAATCCAGCTCCAGCAACACCGCGCGGTAATCCTGCAACTGTGCGTTGGCCACCAGGTACTGACGCCCGGCGCCTTTGACCGGCTCGCCGATCTTCACCGGCACCACGCGGCTCTGGGCGATCGAACGGATCCCGGAAACCCGCGCATGCAGGGTCGGGCCGCCGTCGAAGATGTCGATGTAGTGATCGGTCTCGAAGCCTTCGCGCATCAGGATGTCGAAGGTGATCTGCGCCCGTGGGTGCACCTGGCCCATCGCCTCTTGGGCGGAATCCGGCAGCAGCGGCACGTAGATCGGGTAATGCGGCATCAGCTCGGCAAGGAAGGTGCGGCTTTTCAGCCCGCACAGACGCTCGGCCTCGGCGTAGTTGAGGTCGAAGAAATTACGCCCGATCGCATCCCAGAACGGCGAGTCGCCATTCTCGTCGCTGTAACCGACGATCTCGGTCACCACCGAATCGGCAAAACGCTCCGGGTGGCTGGCGACGAACAGCAGACGGCCGCGAGAGTTGAGCTCGGCCCACGGCGAACCGACCAGCTCGCGCTGCACGTAGAAACTGGTCAGCAGGCTGTTGCCGGTCAGGTCGTGGCACTGCGAGAGCACGTGGATCTTGTTGTGGATCTTCAGCTCGCGGGAGGCGTGGACGAAGGTCTCGTTACGGAAGCTGTAGAACGGCTCCGAGTAACCGGCGGAAGCAACGATGGCCGAGCAACCGACCAGTTTGCCGGTGCTCGAGTCTTCGAGGACGAAGAAGTAGCTCTCTTCACCGTTGAAGCTCACTTCGGCGGCAAACGAAGCTTCGCTCGCGGCAATCTTGTCGCTCAGACGTTCCACGTCATCCGGCAAGGAAGTGACACCAATCGGGCTGTCCGCAGCCAGACGCTGTACCTCGCCCAGATCAGCCATTTGCGCGGGGCGCATCACCAGCATGGTGTCACTCCTTTCTCTTCAATATTCACAGAAAAAACCGGGCCCACATAAAGATCGATGCAGGAATGGGACTTGTGGCGAGGGGATTTATCCCCGCTGGGGGGCGAAGCACCCCCAAAAATCTGGGGCCGCTGCGCAGCCCATCGGGGATAAATCCCCTCACCACAGGTTCAATCCAACAGGTGAATGTGCCCGGTATCAAAAATTGGTTCGGCGCCGGAAAAACTCCAGGCGCCGAAAGGTCCATCAGGCTTGCGTCAACTTCGCCGCAGCACGTTCGAAGCGGTCGAGACCGGCGTCGATATCGGCGTCTTCCACCACCAGGCTCGGGGCGAAACGGATCACGTCCGGGCCAGCCTGGAGAATCATCAGGCCTTCCTGCTCAGCGGCGTTGAAGATGTCCTTGGCCTTGCCTTTCCACGCTTCGCTGAGCACGCAGCCGATCAGCAGACCGAGACCACGCACCTGAGTGAACAGGCCGTATTTCTCGCCGATCTGTTGCAGGCGGGTCTTGAACTTGTCGTGCTTGGCGTTCACGCCGTTCAACACTTCAGGGGTGTTGACCACGTCGATCACCGCTTCGGCGACGGCGCAGGCCAGCGGGTTGCCGCCGTAAGTGGTGCCGTGGGTGCCGACAACCAGATGTTTGGCCAGCGCTTCGGTGGTCATCATCGCCGCGATCGGGAAACCACCGCCCAGGCTCTTGGCGCTGGTAAGGATGTCGGGGGTCACGCCGTAATGCTGGTAGGCGAACAGCTTGCCGCTGCGGCCCATGCCGGTCTGCACTTCGTCGAACACCAGCAGGGCGTTGTTCGCGTCGCACAGTTCGCGGGCACCTTGCAGGTAAGCCAGCTCGGCCGGCAGTACGCCGCCCTCGCCCTGGATCGGCTCGAGCACGACCGCGCAGGTCTTCTCGGACACCGCGGCCTTCAGTGCGGCCAGATCGTTGTAGGGAACGTGGGTGATGCCAGTGATTTTCGGGCCGAAACCGTCGGAGTACTTCGACTGGCCACCGACGTTGACGGTGAACAGGGTACGGCCGTGGAAGCTGTTCAGCGCGGCGATGATTTCGTATTTCTCGGTGCCGAAACGGTCGAATGCGACGCGACGGGCCAGCTTGAATGCGGCCTCGTTGGCTTCGGCGCCGGAGTTGCAGAAGAACACGCGCTCGGCAAACGTGGCGTCGATCAGCTTGTGCGCCAGACGCAGGGCCGGTTCGTTGGTGAACACGTTGGACACGTGCCACAGCTTGTTCGCCTGTTCGGTCAAGGCACCGACCAGCGCCGGATGCGCGTGGCCCAGGACGTTGACGGCAATCCCGCCGGCGAAGTCGATCAGCTCGCGGCCGGCCTGATCCCAGACCCGGGAACCGGCGCCACGCACCGGAATGAAAGCGGCAGGCGCGTAGTTGGGAACCATTACCTGGTCGAAATCGGCGCGTTGTACCGCAGCGTGCTCAACGGACATCGGAGTCTCCTGAAGAGGAACACCCGCCTGGAACTGGCGAGCGATGAGGGGATTGTAAGGACAGTTGGGTGCCCGGCCTTGTCGCCAAGCGACAACTTCTTATAGCGCAAACCCCGGATTTTCCCGGGTTTACGGCAATGCGACATATAGCGTCGCAAAGGCGCAGTTTACCGGGCGCGGCCGATTTGCGGCAGGCCGCGCAGGATACCAAGTCAGCCCCCACGGCAGAGACATAAATATCTACCGCACGGGGGGCGCTTGCTGCTGATTTGCTGAGGGTTCTTCCCAACGCCAAGGAATGGCCATGCATTTGTCTGAAGCACCCCCATCGGCAATCCCGGATGACGCAACTGACGCGCACCATGCGGACGAGCACTATCAACCACTGAAAAACGCGATTCCCGCCTGGCTGGGCGACACCTCAGCCACTCGGCGAGAAGCACTGAAAAGCAGCCTCCCGCAACAGCCGACCGCGCTCAAGAACGCGCCAGCCGAACAGCACGCGCTGATGAAAAGCCTTGGGGCGGCGCATATCAGCGCCCAGAGCCGGGTCGATAAAAGCCTGGAGCACTTGCAGGACGCTGCAGCCTTCGCCGAGCCCCTGCTCAAGGCCGAGCTGAAAAGCTGCTTCGATCTGGAACTGGATGTCAGAAACACCTACGTGCGCCTGTACATTCCCGCCACCACCCCGTGGTTTCCGATCCGCACCGGCGCCCGCGCCTGGTCCGTGTCACTGCTCGAGGCTGCGCTGCATAACTTCGAAGACAGGGAAACCGAAGACAACGCCTTCGAAGCCGAGTCGACATTCACCAGCGCCCCCTCGGCCACAGGGCAGTTTGAAACCCTGCCCGAGATCAAGGCGAAACTGAGCATTTCCGCTTTCACAAAACTGTGCCGTCGACTGGATATCGGCGCGAAATACAAAGCCAGTCTGGAAGACAATCTGGGCTATTCCGATCCGATGGTCGCGTCGGTCTTGCGCGGCAAAATCGACGCCAGCCAGAAGGCCGCGATGAAGGCTGCCCTGCAATGGGCGCGGATGAACCGCGATGTCTCGGAAAACGCGTTACGCACGATCGAGGCCATGCTCGACGGCGTGAAAGGCCTGCATGTGCATGGCGCCCCGCTGCTGTGTCATGACATGACGATGCTTTGCGCACCGCTGACCGGCATCGTGGTATTCGCCCCGGACCTGTACATGACACGCAATGCAGCGCGCGTCGTCGCCTACGTCCCGGATGACCCCGAACATCCGTTCAAGGAGTACGCCTCGCCATTGGAAATGGTCGTGGAACTGACGCGCCAGTTGCGCTCCAGGGACTATCAGCAATTCTTCAGCCGCTTCGTCAACCACGACCAGCGCGGTTTCTTCTTCAGCACTCTCAACAGCCGGCTGAGTGAAATCCGCTGGCATCCGCACGAACCCGGCGACCCGCTGCCGGCGTGGCGCGAAGCCCCGGTGGAGCGGCCCGACCTGCAGACTGCGCTGACGCCGTTTTACGACGATGTATGGCAGCACCTGTACCAGGCAAAGCTGAACAAGATTTTCAATGACGCCCGAACCATTGCCGTACCGACTGCCCTGGTTGATCAAAGGGCGCGCTGGGCATTCTGGGATTCGCTGGTCAACATCCTCTCTTCCATCGCCCAGACCGCGGCGATGATCGTCGCGCCCTTCGTGCCGGTGCTCGGTGAAGCGATGATGGCGTACATGGCCTATCAGATGCTCGATGAAGTATTCGAAGGCATTGTCGAGTGGGCGCAGGGGCGCACGACCGAAGCGGTCGAACACCTGATGGGCACCGTGGAATCGATGATCCAGTTGGGCATGTTCGCCGTCGGCGGTGCGATTGGCGCGGCCGAGTTTCGCAAGGTATTGCCCAAGGAAATCGTGGCGTTCATCGACCGCTTCAAACCGGTACAACTGGCCAATGGTGACACCCGCTATTGGCAACCGGATCTCGAACGCTACAAACATCCGCAGCGCCCGACTGCCGATTCGCAACCCGATGCGCTGGGTCTGCATACCCATGAAGACAAGCGCCTGCTGCCCCTGGAGGACGCGCACTTTGCAGTCAGGGAAAGTCAGGTGCCAGGGCAGTACCGCATCGAACATCCGAGTCGCCCCGACGCATACCAGCCGGTGCTGCGCCACAACGGCGAAGGTGCCTGGCACACTGAACTCGAGCAACCGCTGGAGTGGGATGGCGCAACCGCGCTGCGCCGTATCGGCCCTGCGGTCGAGAGCTTGTCCGCGAGCGAGCGCGAAACCGTCCTGCAGATCAGCGGAACCAGCGAAGACGCGTTGCGCAAAATGCATGTCGAGCAGGAAAAGGTCCCGCCGCTGCTGGCCGACAGCATCCAGCGCTTCAAGCTTGATCAGCAGTTGCAACGCTTCATCGACCAGCTCGACAGCGATGACGCCGAAGTTTTTTTGCGCGCCGATCCGGTCATGCAGCTGCAGGTGCTCAGCGAATACGGTCGCTGGCCAGGCGACAAATGCCTGCGTCTGCTCGATCGCCAAGGCGAGCAACTGTGGCAATCGTCTGCCGACACCACCCTGCCCGTGACCGAACTGCGCCAGGGCGAACTGATCGGTGGCGACGTGCTCAAAACCCTGCTCCAAACCGTCGACGAGACGCAGATCAAAGCCTTGCTGGACGAGCCCTTCGCCGGACCGACGCCGTCCATCGAGGTCCGCAGCCAGAACCTGCGCAAGCAAGTGGCGGACCTCGCCAGACGCAACACAAGCGCGCTGTTCGAGTCGCGTTATCAAGCCCTCCAGCACCTCGACGACCCGCTGGCGGCACGACTCAAGACCCACCCTCCGCAATTGCCGGCCAGCATTACCCGCGAACTGCTCGATACCGCGACCGGCAGCGAACTGCTGCAGATCAGCGAAGGACAATTGCCCCCGCGCCAACAGACGCTCATGCAGATGGCCAGTGACGAGGTGCGCGTTGCCCGCGCATATGAGGGCCTTGAGCTGGCCTCGGTGAGCAACCCCGACTCTGACTCTCTGGCGCTGCACAGCCTCAAACTGCTGCCGGGCTGGAGTGGTGATGTGCGCATCGAAATCCGTGATGGGCGCTACGGGGGCACATTACTGGACACCATCGGCCGTGACGATGCGCCTGCACACAAGGTGCTGGTTCGCCGCGACGATGGCCAATATCAACCTTATGACGATCGTGGGCAGCAGCTGCACTCATTCACTGATTTCTATTCCAGCCTGTTGTACGCATTGCCCGACAGCGAGCGCCAGAGCCTGGACCTGCGCATCGGTCAGAGTCAGGCGCTGAAGGCGGCCATTCGTCAACGTACGCTCGAGCGCAACGAGTGGCGTCAGGTGATTGCCGATACGCCGTCCCGAGCGCCGACTGTCGACACCCTGCGCCTGCTCGGTACCGACGGTTACGCCCATGCTCCGCGTCCGCCACGCCCCGCTTACCAGCCGCACACCCTCGAAGAAGACATCCGCGTGCTCTATCCACGCATGTCGAATCATGAGATGCGCTTTCTCGCCGAAAGCATGCGCAGGAGTCCCGCAGGCCCGCGCGCAGAGATGCTTCGCTTGCAAAATGACTACTTGCAATTGCAGAACGAGCTGCATGTCTGGGCCAACAATCCGCCCGCCTTGCATCCCGAAACCGGCACGGCGCTGACGTCGCTGGAGAAGCGCGCCGAACTCCAGAATCGCAGGCTGCTCAGGGAGCAATTGCTCAAAGCCTGGAGGCGGGAGCACGTCACGGGTATCAATCAACAGGGCTTCGCCGCCGGATACGCGTTGCGCCTTACACCGGCGGTGATGGGCGACTTGCCGGTGTTGTCAGCGGACTTCAGCCATATCACCTCGCTCGCCATTGATGGCAGCCCGATGACCACATCTGTCGACAGCTTTCTGCAGTCCTTCAGTCAGTTGCAGAATATTGATGCGCGCAACCTCAATCTGCCCAGCCTGCCGCAAGCACTGACTTCAATGCCCTCGCTGCGCGAACTGCGTTTACGCGATTGCCGAGTGAGCCTGACAACGGTCACAGAGTCGGTGCTGGCTTCCTTGCCACAACTTACCCTGCTGGATCTGCAAGGCAATGCACTGGGCTTGCCGCCGGACCTGCACGCGATGCCTTCGTTACGCTACGTCAATCTGTCCGACACCGGCATTCATACGGTGCCCGACGATCTGCTGGATCATCCGCGATTGATCTCGGCGCAATTCGATCGCAACCGCATCACGCGGATACCGGAAAAGTTCTTCAACCTGGCCAGTTCCCTCAGCGATGGTTACACCTTTGCAGACAACCCGTTGACCGCGGCCTCTCGCGAACGGGTCAAAGTGTTTTACGAGCACACCGGCAAGCACTTCGGGGTCCGGCCTGAGCAGGAGGATCTGCAGCGCACCATCGCCTTGTTCCCTTCCCTTGACACCGAAGGCGCGACACGGGTTTTGTACCGATTGCCCGGGCCATTGGCCGAGTGCGGAGCACAGTTGTCACGCTGGGAAAATGAGCTCGGCGTTCTGAATCTCGAACTCAGCCAATGGATCAACCAGGCCGCCGTGACTGCCGCCGAATCGGGAGAACGTCTGCCGCTCGAGACGCAGACCCGCGAACTTGATGCCAGGCGAGACTTTGCGCAACAGATCGAACAATTCTGGCGCAGCCCGCCCACGTACCCGCGCCTTGAAGAACTCAGGGCAACGGCGGCCTTCAGTGGCGATATGCCGATACTCAGCACCGGTCTGGAGCGCGTTACCCGGTTGAACCTCGTTGGCAACGCCAATATCACCGCCGCCCTGCGCTTCGTGGAGTGCTTGCCCAACCTTGCCAAGCTGAAAATGAGCGGCTTCGAACTGGAACCGCTGGCGCTTGGCGAAGCAAAACTGCCTCGGCTGACCGATCTGGAACTGAAGAATTGTGGCGTGGTCATGACCCCGGAAAACCAGGCTGCGCTGCTGTCACTCACCGCTCTGGACACGCTGGACCTGAGCGACAATCCGCTGGGAACGTTCCCCGACCTGAACCTGTTGCCGGAATTGTTCCATCTCGACCTGTCCAACTGCGGGTTGACCGTCGTTCCCGAAGGACTGAGCAGCCATCCGGGGTTACGAATCGCAGCCCTCTCGGGCAACCGCATCACGCAATTGCCGGAGGCGCTGTTCGACCTCCCCGCCGAGCGCAGTGACGGCATTGACCTTGCCGACAATCCGCTATCGGCAGCAACGCGCGATCAGATCAAAAACTACTTCCGCATCCATCGAAACGACTTTGACGTCCTGGCGCCTGAGCAGGATGTCAGCCTCGCCCGGCAGCTGTTTCCCGGTTTGAACAAGCAGGAGGCCAGCGAGATGATCTACGACTTGCCCGGCAATCTGGGCGACAGCCGCAAACAGCTCCTTCGCTGGAAAGCGGAGCAGCAACAGATGCGCGATGACCTGACCCGCTGGGCCTCGGCAATTCCGTCCGCGCACCCGGTCACAGGCCAGGCCTTGAGCGTAAGCGAGCATCTGGCGCAACGATCCGCACGCTCGGACTTCAAGCAATTGCTGGAGGATTTCTGGAGCGAAAGATCGATGGGAAGCGGCAAGCGCAGCGCATTGTTTGCGGCAGACCTGAAGTTTCTCGGCGAAATGCCGCGCCTGAGTGTCAACTTCGATCACGTGACCAGCCTCAAGCTCACCGGCAACGTGACGACCGCCGGACTGGAGCCGTTCGCTGCCTTGTTCCCGAATCTTCAGACGCTGAAATTAAAAGCCTTCACGCTCTATGACATACCCTCATTCGTCGGCCGCCTGCAGTATCTCAAAGAGCTCAAACTGAATGACTGCGCGCTGACACTGTCACCTGCCGGGCAGCAAGTACTCGGCACCCTGTCCGAGTTGCAGCTGCTCGACCTGAGCCACAACCCACTGTCAAACGCGCCCGATCTGACCACCCTGCCCAAGGTAACCCACTTTTTACTTGGCCATACCGATCTGACCAGCGTGCCGAAGGGCATCGCCGAGCATCCGCTGCTGCGAGAGCTCTCGCTTGCCAACAACCAGATTACCGAGCTGCCGGACGCTATCTTCAGCCTGAAGCCCGATAAGGCCGACGGCATCTATCTGAACGACAACCCTCTGTCGATAAATGCCCGCGAACGCGTCAAGTTCTACTACGCGGCACACGGGCGCAACTTCCGGATCAAGCCGCCATCGGCTGACATTGCCATGGCGCAGAGACTGTTCCCGCGACTTGGGGAAAACGCTGCGATCAACATGATTTATCGCCTGCCCGGGACATTACAGACCGGCACGGCGCAACTGATCAGGTGGGAGGGCGAAATCGCCCGCATGATTGGCGATCTCAACGCATGGCGTGAGCGTCTGCCAGTCAACAATCCATCGACAGAACGGCCATGGACTGCGCAGGAAAAAGCCGCAGAACTCGCCGAGAGACATAAATTCAGCGAAAGCCTCGAACAACTGTGGCGCGGCAGGCGCACCGACAATTCAGCACTACGGTTCAACACATTCAATGCCAATGCGGCATTTACCGGTGAGTTACCGCAATTGGCTGCCGACTTCAGTCACATCTCCCATCTCAGTCTGCAGGGCAATCCGGCACTGAAGGTTTCCGACGGTTTTCTCACCAGCTTCAGCGGATTGCAGGGCCTGGAACTGCAGGATTTTTCCCTGGGCCAGATGCCGCAAGCGCTGCAAAGCCTGCCGTCGCTGGAAACGTTGATGCTGAGCAAGTGCCAGATCACACTGGATCCTGCCGGACAAGCGGTCTTGTCCACTCTGACCCGCTTGAAATCTCTGGACTTGTATAGCAATCCGCTGCAGGTCACGCCCGATGTGTCGGCACTGCAGAACCTGACGTTCATCGATCTGACCAGCACCGGAATCGATAGCGTTCCTGCCGGGCTGGAACAGCTGCCGCAGCTGGAAGTTGCATTGCTGAGCGACAACAACATCATCGAAGTGCCGACGGAGCTGACGCGTTATTCCGGTCGCGGCGTTGAACTGGGCGCCAACCCGTTGTCGGTTGCTTCCAGAGAACGTGTCAAAGCCGCTTTCCAGGCCAAAGCCGACAATTTCGGTGTCTGGGTCCAACAGGACGACATCGATCTGGCGCAAAGCCTTTACCCGTCGCTGTCCGGCTTCGATGCCAACGATCTGGTCTACAAGCTGGCGGGTACGCTGGCCGATGGACGTCTTGAGCTGATGCGCCGCAAAGCCGGCCTCACCAGTCTGCTCGAACGCCTGGATAGCTGGGCAAACGAGATCCCCAACGATCCTGGCACGCAGATGCCACTGGCGAACGACGCGGCAGCCAGGGAAACACGCAATCGCCAACATTTCAGGCGAGATCTGGAAACCGACCTGCGCCGGGCGCCCACGTTCATCATGGACCCAAGAGTTACCTGCGACATTTCGTTCACCGGCGAGCTGCCGGCGCTGGCCGCAAGCTTCGACCATATCGAAGAGTTGCGACTGACAAGCGGAGCGTCCGCGCCGCCCAGGGTCGATCAATTGTTGGCGCTTTTTCCCAAACTCAAAAGCATCACCATCCGCAAATATCCGTTGCGCGAGGTTCCCCCCAGAATCTTCGGAATGGACAGATTGCACAGCCTGTATCTGCCTGGCTGTGAAATCACGCTGACTGCGCAGAACGCAGAAGCCTTCAGAACGCTGAGAAACCTGAGATCCGTGGACCTGAGCGACAATCCGCTCAACATGGCTCCGGATCTGAGTCATTTCCCGCAGATGACCGATGTGCGTCTGGGCAATTGCGCCTTGAGCAAGGTGCCCGACGGTCTGTTCGAACTGCCTCGATTGAGGTACGCGGACTTGTCCGGGAACGCGATCACCGAGTTGCCGGGCGAGTTTCCTTCACAGCCCGGCGAGGTGTTGACCGAATATGCCTTCGGCGACAACCTGCTGACCGCAGAAAGCCAGCAGCGCCTGCAGCGTTATGAGGCGGCGTATCAACTGCGCCTGGCGGAGCGACAGGCGAGCAACGACACCGTGTATGAGTCGTTTGAGGACTTCCATGATTTTTCCAGCAGCATCGACACCGATTGAACTCGGCCCGCGCTCAGCCACGCTCCGGCGGCACTGACGACAATTCGAACGGGCTGCTGCTGCGTCGCTGGTTGCGATCTTCCCGCGGCGTGGCACCGAAGAAATTGCGATAGGCGCTGGAGAAGTGCGGCCCCGAGGAGAAGCCACACGACAGGCCGATCTGGATGATCGACTTGCTGGTCTGCATCAACATTTGCCGGGCCTTGTTCAGGCGCAATTCCAGGTAGTACTGGCTCGGCACGCGGTTGAGGTATTGCTTGAAGATCCGCTCCAGCTGCCGGCGGGATACGCACACATGCTGGGCGATTTCGTCGGTGGTCAGCGGCTCTTCGATGTTGGCTTCCATCAGCAACACCGCCTGGGTGAGCTTCGGATGGCTGGAGCCGAGGCGATTCTGCAACGGGATGCGCTGACGCTCACCGCCCTCGCGGATGCGCTCGACCACCAGTTCTTCCGACACCGCACCGGCCAGTTCCGCACCGTGATCGCGAGCCAGCACCGCCAGCAACAGGTCGAGCACCGACATGCCACCGCAAGCGGTCAAACGATCGCGATCCCAGTCGAACAGATGACTGGTGGCGATGACTTTCGGGAAGCGCTCAGCGAAATCGTCCTGCCAGCGCCAGTGCACGGCGGCGCGATAACCGTCGAGCAAACCGAGCTGGGCCAACGGATAGACACCGGCCGACAGACCACCGATCACGCAACCGGCACGCACCAATTGCTTGAGCGCACTGCTCAGCGCCGGCGCCAGGGTGGTCGGCGGCTCGTCGGCGAGCAGGAACAGTTTCTGGAAGTTCTCAAGCTTGCCGGCCCAGGGTTCGCCGGGCAATTGCCAGGCACCTTCGCTCTGCGGCTCGGCCTGCAAGAACGACAGTTCGTAAACCACGTCCGGGTGCACCCGCTGCGCAACACGCAAGGCCTCCTCCGCCAGCGCCAGCGTCAACGCTTTAGTGCTGGGCCAAATCAGGAAACCAATTCGATGGGCAGTCATGGGCGGGCAATCCGAAACGAACAACGGTGATGAAGGCATGGGCCAATGCTAGCCCGGAAATGAACACAAATCCTGAAACCGGTGAAGATCAGAATGTGGGAGCGAGCCTGCTCGCGAAGGCGGTGTACCAGTCAACATAATTGCTGGCTGTTCTACCGCTTTCGCGAGCAGGCTCGCTCCCACAGGGGATCTGAGCCAGCCAGAAGATCGCGAAGCATGACCTAATCTGGTGCACAACGGCAGCCCTGATTTATTTCAGGCTGCCCGACAGGAACTGCTGCAAACGCTCAGACTGCGGATTGACCAGCACTTCGCGCGGGTTGCCGCTTTCTTCGACGACGCCTTTGTGCAGGAACACCAACTGGTTCGACACTTCACGGGCGAAGCCCATTTCGTGGGTCACCACGACCATGGTGCGGCCTTCCTGCGCCAGCGCTTGCATGACTTTCAGCACGTCGCCGACCAGCTCTGGGTCGAGGGCCGAAGTCGGCTCGTCGAACAGCATCACTTCCGGTTCCATCGCCAGCGCACGGGCGATCGCCACGCGCTGCTGTTCGCCGCCGGACATGTGCCCCGGAAACGCGTCTTTGCGATGGGCCACGCCAACCTTGTTCAGGTAGTACTCGGCTTTTTCGCGCGCTTCGTACTTGGGTACGCCGAGCACGTGCACCGGCGCTTCCATGATGTTTTCAATCGCGGTCATGTGCGACCACAGATTGAAATGCTGGAACACCATCGACAGGCGCGAACGCATGCGTTGCAACTGTTTCGGATCAGCGGCTTTCAGCGCGCCGTCCTTGTTCGCCACCAGTTTCAGCTCTTCGTTGTTGAGCAGGATCTTGCCGGCGTGCGGCTGCTCGAGCAGGTTGATGCAGCGCAGGAAAGTACTTTTGCCGGAGCCACTGGAGCCGATGATGCTGATCACATCGCCGGCGGCGGCTTTCAGGGACACGCCCTTGAGCACTTCGTGACTGCCATAGCGTTTATGCAGGTCTTGGACTTCAAGTTTGTACATGCGGTCGGTTCTCACAAAAACAGTCAGTCAGTCGTTGAGCAAGCGCCCGTGACGCAGCGCTTCGCGCCCCGCCACCTTGGCCAGCCAGAAACCGGGTTGGGCATAGCGCAGCCGTTCAATGGCAAACAGCACCCCGGACGTACCAGCACATACCGTGCTGACCCGATCGGACACAGGGTCGATCACTTGAAAAATCTCGTCGCCCGCCTCGACCCATTCGCCGGGCTTGCGGGAAAAACTCACCACACCGGGGTGCGGTGCGAACAACAATTCGGTGCCTTCGAACGGCATGCCTTCGCACGGTTCGAAGGCCGGGTCCGGCCACTCGCCGGTGATCAGACCTTGCTCGGCAAGGAACGCCAGAATGCCTTCAGCATAAGCCTCGGCTTCGACGCGGCCGGTGTCGGCCTGCCCGCCCAGCTCGATGGTCGTCGCCAGACACGCCAGCGGAATCTGCGCATCGGGAAACTGCCGCGACAGGCGCAGCCATGGCAACGAGCAAGCTTCATCGAACGAGCTGCCGCCGGAATCTTCCGCGAGCAAACCAACCTTGACGTGCAGGTGCGCCGACAGCGAACGCCACTGCGGCCAGTGCTGCGGCAGCGCGTACATGTGCAGCGCGGCTTCGGCATCGCAGTGCAGATCCAGCACCACATCGGCGGTGCAGGCGTGGCTGAGCAGCACACGCTGCATGCCCTGCAACTGGCTGCTCGCTTCAGGCAAGCCGGCCAAGTGGTCGGCCATTGCCTGGCGGATCAGGCGCACGTTGGCGTGCGGATCATCACCGAGTTTTTCGCCCAGTGCCGCCGCGACCGGCGCGCTGAGCTCGACGAAATCACGGTTGAAATTCTTGCCGCTGCCCGCCTCGAAACGACCCTGGAAATTGCCTTGCAGCAATTGCCCGAGACCGATCGGATTGGCCACCGGCACCAGCTCGATCACGCCGTTGAGCAAGCCTTGGGCTTCGAGTTCGCCGAGGCGCTTTTTCAGCTCCCAGGCGGTGCGCATGCCCGGCAGTTCATCGGCGTGCAGGCTGGCCTGGATGTAGGCCTTGCGCTCGCCGCTGCCGAAACGGAAAACCGAAACCTTGCGCTCGCTGCCCAAGTGGCTCCACGGCAATACGTGATCAATGCGTTGCATATCAGTGCTTCCGTGGCGCGAGGTAGCTCAACCAGCGACGCTCGGCCAGTTTGAACAGCTTGACCAGAATGAAGGTCAGGCACAGGTAGAACACGCCAGCGGTGATGTACGCCTCGAACGGAAGGTAGAACTGCGCGTTGACGGTACGTGCCGCGCCAGTGATGTCGATCAGGGTCACGATCGACGCCAGACTGGTGGTCTGCAGCATCATGATCACTTCGTTGCTGTACTGCGGCAGCGCGCGGCGCAGGGCCGACGGCAGCAAAATGCGCTTGTACAGTTTGAAGCGCGACATGCCCATGGCCTTGGCCGCTTCGATCTCACCGTTCGGCGTGGCCTTCAGGCTGCCGGCAATGATTTCTGCGGTGTAGGCGCTGGTGTTGACCGCAAACGCCAGGCAGGCACAGAACGTTGCGCTGGACAGCCACGGCCACAGGAAGCTTTCGCGTACCGCTTCGAACTGGGCCAGACCGTAGTAGATCAGGAACAGCTGCACCAGCATCGGCGTGCCACGAATCACGTAGGTGTACAGCCACGCGGCGCCGTTGACGAACGGGTTTTTCGAGACGCGCATCAGCCCCAGCGGCAACGCCGCGAGCAAACCGAAGAACAGCGACAGCGCGAGCAGTTTGAGGGTGGTCAGCAGGCCGCTGAAGTACAGCGGCAGTGCCTCCCAGATGACGTTGTAGTCGAAGATCATAGATCAGCCGCCCTTACGCCTACCGAGTAGCGCTTCTCAAGGTGACGCAATGCCAGCAACGAAACACTGGTGATCACCAGGTACATCGCCGCCACTGCGAGGAAGAAGGTGAAAGGCTCGCGCGTGGCATCCGCCGCCTGCTTGGCCTTGAACATCATGTCTTGCAGACCGACCACGGAAATCAGCGCGGTGGCCTTGGTCAGTACCAGCCAGTTGTTGGTGAAGCCGGGAATTGCCAGACGAATCATCTGCGGCACCATAACCCGGAAGAACACCTGAAAACTGCTCATGCCGTAGGCCATGCCCGCTTCGGCCTGGCCCTTGGGGATCGCCATGAACGCACCACGGAAGGTTTCCGAGAGGTACGCACCGAAGATGAAACCGAGGGTGCCGATACCGGCGGCCAGCGGGTTCAGGTCGATGTAGTCGTCATAGCCGAGCATAGGCGCGACGCGGTTGAGCAAGTCCTGACCGCCGTAGAAGATCAGCAGGATCAGCACCAGATCGGGAATGCCGCGGATCACCGTCGAATACAGGTCGCCCAGCCACGCCAGCCAGCGCACCGGCGACAGGCGCAACGCGACACCGATCAGCCCGAGAACGATGGCCAGAGCCATGGACGACAAGGCGAGCTGAAGCGTCAGCCATGCGCCATCGAGGATGACAGCCCCGTAGCCTTTCAACATGATTCAGGTCCTCGAAAGTTGGGATGAAAAAATGGCGCAAACCGCAGAGATTCTGTTGCTTGCGCCATTTCGGACTTGTCGCAGAGACGTCTTACTTGCCGTAGATGTCGAAGGCGAAGTACTTGTCCTGGATTGCTTTGTATTTGCCGTTTTCGCGGATGGCCGCGATGGCAGTGTTGATCTTGTCTTTCAGGGCGTCGCCCTTGCGCACTGCGATACCTACGCCGTCGCCGAAGTATTTGACGTCGGTGAAGGCCGGGCCAACGAATGCGAAGCCTTTGCCAGCGTCGGTTTTCAGGAAACCGTCGTCCAGCAGGGTGGCGTCAGCCACGGTGCCGTCGAGACGACCGGCAGCCACGTCGAGGTAGATTTCGTTCTGCGAGCCGTACGGCTTGATCTCGGCGCCCAATGGAGCCAGAACTTCGCGGGCGAAACGCTCGTGGATCGAGCCACGCTGTACGCCGATGTTCTTGCCTTTCAGTTCAGCCAGACCTTCGCTGACCTGAGTACCGGCCTTCATGACCAGACGCGCCGGAGTGTTGTAGTACTTGTTGGTGAAGTCGACCGACTTCTTGCGATCTTCGGTGATCGACATCGACGACAGGATCGCGTCGATCTTGCGTACTTTCAGAGCCGGGATCAGACCGTCGAACTCTTGCTCGACCCACACACACTTGACCTTCATCTCTTCGCACAGCGCGTTGCCGATGTCGTAGTCGAAACCGACGATGCTGCCGTCCGGTGCTTTCGAAGCGAATGGAGGGTAAGCCGCTTCGATGCCGATCTTCACAGGTTTTTCGTCAGCGACGGCATTCAGCGACAGCACGGACAGTGCCAGGGCGCCAAGCAGCACAAGTTTCTTCATCTTGGGACTCCATCGGTAAAGGGCAAAAACGGCAGAGTGAGCGACAGCCCAATATGCGAATGGGTGAATCGGAAATCGGTTGCGCATCGGCGGAAATTTCCCGTTGAAACCGCAGGCGATTTCAACGTCAGCCACGATGAGCGAGTGATCGGCATTCTAACGACAGGCCCGAAGCCGATATTTCTTCAATGCGACAACTAATTACAGATGCACCGAGAAAGCGGTTTGAGCTCATTGACAGCCCTGCAAATTCATGCAAGAGCGAAAGACAGTGAACCGATACATATTGCAAGTTGCGGGCCCATTATTCGCAAACCCTTCTAATCCGGCAAGCGCAGCGTTATGTCTTATTTTTCCGCGGGGCTTTGGAGGCTCTAAAACGGCGCACCGCGTTTCCCTTCGCCCCGGTTTGGCGCGGGCGGTTACACATTGGGTTGTGGCGGGTAACAGCGGGAAAGGTCTGACGGCGCAGATCGATAATTATTGGTTGAGTCGCTGATCGTTCCCACGGTGCGTGGGAACGCCTCCCTCGACGCTCTGCGTCGGCTTCTGGGACGCAGAGCGTCCCTTGCTGCATTCCCACGCAGAGCGTGGGAACGATCAAAAATGCGCCCGTTTCCTTGTGGGAGCGAGCCTGCTCGCGAAGAAGCCCTCCCAGCCACCACAAACCTCACAGCCATAAAAAAGCCCCGCCCGGCATCACCGGACAGGGCTCCTATGTTTCTAACGCTTAAGCAACATTCATGGTCTTGTGCGTATCAATCAAATGCTGCACCACACCCGGATCCGCCAGGGTCGAGATATCGCCCAGCCCATCGTATTCCGCCGTGGCGATCTTGCGCAGGATGCGGCGCATGATCTTGCCCGAACGGGTCTTCGGCAGCCCCGGTGCCCACTGGATCACGTCCGGCGAAGCGATCGGGCCGATCTCCTTGCGCACCCAGTTCTTCAGCTCCAGGCGCAACTGCTCGGTCGGCTCCTCGCCGTTCTTCAAGGTCACATAGACATAGATGCCCTGCCCCTTGATGTCATGCGGCACGCCCACCACCGCAGCTTCGGCCACCTTCGGATGCGCGACCATCGCGCTCTCGATCTCGGCGGTGCCCATGCGGTGGCCGGAGACGTTGAGCACATCGTCCACGCGCCCGGTGATCCAGTAGTAACCGTCGGCATCGCGACGCGCGCCGTCACCGGTGAAGTACATGCCACGGAAGGTCTTGAAGTAGGTATCGACGAAACGATCGTGATCGCCATACAACGTACGCGCCTGACCCGGCCACGAATCGAGAATCACCAGATTGCCTTCGGCCTCGCCCTCGATGATGTTGCCGAGGTTGTCGACCAGCGCCGGCACCACACCGAAGAACGGACGCGCCGCCGAACCCGGCTTCAGCGCGTGGGCACCCGGCAGCGGGCTCATCATGTTGCCGCCGGTTTCGGTCTGCCACCAGGTATCGACGATCGGGCAACGCGACTTGCCGACATTCTTGTAGTACCAGTCCCAAGCTTCCGGGTTGATCGGCTCGCCCACCGAACCGAGCAGACGCAGGCTGCTGCCATCGGCGCCTTCCACGGCGGCCTGACCCGAGGCCATCATCGCGCGGATCGCGGTCGGCGCGGTGTAGAGGACGTTGACCTTGTGCTTGTCGATGATCTTCGCCACCCGGGTGATGTCCGGGTAGTTCGGCACACCTTCGAACAGCACGGTGGTCGCGCCGTTGGCCAGCGGGCCGTAGACGATGTAACTGTGGCCGGTGACCCAGCCGACGTCGGCGGTGCACCAGTAGATTTCGCCCGGACGGTAGTCGAACACGCGTTCGTGGGTCATCGCCGCATACAGCAGATAACCGCCGGTGGTGTGCTGCACGCCCTTCGGCTTGCCGGTGGAGCCGGAGGTATAAAGGATGAACAACGCTTCTTCGGCGCCCATCTCTTTCGGCGCGCAAACGGTGCCCGCGACCTTCATCAGGTCTTCGTACCAGATGTCGCGATGCTGGTTCCACTTGATGTCGCCACCGGTGCGCTTGCAGACGATGACTTTCTGGATGCTGCTGGTTTCCGGGTTAGTCAGCGCGTCATCGACGTTGGCCTTGAGGGAAATCTTCTTGCCGGCACGGATGCCTTCGTCAGCGGTGATCACCACTTTCGAGCGGCAGTCGATGATGCGACCGGCCAGGGCTTCCGGCGAGAAACCGCCGAACACCACCGAGTGAATCGCGCCGATCCGGGTGCAGGCCAGCATGGCGACCACGGCTTCGGGAATCATCGGCATGTAAATGGTCACCACATCGCCACGGTGCACGTCCTGACCGCGCAGGGCGTTGGCCAGTTTGCACACTTGCTCGTGCAGTTCGCGGTAGGTGATGTTGCGGCTTTCGGAAGGATCGTCGCCTTCCCAGATGATTGCGACTTGGTCGCCGCGCTCGGCCAGATGGCGGTCGAGGCAGTTATAGGAAACGTTCAAGGTGCCGTCGGCAAACCACTTGATGTCGACATGGTGATCGTCGAACGACGTCTGCTTCACCGTGGTGAAAGGCTTGATCCAGTCCAGACGCTTGGCTTGCTCGCGCCAGAAGCCGTCAGGGTTGACGACCGACTGCTGGTACATGGCTTTGTAGGTCGCCTCGTCAGTCAGCGTGTTTGCCAGAACCTCGGGACGAACGGGATACAGAGAAGCCGCACTCATCTTTCCTACCTCGGTGTAATAGTTGTTTTTGTATGACCCCGTTGTAGCCGGGTGGGGGCCATAGAACCATTCGACGATGGTAGTAACAAGCCCCTACAAAATGTCCGCATTCCATGTGGGAGCTGGCTTGCCAGCGATGCAGTCAACGCGGTCCGTCAGGCAAACCCCATCCGGCCGGACACCAAGACCTCAATCGATTGTTACCAAATCTATCAAAAGTGTTTATCAAAACCGCCCCTGTTTACCTGCATCCCACCGCCCTAAAATTCACCTCGCCAACAAGGCAACCGCGATTAACAACGTTACAGCCCCCACGAAGGCCGTTAATCCAGCTCTCCAAGTAACGCATCAAATACTCAAGCTCCACACGCAACCCTAAAAAGGTTGCGTGACCCCACTCGACCTCAAAAAGGTGAATTAGAAATGAAAGCTTTATTGGTTCTGGCCCTCAGCAGTCTGTGCGCAACCGCCATGGCAGACGAGGTCCCGACTGATGTCGCACAGCAACAACCGGTCATCGAGGAATACACTTACTCCACACATCTGGACATCGCCAAAGTTGTATCGATGAGCGAAATTCCGAATGTCTGCGAAGTTGTACCGGCAAAAATGGAATACGACGACTCCAAAGGCCAACGCCACATCCTGCGCTACAGCATCATGGGCAACGGCTGCACGAACTGAATCAGACTGCACCGAATCGGATCGCTCAACGCTACATTGAGGGTCGATTCCAGCCCGGCTTCGGTCGGGCTCAGTTGTGTCTGGAGCCGCGAAAAAGGCTTGCAAAACACTAGATATAGTGAAAAACCTGCTTTTCTGGCTATTTTTTAAACAAAAAAACACCTGCCAAAAAATTAACGAAAAAAAATCTGCTCGGGCCGATTCCGCGCAAAGCCCTGTAATCCCTCGGTCGGACCGAAATCCACCCCTCCTCGGCCTCGCCATGAGCCGATTCGCCGCACCACGCCGGTAAAAATTTCCCTATAATGCCGCCCTATACGGGTCAGCAATATTCCCTTACAGGGAGCAAAAGCCATTCTGAAGCCCCGCAACAGTGCCCGACGCTGATTGCGCCCATCAGAGGCTCTCGGGACCCGTCAAAATTTCTGTTTATTTGCCTGCGTGCAGCGCTGCAAAAAACGACATCCAACGCGGCTTGTTTGGCCGTGTGAAAAACCAACCCTTCAGGTTTCACACGGGCACAAGCCCTCACGCAGGAGACGACACGTCATGCTGAGCTGGGACGAATTCGATAAAGAAGACAGTGAAGTCGCAACCGTGAAAGGCGCCAATGCCGGCCACGCAAGCGAAGCCAACATGGACCGCCTCGACAACGCCGGCGGCGCCGCAGCGCTGGAAGCCCGCGCCGTCACCGCCGACGACTCGGCCGCCGTGGCCCGCGCCAAAGCTGCACTGAACTCCCTCGACGTCGCCGAAGGCCTCGCCGAACTCGAAGGCGCCTCCGCCCGTGTCGCCGTTGACGAAAAGCGCATGATCAACTGCCGCGCCGACCTCAACCAACTCGTACCTTTCAAGTACGACTGGGCCTGGCAGAAGTATCTGGACGGTTGTGCAAACCACTGGATGCCGCAAGAAGTCAACATGACCGCCGACATCGCCCTCTGGAAAAACCCGGAAGGCCTGACCGACGACGAGCGCCGCATCGTCATGCGCAACCTCGGCTTCTTCTCCACCGCCGACTCCCTGGTTGCCAACAACCTGGTGCTGGCCGTGTACCGCCTGATCACCAACCCGGAATGCCGCCAGTACATCCTGCGCCAGGCTTTCGAAGAGGCGATCCACACCCACGCCTACCAGTACTGCATCGAATCGCTGGCCATGGATGAAGGCGAAATCTTCAACATGTACCACGAGATCCCATCGGTCGCGAAGAAAGCAGCCTGGGGCCTGAAATACACCCGCTCGATCTCCGATCCGAAGTTCGAAACCGGAACCCCGGAAACCGACAAAGAGTTGCTGCGCAACCTGATCGCCTACTACTGCGTTCTGGAAGGCATCTTCTTCTACTGCGGCTTCACCCAAATCCTCTCCATGGGCCGCCGCAACAAAATGACCGGCGTCGCCGAGCAGTTCCAATACATCCTGCGCGACGAATCCATGCACCTGAACTTCGGCATCGACGTGATCAACCAGATCAAAATCGAAAACCCACATTTGTGGGATGCTGAGATGAAAGAAGAAGCGACCCAGATGATCCTGCAGGGTACGCAGCTGGAGATCGAATACGCACGGGATACCATGCCTCGCGGCGTGTTGGGTATGAACGCGGCGATGATGGAGGACTATCTGAAGTTCATCGCTAACCGTCGTTTGTCGCAGATTGGTTTGAAAGAGGAATATCCAGGGACGACTAACCCGTTCCCTTGGATGAGCGAGATTATGGACTTGAAGAAAGAGAAGAATTTCTTTGAGACGCGCGTGATCGAATACCAAACTGGTGGTGCTCTGAGCTGGGACTAATAGTCTCGCTTGGCATGATTTGACGATTGCTGCCTGAGTCGACAAGTCGAGAAAGCAAAAAGCCCCGATCTGATCGGGGCTTTTTTATGGGCGATCGGTGAGCCTTTTTACGCCTACGTCACAGCGCTCAATCTCCTACAGCACTTACAGTCGCTTCCCATTGAAGCCTGCTGCGAGCGCTACTAAGCTCTGTGGCAGGTGCCTAAGAAACGCCCAACGTAGAAAGCTTCGTCAGTGACACAGACGCGTAATTCGTCGGTGACAACTGCTCTGCTCGTTGGGATTTTTTAAGTCCGCTCTACGTTGGGGTCAGGCCCGCCCAAAATCCATAACGTAGAGGTCATAGATATGTCGGATCCATGCTCGGTAACTGTTTTCTCTCGCCACAACCTTTCTCTACATGCCCTTCTACTCGAAAATCAGCCATGGTTCTCCGCCCGGGATGTTGGCCGTTTGATGGGCTTCCACCTGAATGATCGGGTGGTCCACAAGCTAGATAGCGATCAACGCCGCGTCATGCGGATCGAGTACTTTCGAGAACCAGAACAGCATCTGATGCTCAGTGAATCGGGGGTGTATGCGCTATTGATCTATCACTACGTACCGGGAAATCGGTTGCTGCGTGAGTGGTTGACCAATGAGGTAGTGCCGACATTGCGCGATGCGCAGGATTCGGGGGATTCACATCGGCCAATGTTGAGTTTGTTGGATTGGCCGGAAATGTCTTTGAGTTTGCTGCATTGGCAAGATGAGGGCTGGATTCGGCTTCGGGATATGCCTTATCTGTTAAATGATCAAAATCCACGTCGAGCTTCGGTAGAGAACTCCTGGTGGCGAAGGGTCACGCAGGTGTTTCAGTCTTCGAAGCATTCGATGGGTTAGCGATGTGGTTGTCGGATCTCGAGAGATCCGTCGCTATTTTCTGTAGGAATTTTCCTAGACAGCCGTGATGGCCACTCAGTATCGTCCGAGGGTTTTCAACCCTCGGCGATTTTATGAGCAACAAGAAAAAAGACACTGACTGGACTGTTGCTGAGATTGAGGCAGCGGTTGACACCTATCTCAGAATGCTTGATTTAGAGCTCGCGGGTCACAAATTCAACAAGGCACATGAGAATCGCGAACTACGCGCATCAGCCTTGTCGACTCGTACAAAAGGCTCTGTCGAATTCCGAATGCAGAACATTTCCAAAGTCCTGATGACGATGGATCGGAAACCCATTAAGGGTTACAAACCGGCGGAAAACGTTGGTTCGAACGTTGAGCAGTTAATTCGAATAGCTCTCACAAATCGCGGCTTCCAGCCGGGCGACCCTGCTATTCCGACAGCCGACGAAGAAACACTAGAGCGTCGCGCTGCTGCAATTCAGAAGAAACATATAAAGGAGCCACCGAAAGGCATAAAGAAACCAAAGAAAGCGTCAAGTACTCGCACGGTTTACGTTCGCGATCCCGAGGTTAGAGCTTGGGTTCGAAATGAAGCCGAGGGGCATTGCGAAGGCTGTGGCGACCCGGCTCCGTTTCAGATGCATGATCTGCCGTTTCTTGAAGTCCACCATGTCAAACCACTTGCAGATAAGGGTTCGGATCAAGTTTCGAACGCTGTAGCACTTTGTCCGAATTGCCATCGTCGTTGTCACCATTCAAATGATCGCGTGGCGTTTACAGCTTCGCTTTATACAAGGGTGAAAAGGCTGATTCCGGAGGGATAAAGCTCTGTCACTAGGGAGAGTTTTTGCTACTGACTGGGTGTCTGGATTCGGTGATGAGTTGATACCACCAATTCACCAACAGGCTGCCTCCCACAAATCCCGCATCATCCTGAAAACAATCAGTGCAACCCGCGCCGCCTCCCGCTATTAATACCCCTCCCCAACTCAAGGATCCGAGCCCCACCATGAAATTCGATCTCGCCTACTGCCTCAGCCTCGACGACAAGTTGTCGATCTATGATGTTCGCGATCTCAATTTCGATGAAACGGTGGCGTTTGACTCGGCGAAGGAACACTTCCAGTGCCCCAACGATGCCTGTCGTGCGGCGTTCGAGGCTTCCAATGAGTTGGGTACATTCAATGCCAAGAATGTGAATTACGTGCGCACGCCGCACTTCAAGAATCTGCCCACGACGCAGCATGTGGCGGGTTGTCCGTATGTGAGTTTGAAGGCGTCGGCGTCTGGTGTTGAGACGGCGGATGGCGAGGTGGATGACGGGCGTGAGGAGCATTTCCCATCGGAGTTATTGCTGACCCGGCGTGAGTATGTACGCAAGCCTGTCACGCCAGCGGGGGCGGCGGATGTGTTGCGCGATGATCCGGTTCGGATGGTGGCAGACAGTGGTAAGGAGTCAGCGAGTCGTGAGTCGGCGCCGGACAAGACCAGTGTGTTTGCGCATCCGGTGGAGTGTTTTGTTTCCAACTTCGCCGACAAGGAGTTGCTCAAGCGCATGCCGTTGAAGATTGGCGAGCATACGGCGCCGTACAGTTCGTTCTTCAAGAAGATCGAGTATCTGACGGACAACAAGGGGCTGATTTACTGGGGGCGGATCAAGAAGATCGAGGACTTCCACAGCGCCAGTTTTCGTATCGATTTCGAGGACAAGGTCTGGTTCAAGAAGCCCGAAGACAGCAAGAAGAAGCCGTATCCGGTCAGCGTTTATCTGAACAAGAAGCTGATCGACAACTACCGCAAGCGCAAGGCGTTTCTGGAAGAGATCAAGCACGCGGTGGATAGCGACAAGGCGTTGTTCTGTTTCTTCTATGGGGTGACGCCGGAGTTGAAGCAGGTGCCCGGCAAGAAGAACCCCGAAAAGCCTTTCGAGGTCTTCAATGCCAATATCGAGAACCTGGATCACTTCATTATTCGTGAAGCGCCGGGGTTGGAGTGATGGCTAGCCTTGGGGCAGTTGCAGTTTTACGGCGCCAGGGTGTTGTTTGACTAGGGAGTACGGCAGGATCGACCAGTCAGGTCTATCACAAGAGCGTTGCACGCGAGCGAAGTACGCGCCGAGGTACAAGCCCTTCTCGGTGAAGTACCAAGGTGAAGTCCCCCAGATGCTTTCGTCCTGGAAGTTGCAGTCGTCATCTCCCGTCGGTGTCTTCATTTCTGTGGGGTACAGGGCCGTGAATTGTTTGATCACCCACGGCACCAACTCTTTGCTTACGTACTGATAGCGCGCGTTACTTTCGTCCTTGCTCAGAGGTTCGTCGCCCAAGCTGTCGCGTTCGGCATGTAAAAGTGGTTTGCCCTCACCGACCCACAGCACATCTTCGAGGGACAGCGGGTGGCCGGTTTTGACGTCAATGTTGAGCGGTGAATCGCCGAAGTCTGGATGCGCGCCGCCGCAGTAATAGCTGGTCGAGATGTTCAGGCTGACCACGGCTGGCGAGATCATTTTCGGTTGCACCTGTTGCATAAATTCGACGTTTTCGCCGCCCTGCAGCTGGCAGCCGTGGTAACTGATGACTTCATTCCAGAGGCGTCCAAGCAACTGCTGGTTGACCCGTTGCTGATCATCTTTCGACAATCCGGACTCCACGCTGAACAGGGAAATCTTTGTCTCAGGCTCTGTCCACCATTGCAGGTCGTAGCCCATGAAGTTTTCTTTCTTCGCCGGTTTCAGTTTGAGTCCCTGCAGGCGCAAATACTCGTAAGGCTCGCTGTAGGGCAAAGCGGCAATGAACGGCAAAGTTGATGAGGTGGGGGCGGTAAGTCTGGCCTCGATGAGTTTCACTGGCAGCTTCTTGCCCTGCGGACTTTTCCATTCGCCCTGCCAGCCGCTGCCGGTTTCTTCAAGTTCCAACGTTGACAGCGGCTTGTCGTCACCATAGCGATTATTGCCCTCGGTCAAGGTCAGCGTGCTGTTCTGCAACGCGCCACTGAGCGGCAAATCACGATGGTATTTTTCGTAGAAGTACCGACCGGTTACTTCGTCCTGCTGCGTGATATTGAGCTCTACGACGATCGGCATTTTGCCCAACGTGCCGGTGAACACGCGTCGGCCATCATCGGCGTGGACACTTGGAATCAGCGAGAACAGCACAGCAGCGCATGGCGCCAGGCGCATCAGTCCCTTGAGCATTGATCGTTCCTTGAAAGAGTCAGAGGTCGCGCCGGCATTTGAGGGCCGGCGCGGATAAATTCGCGGCGATTATGGCGGGGTTGTGGTCGGGAATCGAGGGGCTGCGCATGAAAGTAAACGCGACATCAAGGCAGTTGCAGTGCAACCCCGCCCGGATGTTGTTTGACGATTGTGTACGGCAGAACGCTCCAGTCGACGAATCCGCAGACCGCCGCGACGTGGGGAAATGATGGCTCGAGCTTGATGCCCAGCTCCGTGAAGTGCCAACCGGGAAATTGCCAGGGATAACTCTCGTCGTAGTTGCAGTCGTTTTCACCTTCGGGGGTAACGGTCATTTCACTGGAGTAGAGTTTCAGCAACTGCGCGACCAGCCAGGGTGCCAGTTCCTCACTGCGGTAGTTAGACCAGGAATCAGACGAGCCGGACGCCTCCCCGCCGAAGTCGCCCTCTCGTTGGAAATGCAATGGCTTGCCCTGCCCCACCCACAAAACATCATCAAGGGTCAGGAGTCTGCCTGTTTTAGTGTCGAAGTTGAGCGCATCCTGGCTTTGATCCGGATAGGCACCGCCGCAGAAATAATCTGATGAAATCAGAACACTCATCACTGTTGACGACATCCACAGTGGTTGGCTCGACTGCGCGTAACTGCCTGAACATCCATAAGACGACAATACCTCGCTCCACAAACGCGCCATCAATTGTTGGTTGATGCGTCGACGCTCTTCAAGGGAATAACCCGAGACCACTTCAAACAGAGAAGTGCCTGTCTTCGGCTCGCTCCACCACTGCAGCGTGTAGCCCATGAAGGTGTCGATGTTGCCTTTTTTGAGTGTGACGCCCTGCAGCCGCAGGTATTCATAAGGGTACTTGTCGTGAAGTGTGGTGAAAAAGGGCAAGGCATCATCCGCTACATCGGGGATGACGGCTGGCTGTAACTTGATCTTCAGGCTTTTCCCAGCGGTGCTCGTCCACTCGCCATACCAACCATCAGTTGTCGGCCGCAGACGCAAGGTCGGGCGTGAGTCGTCTATCCGCGAGCCTTCTTCCAGCACAAGCGTTTCCCCGTCCAGAGCACCGTCGAGTGGTAGATCCTTGCGGTACTTCTTGTAAAAGTAACGTCCCTCTCCGGTACGAGGATTTATTTCGAGGACGATAGACGATTTACCCAACGTGCCGGTGAACAACTGCGCGCCGGTCTCGGCCCAAGTTGCCGTCGAGACAAAAGAACCCGTTAGAAGAAAAACAGCAAAAAGACGTAACAGTCCTCGGTACATCACTTCATCCTTGAATAAGCGAGCAACTGCCCGCGAAAGTAGCTGCGGATTATGGCGAGCTTGCGCGCTGGAATCGAGCGCCGTCGCGCTCAGCTCAAGCACATGCTGATCATCACCACCATAAGTAAACCGATGTACACGCGCGCATGCAGCCGATCCGGTATTCGCCCTATCCACGGCGCAGCCAATCTGATCCCCAGCAACGAACCAACCGTCAGCAGCGCAAACGCCAGCACATCGACATACCCGATATACCAAACGCCCAAATCAGACTCAGTGAAACCGGCCAGCGCCATGTACGTCAACGTCCCCGCCAACGCTACCGGGAGGCTGAGCGGATTGGCCATGGACGTCGCTTGCGACATGCTCAGTCCGCAACGGCGCAGCAGCGGCACGGTCATGACGCTTCCTCCTACGCCGAGGAAGGTTGCGACGGCGCCGATGCCTACACCGCCGGCGGATGTTTCCGTCATGGTCAGTCGCCGTGGGAAAGTGGTTTGGGACTGTGTGAGAAATCCTTGGCGCAGCAGGCAATCGACGATGGTCACGCCTATATAGGCGATGAAGGCGTAGCGGATGACTTGGCCGTTGACCCACATCGCAGCGATGGCGCCGACGATCGCGCCCACGCCGATAAACCCGCCCAATGGCCAAAGATATTCCCTGAGCAGATTGCCCGCGCGTTGGTGTTTGCGTGTGGCGATCAGGGCGTTGACGATCATCACGCAGGTCGAGGTGGCCACGGCGATGTGCATGGCCGACTGGGCGATGGGGTCGTCGGCTGCGTGGCTGGCGGTGAGCATCCGATAGAGCAGCGGCACAATGACGAAGCCGCCGCCGAAACCGAAGAGCACGGCGCTGATGCCGGTGAGGCAACCGAACAGTGTAAGCAGGAGGTAGAACATAGTGGGCGTCCAGGATCGGGGAGCCCAGGACATTAGAGCGTGATGCACTGGCCGGCTTCAGTAGTTGGGCCAATAATGTTCGCGTTTACGCCAATCGCTGGAACACGCCTGATGCGCAATATTTCGATCAATCAGCTCGATGACACGCCTCGCCCGGTCGTGGCCATCGGTACCGATTATTCCCACGGCCACCTACTCCCGTTTCATACGCATCGACGTGGGCAATTGCTCTACGGCGCAACAGGCGTGATGCAAGTCAGCACTCGGAACGGTAATTGGGTGGTGCCGCCGCAACGCGCGGTGTGGATTCCACCGGACGTGGCCCATGAGGTGTTGATGCTCGGGGTGAGCACGCGCAGTGTGTATGTCGAACCGGGCAACGTGGAATTGGGGCCGGACTGCCAAGTGCTCAATGTGTCGCCACTGCTGCGGCATTTGCTGATGGAAGCGGTGGACGTGCCACTGATGTACGACCAGGCCGGACGCGACGGTGTGCTGATCAACTTGATGTTGCATGAACTGGCACGCAGCGCGCCCCTTGCCCTACACATTCCCATGCCCGCCGAAGGAAAACTCCTCAGCCTGTGTCAGACCTTTCTGAACATGCCCAATGCCCACCAATCGCCGCAGGATTGGGCCGATCAGTTACACATAAGCTTGCGCACCTTTAACAGATTGTTTCGGCAGCAGACCGGGCTCAGCTTTCGTCAGTGGCGGCAGCAGGCGTGCGTCGTGCAGGCGTTGGCACGGTTGGCGGCGGGGGAAGCGGTGACGCGGATCGCCCTGGACTTCGGCTACGAGAGCCCGGCGGCGTTTTCGACGATGTTTCGGCGTGTGCTGGGACAGGCACCGTCCGTCTGGTTGGAGCCGACGAACTAGGCAAACTCGAAAAATGCATTTGATCCCGGCCGAAAACAACTGTACAAAAACACAGTACATTTTCAATCAGCACTTTTGAGCCCGGAGCACACCATGGCCTCTCTTGCGATGAACCACGTCCTCGAACGCATTGCCCTTTTCCAGTTCACCCCGACCCACTGCGTCCAGGCCCGCGCCATGCTGGGCTGGAGCGTTGACCAACTGTCGCGCGAGGCCGAAGTGGCGGTGGCAGATATCCAGCGGTTCGAAGCGCAGCAGGACGTGGCGGACGCCGCGAGACTGGCACTGGCTTATCGGTTCGAAGCGCAGGGGTTGGTGTTCTTCCCGGGGTTTGCACCGGGGCGCAGTGTCAGGGCGCAGGGTATGTCGGGGGAATCGGTGGGGCGTGGGGATTTTGCGATGGCTGACTGAAATGGCAATTTGATAATTATTCCAAAATAGGTATATTTCGCATGAGTGCAAGGAAGCCGCTTATGTGGGTCTGCAGTAGTAAAAAAGATCTCAAGCAGATGCCCACAGAGGTACAAGACGTTTTTGGTCACGCACTGGATCTGGCTCAATGTGGCCTGAAGTATTCAGATGCAAAACCATTGAAAGGGTTCGGAGGCGCAGGTGTCCTGGAGTTGATAGAAGACTTCGACACCGACACCTACCGCGCCATTTATACGGTTCGTTTTGGCAGTGCAATTTACGTTTTGCACTGCTTTCAGAAAAAGTCGAAAAGCGGGATTAAAACCGCCCAGTCGGACATTGATCTGATCAGAAACAGACTTCGAGCCGCCCAGGAACATGCGAAAGGAGCAGAAAACCATGGAGATTGAAGTAGGTAGCGGAAACGTCTATCACGATCTGGACTTACCCAATGCAAGTGAAATGCAGGTGAAGTCGCAGCTCGCAGCGAAAATTGGCGCAATCATTAAGGCGCGTCATCTCACTCAGATTCAGGCGTCAGAAATCTTGGGACTATCACAACCCAAGCTTTCCGAAATGCTGCGTGGCAAATTTCGCGGAATCAGTGAGGCCAAAATGATGGAATGCCTTTCACGTCTCGGGCGAGATGTGCAAATTGTAGTCAAATCGGCCCCCCGATCACGGAAAGAGGGCCGTATTGAGGTGGTATTCGCTTGAGGCGAACGCGTCAGGCATTCTGAGCAAGCGCCTCCCCCTCCTCTTCAACCGCCATCCACCACGCACTCCCCCGTTGCGGATGCGCAAGGTTGAACGCCTCCCCCATCCGCGGTGTGGTAATCGCAATACTGCGTTCCCATGCAAGCGCAAGGATGCGGTCAAAAGGTTCGTGCCAGGCGTGCATGGCCAGGTCGAAGGTGCCGTTGTGGATCGGGAAGAGCCAGCGGCCCTTGAGGTCGATGTGGGCTTGCAGGGTTTCTTCCGGTTGCATGTGCACGTGGGGCCATTCGACGTTGTAGGCGCCGGTTTCCATCAGGGTCAGGTCGAACGGGCCGTATTGTTCGCCGATGCGTTTGAAGCCGTCGAAGTAACCGCTGTCGCCGCTGAAGAAGATTCGTGTGTCGGCGTCGATCATCACCCATGACGCCCACAGCGTGCTGTTGCCGTCGAACAGGCCACGGCCGGAGAAGTGCTGCGATGGGGTGGCGATGAAGCGGATACCGGCGATTTCGGTGCCCTGCCACCAGTCGTACTGGCGCACCTTGCTGGCGTCGATGCCCCATTTGATCAGGGTGTCGCCCACGCCCAGCGGAGTCAGGAAGTAAGTGGTTTTGGCGGCGAGTTTGAGCACCGCTTCGTAGTCGAGATGGTCGTAATGGTTGTGCGAGAGGATCACCGCTTCGATCGGTGGCAGCTCGTCAATGCTGATCGGTGGTTGGTGGAAGCGTTTCGGACCCGCCCATTGCACTGGCGAGGCGCGCTCGGCGAAGACCGGGTCGGTGATCCAGAATTTGTCGCGCATCTTCAGCAGCAGCGTCGAGTGCCCCAAGCGGTAAACGCTGTGATTGGGCGCTGCGAGCAGATCTTCACGGGTCAGCGGCTGCACAGGAATGGCGGCGCTCGGACGGGTGTCGCGCGGTTTGTGGAAAATCATGTTCCACATGATCCGCAGCATTTTGCGCAGGCCTTCGCGCTGCACCGGCGCATGATTGCGAAACAGCCCTTGATCCTGGCGCGAGGCTTCAGGCGTGGGTGTGTTGTCCGGGAGAGAGACTGGATTGGCCATGACTGAACGACTCCGAAAAACCGTGTACTGCACGGTATTCCACGGGAAATGAAAATGGCCAAGCTGCACGCAAAGGCCAAACGCTCTGGTTTGTAAGGTGCGAGGATTAACGCAACATTACACTGAGCGGTGTAGTTTCTAGGTTGCATCAAAGCCGGCGCCAAGTAAACTGCCGAGTGTAATTTCCCCCCTTCTCTGCCGAAGTCCGCTCATGACCGCTCCACAACGCCTCACCGACCGCAAACGCGAAGCCATCATCCAGGCGGCGATCGCCGAATTCCGTGCCCACGGGTTCGAAATCACCAGCATGGACAAGATCGCCGCCACGGCGGGGGTGTCGAAGCGGACGGTGTACAACCACTTCCCGAGCAAGGAAGAGCTGTTCGCCGAGATCCTTAATCAGTTGTGGGCGCGGATCATTGCCGAGCCATCGGTGAGCTACGACCGCGAGCGACCGCTGCATGAGCAGCTGCGCCTGATGCTGCAACAAAAAGTGCAGATGATGGCTGACGAGAATTTTCTCACCCTCGCCCGGGTGGCGATTGCCGCAACCATTCATTCCCCCGAACGTGCGCAGAACATGATCGAGCGCATGGGCGAGCGCGAGGAAGGCCTGACTGTCTGGATACGCGCGGCGCAAGCCGACGGACGGCTCAAACCGGTGGATCCAGAATTTGCCGCGCATCAAGTACAAGGTTTGCTCAAGGCATTCGCGTTCTGGCCGCAGATCTCGCTGGGTCGCGCGGCCCTTGATCCAGACGCGCAGAATGCAGTTGCCGAGTCGGCGCTGGAGATGTTCCTGGCACTGTATCAGCGGTGAATCACTGGTGCGGCGAGCCGCGTACAACTAATTTCGCAAAAAGTTATACAAAGTTGTGAAAAATTCCTTTCTTGTACAACTTTATTAAGTTTTGTATAAGTAGCCATCTGCCAGTAACGGAACGCTGGCATTGAGCAGTCACCACCGAATGCCGTCCGTGCATTTCGGTCTGCCGGCGCAGGAATAGGGACTGAATCCTTTTGATTTTCCCCACTTCCCGAGTATCGCAAGCATGTTTTTCAATCGCCAGAAAGCCGCCCTCGCTGAATTGCAACACACCGTTTTTGACCAAGCTGCGATGCTCGAAGCGATCAACCGTTCGATGGCGGTGATCGAGTTCGATCTTGATGGCGTGGTGTTGCGTGCCAATGACAATTTCCTCAAGACCATGGGTTACACGGCTGCCCAGGCGATCGGCCAGCCGCACCGGCATTTCTGCACGCCGGAATTCGGGCGCAGTGTCCAATACACCGAGCTGTGGTCACGCCTGAAAAACGGTCAGTTCCAGTCCGGCACCTTTGAACGGGTCAACAGCAAAGGCCAGCCGATCTGGCTCGAGGCCAGTTACAACCCGATCAAGGATGCGTCGGGACGGGTGATCAAAGTGGTCAAGTACGCGATGGATGTCACCGCCAAGGTGCAGCAGGAGAACGAGGCCAACGCCAAGCTACAGGCGATCGATCGCGCGATGGCGGTGATCGAGTTCGATCTCGACGGCAACATTCTTACCGCCAACCAGAATTTTCTCTCGCGCATGGGTTACAGCCTCGCAGAGCTCAAGGGCCAGCATCACCGCCTGTTCTGCACCCCGGCGCTGGTCAACAGCGGCGCCTATCAGGATTTCTGGCGGCGCCTGAATCAGGGCGAGTTCTTCCACGGGCAGTTCGAGCGCGTGGATAAACGCGGTCAGATCGTCTGGCTGGAGGCCAACTACAACCCGGTCTACGACGCTTCGGGGCGTTTGTACAAAGTCGTGAAGTTCGCGTCTGACGTTACCGCCCGTGTCGAGCAACACGAGCAGGACGCACGCAGTGCCAGCACCGCTTATCACATCTCGGTAGCGACGCGAAAAGTCGCCGAGCAAGGTACGCAGGTGATTCAACAGGCTGCCAGCGAAATGCGCGAAATCGCCGAGGACATCAGCCAGTCCTCAACGCTGATCGCACAACTGGGCGACCGCTCCGAGCAGATCACCGCCATCGTCAACACCATCCGCGCAATCGCCGATCAGACCAACCTGCTCGCCCTCAACGCCGCCATCGAAGCCGCGCGCGCCGGTGAACAGGGCCGCGGCTTTGCCGTGGTGGCCGATGAAGTAAGGCAGCTGGCGGCGCGCACCAGCGGTTCCACCGCCGAGATCTCCACCATGATCAGTCTGATCCAGAGCGAAACACGGCAGGCGATCAAAAGCATGCAAGGCACCCGCGACCGCGCCGCAGAAGGCGTGGAACTGGCCAATCAGGCCGGCACGGTGATTCTGCAGATTCGCGATGGCGCCAGTGAGGCGGTGGATGCGGTGAGCATGTTTGCCAATGAGCGGGTGTCGGGGTAATGGCGGTAGTCTCAGTCACCAGGTGAAACTCGGGATAGTGGGATGGCAATCACGCGATCTATAGTGACTGCCATCCATCAGCAAGCGCAGGGAAATCCCATGGAAAATCGCGCCGTCCGCATCGCCCTGGTTGGCGATTACGACCCCCAAGTCACCGCTCATCAAGCGATCCCGGTTGCACTCGGCCTGGTCGCCGAACACCTGCAACGCACCGTGCAGTTCGAGTGGTTGGCCACTGAAGAGATCGGCACCGACACTGCGCTGACTCAATTCGATGGGTTCTGGTGTGTACCCGCCAGCCCTTATAAAAGTGAAGACGGTGCGCTACGCGCCATCCGCTTTGCCCGCGAGCAAGGGCGACCTTTCCTCGGCACCTGTGGCGGTTTTCAGCACGCGGTTCTGGAATATTCGCGCAATGTGCTGGGCTGGGCCGACGCCGAGCACGGGGAAACCTCGCCAGAATCCGAACGCGCTGTGCTCACGCCGCTGAGCTGCTCGCTGGTTGAAGCCATCGACGTCATTCACCTCCAGCCCGGCTCGTTGATCGCCAAGGCGTACGAAAAGTCTGAAATTGAAGAAGGCTATCGCTGCCGCTACGGCGTGAATCCGCAGTTCGAACAGCATTTGATGAGCGATCAGCTACAAGCGGTAGGCCGTGATTCAGCGGGGGATCTGCGCGCTATCGAATTGAAAAAACATCCGTTTTTCGTCGCCACGCTGTTCCAGCCGGAACGCGCCGCACTAAAAGGAAAAATGCCACCGCTGGTTCGCGCATTTATCGAAGCCTGCGGATTGCGGGATTGAGCGTTATGCATTCGGCCATTGAGGTTGGCGGCGCCCACAACGCCGCCTTCGCGAGCAGGCTCGCTCCCACATTGGATCTGTGGCGTTCACGAAATCCTTGTGGGAGCGAGCCTGCTCGCGAAGAGGCCCGCAACCACACTGCAATACCTCAACCGCGCACCAGACTCCGCACCGCAACAATCTCCGGCACTTCAACCTTGCTCATGTAAACCCGTAGCGGTTCGGTGATGTTGATCCGGTCGTCGATGTGTTGATCGAGCAGCAACTGAATCAACTCGCGCTTGAGCGTCATGGTGGTGTCCGACGCCTTCGCCCAGACGAATTCACTGGCGGGGATGATGCCGTCGTCGGCCACGTCCATGCCGAATGAATCTTCGCTGAAGCGCACGATGTACTGGCCGGTTTTGCGGTTGAGGCCGACGAAGCCTTTGAGATCGTCGGCGGCCTGGCAGATGAGTTGGGAGGTGATGCGCATGGTAAACCTCACGAAAGATGATCGATGGTTTACACGCAGGGCAATGTAGCGGCGCGCCCTCTGCCGGGGCGTCAGCCGAGGGCAAGCGTACTGCAAACAGCGCCACAAAAGTGCAGGAAATTTCCGTTTTGCTCGGTTTATGTGGGTCTGGCGATAGCCCTGCGGCGCGTCAATTGTTAAAAGGTACGTCTCGAAAAAAACCTGCGAAAGGAACTCGACCATGCCTGCCACTTTTACCCGAAGCGCTCTGGTGCTGAGTCTGTTGTTCGGCCTCGGTCAGGCGCATGCCGCCAGCCACCCGGAGCCCAAGGCAATCGCTGCCGCCCATGGCATTCCGCATCCGGCGGTGATCGCCCACCGTGGCGCGTCGTTCGATGCCCCGGAGTCCACCGCTGCGGCCTACAAACTGGCCCGTGACCTCGGCGCCGATTACCTGGAAATGGATTTGCAGCGCAGCAAGGACGGCGTGCTCTTCGCCCTGCACGACGACAACCTGCAACGCACCACCGACGTCGCCAGCAAATTCCCCGAGCGCAAGGACAGCCCGGCCACCGCGTTCACCATGGCCGAACTGAAAACCCTCGATGCCGGCAGCTGGTTCAACAGCAAATATCCTGACCGCGCACGCCCCTCGTACGCCGGGCTGAAGATTCTTACCCTCGATGAAATCATCGACATCGCCCGCGCCAACCCGCAGCACAAGCCGGGCCTGTACATCGAAACCAAAGAGCCGCAGCTGTTTCCCGGCATCGAACATGACCTCAAGGAAAAACTGCAGGATCGCGGCTGGCTCAGTCCGGCCGGTTCGAAACTGGCGAAAAGTGCGCTCGGCGTCGGTCAGGGCAAAGGCAAGGTGATCCTGCAGACCTTCGATAAGAACAGCCTGCAATTGCTGGAAAAGGAAATGCCGCAAGTGCCGAAGATCCTGCTGTTGTGGGTCGGCGAAGGCAGCATCGAGCCTAAATCCGCCGTGACGTTTGCCGCGTCCGGCGAGAAAGACAAAAACGTTTTCTACGGCAAGCAGGAACCCAAGTCAGAGGCGGAATTCAAGCAATGGGTCGACTACGCCAAGGCCCAGGGCGCGATCGGCACTGGCCCTTCGGCGAAGCTGACCCAGGGTGGTGATCAGAGTTACTCCGACCTGGTGCAACCGTGGATGAACCAGTACACCCACGATCAGGGCATGCTGGTGCATGTTTATACGGTCGACGAGGCGGTGGACTACGAGAAAGTCATGGCAGCGGGTGTCGACGGCATCTTTACCAACCGCGCCAGTGAACTGTTGAAGTTTTACAAGCGTCCGGCTGTTGGCAGTGTTGATGAGGTTCTGAAGAAGAACGGTTTCTAAGTTGTTATCGAGTCGCCTGCTTCGCGAGCAGGCTCGCTCCGACAAAGAGCAGTTTTATCGCGAAGCAGAGATTTAAGGGTGAGTTAAGTTGCGCTGGTTAATCTGAACCCACTTACACAGATCAACCACTTCAACGCACTGCCAAGGAATGAACCGATGAAAACTTTGACTGCCCTGTTTACCGCCGCTGCCCTGACCCTCACCGCTGGCCTGGCTCAGGCTGATGTTCGCATCGACCAGATCCCGCAACTGGTCAAGGACGGCAAGATCAAGTCGCTGGAATCGATGAACGCCGAAGCACTGAAACTGCACCCGGGCGCAACGATTACCGACACCGACCTGGATAACCACTTCAATGGTTACGAGTATGAAGTTGAACTTAAAACTGCTGACGGCAAAGAGTTCGACGTGGACTTTGATGCCACCACCGGTAAAGTGCTGAGCGACAAGCAAGACACTTGATAGACCGCTGTTAAAGAGCCGCACGATTTAACGATCGTGCGGCTTTTTTGTGGCTGCGGATTGGCGCGCAAACTTTGTGTGGTCTGTGAAATCGATCCCCCTCACCCCAGCCCTCTCCCCCAGGAGAGGGAGCCGATTTGCGGGCCGCTCAAACCCGAGTTCGACTCGGTATTGCAAGTTCGGTGCAATTCACACATTCCCTGCGGCCAGTCCCCTCTCCCTCCGGGAGAGGGTTAGGGTGAGGGGCTGACAAACCGCCACCCAAAATCAAGCACTCAACCGCGCCGTCACCTCATTCAACTGCCCCGACAACCCATGCAGGTTCTGACTGGCACTTTCGGTGCGCTGCACGTTGTCGAGGTTGGTGCTGGCAATCGCAGTGATTTCAGTCAGGTTGCGCGAGATATCCTCGGCCACTGAAGTCTGCTCTTCTGCCGCCGTGGCGATCTGCCGGTTCATGTCGCGAATCGCCTCCACCGCCAAGGTGATGCGCTCCAGCATCGCGCCGGCCTGGGTCACCTGTTCGACGCTTTCATCACTGCGCGCCTGGCCGCTCTCGATAGCCTGCGCGGCATCGACAGCGCCGGTCTGCACGTTCTGAATGATCTGGTTGATCTCGATGATCGACTCCGCCGTGCGCTGGGCGAGGTTGCGCACTTCATCGGCGACGACGGCAAAACCACGCCCGGCCTCACCCGCACGCGCCGCTTCGATGGCTGCGTTGAGCGCCAGCAGGTTGGTCTGTTCGGCGATGCCACGAATCACTTCCAGCACCTTGCCGATACGACCGCTGTCGGTTTCCAGGCGACGGATCACCGTGGCGGTGTTGGCGATTTCGCCGCGCATCTGCGTGATTGAGTGAATGGTGGTCTGCATGACCTTTTCACCCTGCTGCGCCGAGTGATCGGCATCGTCCGCAGCGCGCGCGGCATCGGCGGCATGACGGGCGACTTCCTGGGCGGTGGCGGACATTTCATTCATCGCCGTGGCCACTTGATCAGTGCGGTTGAATTGCTCGCTGGTGCCGCCGGCCATGGTCGTGGCAATGGCGTTCAACTCGCCGCTGGCGCTGTCCAGATCACCGGCGCTGCGTTGCAAGCGAGTGAAGGTGTCCGCCAGAAAATCGCGCAGAGTGTTCGCTGCGGCGGCGAGGTTGCCCAGTTCATCGCGACGCTCGCTGACAACACGTACGGCCAACTGGCCACGGCTCAAGCGGGTGACGTAATCGATGAGGTTGCGGATCGGCTCGATCAGGTTGCGGCTGACCAGCCACAGGCTCAGCAGACCGATCAACAAGCCCGACGCGAGCATCACCAGCAGCCCCAGCCACACGGTGCGCTCAGCGCTGGCGCTGATCAACGCCGATTGCGCGGTGCCCTGCTCGCGCAGCTCGGCGACCAGTGCGCTCATCTGCTCGCTGGTGGCGCGGTCGACGCCTTTGACCGCTGCGTCGCCGGCGCTCGGATCACCACCGGCAGCGACGTAGGCATCGCGGCCTTTCTGGTAGGCCGCGCCCAACTGGCGATGCTCCTCGCGCAATCGTTCGATGCGGGATTTGAGAGTTGCCTCGATGCCTTTCTGGCCGGCCAGTTCGCCGAGAATATTCTGCACGTCGCGCTGACGCTCTTCGAACTGGCTCCAGTATTTCGCCAGGTCCGCCGGTTGCTTGCCGCGCAGCAGGACGTTTTTCCATTCCTGCACCTGCACTTTGAATTGCAGGTTGGCTTCATCGATCAGTTGCGACGTGTGCAACGGGCCGGCGATCAACTGGCTATAGCTTTGCACGCCGTTGGAGAGGAAATGAAAGCAGGCCAGCGCGATCAACAATATCGCCAGCAGACTGCCGCTCAGCAGGGCGAGAATTTGCGTTCTCAGGGATTTTTGCAGCATTGCAAGGTACTCGAAGCAGGGATGAGGCACGCCCGAGCGGACGTGAAAAATGGCCGGACTTCCCTGTCGACACACCATGACCGAAAGCCAATGGCGCGCAACCTAACTCAACCGAGATCGGCGCGCCAGAGCGCTTCTTGAGAATCTTCCGACAGTCGGTAACGCGTTGATTTGCAGTCACTTTGCTGTCACAAAACGGTCATGTTGGCTTGCGATGATGCCGCTCAGGTGAACCTGAAAATCCCCCACCAGACACCCTCCTCGCAGCGAGCCGCCATGAACCACAGCCTCGATATCAGCCATCGCGCCCCGGACCTGTTTGGCTTGCTCTACGGCTTTCGCTTCCTGCCCGGGGAGCGCGGGCGCGAGATCGATTCGGCGACGGCTTTGCGCTGTTTGCAGGATGACGGTGACAGCGAAGAATTTCTCTGGCTGCACCTGAACCTGGCCCACGCCGCGTGCGAGCGCTGGATGAAAAGTCATCTGCAATTACCCGAGGAGTTTTTCGAAGCGCTGCACGAAGGTTCGCGTTCGACGCGCATCGAGCATGTCGATTCGGCGCTGCTGGCGGTGGTCAACGATGTGGTGTTCAACCTCAGCAGCATGGTCTCCTCCGACGTGTCGACGCTGTGGGTCTGCGTGCGCAGCAAACTGATCGTCAGCGCGCGCCTGCAACCGCTGCACTCGGTGGACAAGTTGCGCTCGTCGGTGAAGGCCGGCGAATGCTTTCGCTCGCCCTCGGAACTGCTCGTGCATTTGCTGCGCGATCAGGGCGAAGTGCTGACGCAGATCGTGCGCAAGACCAGCCTGAGTGTCGATCAGGTCGAAGACGAACTGCTCTCCTCGCGCCTGTCGACCAACCGCGCCGAACTTGGCGCCAACCGTCGCGTGCTGGTGCGACTGCAACGGCTGCTGGCGTTGGAGCCAGGGTCGTTGCTGCGCCTGCTCAATCGTCCGCCGCCGTGGTTGCAGAAGGAGGACGTCAAGGAGTTGCGCAAATCCACCGAGGAGTTTGCGCTGATCATCAACGACCTCACCGCCCTCGGCGAACGGATCAAACTGTTGCAGGAAGAAATCGCCGCCAACCTCAACGAACAGAGCAACCGCACGCTGTTCACCCTGACGGTGGTGACGGTCCTGGCCTTGCCGATCAACATCATTGCCGGTTTTTTTGGGATGAATGTCGGCGGTGTGCCGCTGTCCCAAGACCCGCACGGATTTTGGGTACTGGTCGCGCTGGTGGCGACGTTCACCGTGATTGCCGGGCGCTGGGCGTTTCGCAAGCGTGGGGATTATTGAGCGCAAATCCCACACACAACAGGTCCTCCCTGTGGGAGCGAGCCTGATCGCGAAGTCGGTGTGTCAGATAAATCAATGTTGAATGACATGGCGCTTTCGCGAGCAGGCTCGCTCCCACAGGGGCAATGTGCTCAATGTCAGAGCGTTGAACGTACGACATCGCCGAGCCAATCCATAAACACCCGCACCCGCAGCGGCAAATGCCGTTGCCGCGCGTACAACAACGAAATCGCCATCGGCGGTGCGGTGTGTTGCGGCAGTACGGTCACCAGTTCGCCATTTTCCAGATGCGGCTGCATGCCGGTCCGCGGTACCTGCGTCAGGCCGAAGCCGCCCAGGCACACCGCTTCATAGGCATCGGTGCTGTTGACCGTGACACTGCCGGCCATCGCCACGCGCCGCACCTCGCCGTTTTCCTCATAGACGAACCCCTCCGAACGCGAGCCCAGTACGCCGACGTAATGCACCAGCCGATGCTGCGCCAGATCCTCGATGGTCTGCGGCACGCCGTAACGTTGCAGGTAAGCCGGGCTGGCGCAATTGACCATCGGGAAGTCGCCGAGATGCCGGGCGACCACCGACTGATCCGGCTGCGCGCCGATGCGCAACACGCAGTCGAAACCTTCGCTCAGCAGATCGACACGGCGATCGGTGCTGCTGATTTCCATCTGCAGATTCGGGTGGCGATCCATGAATTCCGGCAGGCGCGGCATGATCAAGCGTCGCGCGAGGATGTTCGGCATGTCGACGCGGATGCACCCGGTCAGCGAAGCCTCGTCCTGACGGAACAACCCTTCGATTTCATCCATGTGCGAGAGCAGATCTTTGCTGCGTTCATACAGCACCAGTCCATCCTGAGTGGCCTGCACCTTGCGCGTGGTGCGCTGCAACAGCCGCGTGCCGAGCAAGGCTTCAAGTGCCTGCACCTGTTCGGACACGGTGGAGCGCGGCAGGCCGAGGCTTTCCCCGGCGAGAGTGAAACTCGACAGTTCGCTGACCCGGACGAAGGTCCGCAGCAGTTCCAGTTTGTTCATGGCGAGCCCCGGTGATTGTTCGGCTGAGCCGATCAGTGATTCCGCTTTTGCCGTGTTTATCACCTCAGGGCGGATAAATAAACTTCTTCCATCCCCACTCAACGCAATCGAGGAAGTCAGCATGAACCGCAAAATCGCACTGATCACTGGCGCCAGTCGTGGCCTCGGCCGCAGCACCGCCCTGCACCTCGCCGCGCAAGGCATCGACATCATCGGCACCTACAACAGCCGCGCCGACGAGGCCCAGGCGCTGGTCACTGAATTGCAGGCGCTCGGCGCAAAAGCGGCGATGCTGCAGCTGGACGTCGGCCACAGCGAAAACTTCGCCGCGTTTGCCGCGCAGGTTGAACAGGTATTGGGGCAAACCTTTGAGCGTCAGCGCTTTGATTTCCTGATCAACAACGCCGGGGTCGGCGTGCATGCGCTGTTCAGCGAAACCACTCCGGAGCAGTTCGATCTGCTGATGAATGTGCAGTTGAAAGGGCCGTTTTTCCTGACTCAGCAATTGCTGCCGCTGATCAATGACGGTGGGCGCATCGTCAATATTTCCAGCGGCCTGACCCGCTTCAGCCTGCCGGGTTACGGCGCTTACGCGGCAATGAAAGGTGCTATGGAAGTGCTGACGCGTTATCAGGCGAAAGAGCTTGGGGCGCGGCAGATTGGCGTGAATATCCTAGCGCCGGGTGCGATTGAAACCGATTTTGGCGGTGGCACGGTGCGCGACAACAGCGCGGTCAACGCGATGGTTGCCAGCAACACTGCGCTGGGTCGTGTAGGGCTGCCGGATGATATTGGCGGTGCACTGGCGCTGCTGCTGTCGGAGGGTGGACAGTGGATCAACGGTCAGCGGGTCGAGGCGTCTGGCGGCATGTTTCTCTGACCTCAACCAACAGACCGTTTGTGGCGAGGGGATTTATCCCCGCTGGGCTGCGGAGCGGCCCCAAAATCGGGTCTGCTACGCAGCCCAACGGGGATAAATCCCCTCGCCACAGGGCTACCTCAGCTTTCATATGTGCGGCGGGCCATGAAGCGCTCGCGCAGTACGTCATAACCCCAGTGGTAGACATAGGTGTACGGCAGGAAGAACAGCAGCACGCCGATGTCGAGCAACAACGCCTGCCACAGGCTGACCGACAGCCACCAGGCAATCAGCGGCACGCCCATCACGATCAATCCACCTTCGAACAGCAATGCATGAACTACACGGACCCAGGCGTTGTGCGGCAGATTCATCCGCGCCAATGCACGGTCGAAAAAACGGTTGAACACCACGTTCCACGCCAGCGCCAACAGCGCGATCAACACGGTCACCGCGCCCATGTCGAGCAGCGGCTTTTGCATGATCCAGGCGAGCAGCGGCGTGCAGATCAGGATCGCGAGAAACTCGAAACCAACTGCCTGGAAAACACGTTCGGTGATGGACTTGTGGGCAGTCATGGCCTGACTCCTTGTTTGACGATGGTTGCCATGATCCAACTTAATACCGATACTTCATAACCAATAACCATCGATCAAGGCGATAGTTCATGGCTTCGCAGGAAGTGCTGCTGGCGTTTGTCCAGGCAGCGACGCAAGGCTCGTTCTCGGCGGCAGCGCGCAAGTTAGGCCGCAGTCAGTCGACCATCAGCGCGGCGGTCGCCAGTCTGGAGATTGATCTGGATTTGCAGCTATTCGACCGCAGCAGCCGCAAACCGACACTCACCCCCGCCGGCCACGTCATGCTGCAAAAAGCCGAGGCGATTCTGGCCGCCACCAGTCGTCTGGAGATGAGCGCACGGCAGTTGGCCCAAGGTGTGGAACCGAAGCTGACCGTGGCGATTTCCGACACTTATCAGTCCTATCGTTTCGAAGCGGCGCTGGTGGGTTTCGAGCAGCGTTATCCGGAGCTTGAGCTGGAATGCCTGATTGCCGAATGCGAAGACCTGATCGAACTGGTCCAGCGCGGCCGGGCGCATCTGGCCTTCGCGGAAATGCAGGACAACTACCCGCCGGATCTGGTGACCTCCACTGTGGCCGAGCGCACGGAGATAGCCTTGTTCGTCAGCCGCGAGCATGCGTTGGCGAAGCTTGAGCATGTGGATCAGCAGATCCTCGAGCAACATCGCGAATTGCGGCTGGCGACCATCGTCAATCCGTATGACAGCCGTGGCAAAGGCCGGGTGTGGTCGGCGCCGAGTTATCTGATGCTGCTGGAAATGGCTGAAAAGGGTTTTGGCTGGGCACCGTTGCCGAGGTGGCTGGTGCAGCGTTATGCCAATGATTTGCTGATAGAGCTGAATGTGCGCGGCTGGCCGAAACCGGTGTTTGTCGACGCCTTGTGGTCGCGCTTGTATCCGCCGGGGCCGGCAGGGAGTTGGTTGCTCAGCAAGATGCTCGAATAAGCGCTTGAAATCAAAAGCCCCTCACCCCAGCCCTCTCCCGGTGGGAGAGGGGGCCGACCGAGGTGTCTGGCGTTATGCATCGACCTGAAAAACCTTATCGATTATGGATTCAAGACAATTCGTTCAAGTCGGTGAATCCCTGCAATATCCCCCAATCAGTCCCCTCTCCCTTTGGGAGAGGGGGCCGACCGAGGTGTCTGGCGTTATGCATCGACCTGAAAAACCTTATCGATTATGGATTCAAGACAATTCGTTCAAGTCGGTGAATCCCTCCAATATCCCCCGATCAGTCCCCTCTCCCTTTGGGAGAGGGTTAGGGTGAGGGCAATCCACAGGCTGCCCACACTAGCCAGAGCGCCAAGGTCAGAGCATTTCGAGCGCCATGATACGTGCTCGAATAAACCGCCGCTCCGGCTCCTGCCGCGTCAACTCCAGCGCCCGCTGATACGCCGCCCGCGCCTGCTCCACCCGGCCCAACTGCCGGCAAAACTCCGCCCGCGCCGAATGCGCCAAGTGGTAATCCTGCAACTCCCCACGCGCCAAAATCCCTTCTACCAACAACAACCCGGCCAACGCCCCATCCCGTTTGGCCACCGCCACCGCCCGGTTCAACTCGATCACCGGCGACGGCACCGCGCGCAGCAGCACGTCATACAGACCGACAATCTGCTGCCAGTCCGTTTGCGCCGCCGACGGCGCTTCCGCATGCACCGCTGCAATCGCCGCTTGCAGGCAGTATGGCCCAAAGCGTCGCGTACTCAGCGCGCGCTCGACCAGCGTGCAACCCTCAGCCATCAACCGGGCATCCCACAACGAGCGATCCTGATCGTCGAGCAATACCAGTTCACCGCTCGGCGAGGTTCGTGCCGGCCGGCGTGATTCATGCAGCAGCATCAGCGCCAGCAGACCCATGACTTCCGGCTCCGGCAGCAACTCCATCAACAATCGCCCCAGCCGAATCGCTTCGCGCGTCAGATCCTCGCGGGTCAGCTCGGCACCGACCGAGGCCGAATAGCCTTCGTTGAACACCAGATAAATCACCCGCAACACGCTGTCGAGGCGCTCGGGTAATTCGTTCAGCGTGGGCACTTGATAAGGGATTTTCGCGTCGCGGATCTTCGCCTTGGCGCGGACGATGCGCTGGGCAATCGCCGCCGGCGCCGAGAGAAAAGCACGGGCGATTTCCTCGGTGGTGAGGTCGCAGACTTCGCGCAAGGTCAGCGGCACCTGCGCATCCGCCGCCAGGGCCGGGTGGCAGCAGGTGAAGATCAGCCGCAAGCGATCGTCTTCCACGTCTTCGCCACTCCAGTCAGCCTGTTCCAGCTCATCGAGTTGCGCCATCAGCAACGGTTGCGACGCCTTGAACCGCGCGCGCCGGCGCAGCACATCGATGGCTTTGAAACGTCCGGTGGAGACCAGCCAGGTACGCGGGTTGTCTGGCACGCCGTCGCGTTGCCAGCGCTCGACCGCGACGAAGAACGCCTCGTGCAAAGCTTCTTCGGCGAGGTCGAAATCACCGAGCAGGCGGATCAGCGTGGCCAGAATCCGCCGCGAATCCTCGCGGTAGACCTGCTCGACCCGCGCCCGGACGTCAGACATTCAACTGCCGCACCGGACGTACCTCAACGCTGCCAACCCGCGCTGCCGGAATGTTGCCGGCCACCTGAATCGCTTCGTTGAGATCCTTGGCATCGATCAGGTAAAAACCGGCCAGTTGCTCCTTGGTTTCAGCGAAAGGCCCGTCGGTGATCGACAACTTGCCATTACGCATCCGTACGGTGGTGGCGGTTTCTACCGACTCCAGCGCTTCGGCGGCGATCATCCGCCCGCTGCCCTGAATCGACTCTGCGTAGGCCCAGCATTCGGCGTCTTCCGGGCTGTCCGGCGAGGTGTGCAGCAGGCGTTCATCGCTGTAGACCAAGCATAGGTATTTCATGGCGATCTCCTGATTCGAACGGATCAACTATGGCTGAAGATCAGGGGGTTACATCGAACAGCGTCGCGCCGCTCATCGGATCGAACGGTGCCGACCAGTGTTCGTGGGCAATCTTCCACGCCCCGCCGACTTGCCGATAACAGGCGGTCACGCGCATCCAGCAACTCTGGGTTTCGCCCTTGTCGTTGGTGCCGCCGCAATTGGCCACCCAGTGGGCGAAAGCGATGTTGTCGGCGCTTTCGATGGCGATTTCGTGGAACTCGAAGATGTGCGGACCGGGGCACATTTCCATGCACTCGACCCAATGCGCGCGGTACGCCGCTTTGCCTTTGAATTGCAGGGCCTTGATCGCATCGAACGAGACGATGTCGTCGGCGTACAGGGCCATGACTTTTTCGACGTCCTTGGCCATTACTGCTTCGCGGTAGGTGTTGATAAGGGTCTGGATTTCGCTTTGTGCGCTCATGGTGTTCTCCGTGGTTTTTGTTGTGAAGACGTCCTTAGTCGTTTGCCCTTTGCGTAGATCGACAGGGCAAACAAAAAAATTTCGCCGACAACAATGTCGCTAGAATCCGAGCTTCAATCCTTGTAGGAAAAAGGAAATTCCCGTGTCAGCCCAACTCGTGCCTTACGACAGCCTCAGCCCTTTGCAGCGCGAGCAAGTCGAGTCGATTGAAATTCACCCCGAGCAGATCAAATTCTCCGGCGACATCCACGGTGCCTTGCACACCCTGCTGTCGAAGCCCGGCCCTGGCGTAAAGGGTTTTGCCCTGCTGGCGGACGACGTACCGGTAGCGTTTCTGCTGCTCAAGCGCCCACCGGTATTGCCCGACTGGGCCGACGAACACAGCGCCACATTGCATGCTCTGCAGGTCGATCGGCGCGCGCAGGGCAAGGGTTACGGCAAGGCCTGCCTGCAAGCGCTGCCCGCTGTCGCCCGCGAGGCGTGGCCGGAGATCAAGGGGCTGGAATTGTCGGTGGACGCTGATAACGAGGCGGCGATTGCGCTGTACGCCAGGCATGGCTATGTCGACAGCGGCGAAGCGTACAAGGGCCGGATCGGTTACGAGCGGCGGATGGGGCTGTTTTTTTAAATCGTAGAGGGATAAACGATGATCGATTCGATAGAAGCATTGGAAGCCATTTACGGCCGGCCCCACGAACGCGCCGTGCGCAAGCAGATCGGCTTTCTCAACGAGGATTATCAGGCGATGGTGCGCCTGTCGCCGCTAGTGATCGTCAGCTCGGTGGGGACCGATGGCCTCGATAACTCGCCGCGCGGTGATGCGCCGGGGTTTGTTCGGATCATTGATCAAAACACGTTGGCCCTGCCGGATCGCCCGGGCAACAACCGCATCGATACCTTGCGCAATGTGCTGCACGATTCGCGGGTGTCGCTGCTGTTCATCATTCCCGGGATCGGCGAAACATTGCGGGTCAATGGCACGGCCCTGATCAGCGATGAACCGGCGTTGCTGGAGAGTTTCGCGGTGAATGGCAAACCGGCGAAAACTGTCTTGCTGGTGACGGTGGACGCGGCGTTTTTTCACTGCTCGAAAGCCTTTGTCCGCTCGGATGCGTGGAATCCCGAAACGCACCTGCCGCGCTCGGCCTTGCCATCTGCTGGCGCATTTCACAAGCGCCTGAATGACGGCCAGTTCGACGCCGACACCTACGATCGGGAAGCGCCGAAACGGGTGCGTGAAAGCCTTTACTAACCGCGCAACTACAGACACCTCAAAACCCTGTGGGAGCGAGCCTGCTCGCGAAGGCGTCGTGTCAGTCGACACTTGCTTCGCTGAAATACCGCTTTCGCGAGCAGGCTCGCTCCCACAGTTTTGATTGAAGTTCAGAGGGTCAGGATCATCTCGTGCCATGCCATGCCGCCGTGGTCAGATTCGGACGGTTTGATGTAGGCAAAACCGAAACCTGCGTATAGCGCGATGTGCTGTTCCTTGCACATCAGATGAATCGTCGCTTTGTCCATGGCACGCATGCGTTCGATGAATTCGGTGAGCAGGCGCTTGGCCAGGCCCTGCCCTTGGTAATCCGGGTGCACCACCACCGACATGATCACCACGTTCGGGCCTTTCGGGTCGTGGCCGATCAGTTCCTTGAAGGCTTCGTCGGACATCTGCACGTCGAACGCCGCGCCGGAATTGATGAAACCGGCGACCACGCCGTCCACCTCGGCGACGATGAAGCCGTCCGGCCAGGTGGCGATGCGCGTGGCGATCTTTTCACGGGTGGCGGCTTCGTCGCCTTCATAGGCGACGGTTTCGATGGCGTAGCAGCGGTCGAGGTCGGCGGCGCTGACGTTGCGGATCACGGTGTTCATGGCAGCTCAAAAATCTGTGGAAACAAGGCCCGCCAGCATAAAGCACAACCACCGGGGCTGACATGCTCCGCCTCGATTGTTACGCCGCTCTGGCCTTGATCGGCAGCCAGATTTCCAGGGTGCCGGTATTGAGTTTCGGGTTGTAATCCTCGCTGTAGCGCTCGAACTCCGGCGCGTCCGCCGCTTCGTGGCCGGACTGCGGCAGCCAAGTGTTCCAGATGTACTGGAAGGTGTCAGGGAGTTGCGCCAGTGACCCCTTGTGCTCGAACACGGCATATTTCTGCGGCTGGATTTCAACCCAGCGGTACTTTTCCGGCAGGTCGTCGAGGTTGTCGATCTGCACCCCGGCGATGTATTCGAAACCGCCCTCGCCATCCGCATTGCAGCAAACGCCGTAGGTTATTTCGTTGACTTGCGCGGGGATTTTTCCCAAGTGCGGGATCAGTTTTTCCCACAACGCGGGAATGTCTTCGGTGGTCTCCTGAGTGAATCGCCCGCCGAAACCGGCAATCAGCAGAAATTGCCCGTGTTCGAAGCGAGGCTCGGTTATCTCGACGCGTTGTTGTTCATCCATGACGCGACTCCTCAGAAGGGAAAAGTGGATTCGGCTGGGAGTATAGAAAGCCCGACCCGTTTCGCACGTTTACAGCGAGTGCAACTGCTCGACGGCGCCCGAGCCGACAAACTCGTTGTAGCCAGAAACGATCACGTACACCGCGAAATAACAGAAGATCGCCGCCGATGCCAGATAGGAGTAGCGCAGAAGCTTGTCGCCCAGCAGCTTGCCGCCGTGGCTTGCCGCGAAGCACAGACCGGCCGACCACAGCAGCCCGGCGCAGAGAAAACCACCGAGAAACAGCGCCGAACTCAACGGACCACCGCCACCGGACCGGGCGATCAACGTGCCGCCGACCGCAGCAAACCAGAGAATCGCACTCGGCGACGACATCGCGAGAAAGATGCCGCGAAAGAATTCCTTGCGATGGGAGTTCTGCCCCACTTCCGCCGTTTCCGCCAGCAGCGCTTCGTGGTGGATCGCCGAATAAATCATCTTCGCCGCGAAGTAGATCAGCAGCGCCGAACCGCCAATCCATAGCACCCAGCGCACGGTTTCGTATTGCAGCAAAACGGTCATGCCGGCCAAGGCCAGCACCGCATAGATCAGGTCGCCGACGCAGGTGCCCAGGCCCAGGGCGAAGCCCTGAAAGTAGCCGCGCTGCATGGCCAGGGTGATCATCGCGATGTTGGCTACGCCGATATCCAGGCACAGCGAAAGGCTCAGCAAGAAGCCGCTGGTGAATTCCATTGACCGATTTTCCTTGAAAAAAATGTTTACAACCGCGCTGGACAGTATGCCATCACTGCCCTTATCTTCCGCCACAGGTCACCGCAGTGACCAGCGTCGCTCGGACGGTTCCGGGCGCTTACGTTATCCGAGGCAATAATGGCCGAACAAGGTTCGCCGCGCCGCTTTGCGCGCATAGATCGACTCCCCCCTTACGTGTTCAACATCACCGCCGAGCTGAAGATGGCCGCTCGCCGCCGTGGTGAAGACATCATCGACCTGAGCATGGGCAATCCCGACGGCGCCACGCCGCCGCACATTGTCGAAAAACTGGTGCAGGTCGCCCAACGTGAGGACACCCACGGTTACTCGACGTCCAAAGGCATTCCGCGCCTGCGCCGAGCGATTTCCAACTGGTACAAGCAGCGCTACGAAGTCGATATCGACCCGGAAAGCGAAGCCATTGTCACCATCGGTTCCAAGGAAGGCCTGGCGCATTTGATGCTCGCGACACTGGACCAGGGCGACACGGTGCTGGTGCCGAACCCGAGCTATCCGATCCACATTTACGGCGCAGTGATTGCCGGCGCTCAGGTGCGTTCGGTGCCGCTGGTGCCGGGGGTGGATTTCTTCGATGAGCTGGAGCGCGCCATTCGCGGTTCGATCCCCAAGCCGAAAATGATGATCCTTGGCTTCCCGTCGAACCCGACCGCGCAGTGCGTGGAGCTGGATTTCTTCGAGCGGGTGATCGCCCTCGCCAAGCAATACGACGTGTTGGTCATCCACGACCTGGCTTATGCCGACATCGTCTACGACGGCTGGAAAGCCCCGTCGATCATGCAGGTGCCGGGGGCCAAGGACATTGCGGTGGAGTTTTTTACCCTGTCCAAGAGCTACAACATGGCCGGCTGGCGCATCGGTTTCATGGTCGGCAACCCGGAATTGGTCAGCGCCCTGGCGCGGATCAAGAGCTACCACGACTACGGCACTTTCACCCCGCTGCAAGTGGCGGCGATTGCCGCGCTGGAAGGCGATCAGCAATGCGTGCGCGACATCGCCGAGCAGTATCGTCAGCGTCGCAACGTGCTGGTCAAGGGCCTGCATGAGCTGGGCTGGATGGTCGAGAATCCGAAAGCGTCGATGTATGTCTGGGCGAAGATTCCCCAGGCGTATGCGCATCTGGGTTCGCTGGAGTTCGCCAAGAAACTGCTGGCCGAGGCCAAGGTCTGCGTCTCGCCGGGGGTGGGCTTTGGCGAGTACGGTGATGACCACGTGCGCTTCGCCCTGATCGAAAATCAGGACCGCATTCGTCAGGCCGTGCGCGGGATTCGCGGGATGTTCCGCGCGGATGGCTTCAATCCGAAATCCCCTGCCTGACACCTGTCCCCTGTGGGAGCGAGCCTGCTCGCGAAAGCGGTGGGTCAGTCAGCATAGATGCAGCTGAAACGACGCCTTCGCGAGCAGGCTCGCTCCCACAATGGCTTTCAGTGAACCGTGAAATCAGGACACAAAAAAACCGCATCACTGCGGTTTTTTTGTGCCTGCAAACTGCCGCTTAAACGAACAGCGACAGCAGCAGGATAAAGCCCAGGCCGACCACCGAGAGGATGGTTTCCATCGCGGTCCAGGTCTTGAAGGTTTCGGCCACGGTCATGTTGAAGTACTGCTTGACCAGCCAGAAACCGGCGTCGTTGACGTGGGACAGGATCAGCGAACCGGCGCCGGTGGCCAGCACCAGCAGCTCACGGTTGACGCCCGGAATCATGCCGACAACCGGCACCACAATGCCAGCGCCAGTGATGGTCGCCACAGTGGCCGAACCGGTTGCAATACGGATCACCGCCGCCACCAGCCAGGCCAGCAGGATCGGCGAGATCTGCGCGCTGACCGCCATGTGGCCGATCACGTCACCCACGCCGCTGGTCACCAGCATCTGCTTGAAGCCACCGCCGGCACCGATGATCAGAATGATCGCAGCGGTAGGCGCCAGGCTTGCGTCGAGCCACTTGAGCATCTGGTTGGAACCGATGCCCTGCTTGTAGCCGAAGGTGTACAGCGACAACAGCAACGCCAGCAGCAGTGCGGAGATCGGGTGGCCGATCATGTCCATCCAGATGCGGAAGAAGTTGCCGTCCGGCAGCGCCACGTCAGCGAAGGTTTTCAGCAGCATCAGGAACACCGGCAGCAGCACGGTGACCAGAGTAATGCTGAAGCTTGGCAGGTTGGCCGAATCGTTTTCACGGGCCAGTTGATCGACCAGCTCCTGATTCGGGTGACCCGGGATGTGCTTGGCGATGAAAGTACCGAAGATCGGACCGGCAATGATAGCGGTCGGCAGTGCGACGATCAGACCGTAGAGAATGGTCTTGCCGATGTCAGCGCCGAACACGCCGATGGCCAGCAGCGGACCCGGGTGCGGCGGCACCAGACCGTGCACGGCAGAGAGGCCGGCGAGCAGCGGGATACCGATTTTGATGATCGATACGCCAGTGCGACGCGCAACGATGAACACCAGCGGAATCAGCAGCACGAAGCCGATTTCGAAGAACAGCGGGATGCCCACCAGGAACGCGGCGAACATCATTGCCCATTGGACTTTGTCCTTGCCGAAGGCGCGGATCAGGGTCTGGGCGATCTGATCGGCGCCGCCGGATTCGGCCATCATTTTGCCGAGCATGGTGCCCAGGGCGAGGATGATGCCGACGAAACCGAGCACGCCACCGAAGCCGTCCTGGAACGCCTTGATGATGGTGTTGATCGGCATGCCGGAAGTCAGGCCAAGAAATGCGGCGGCGATGGTCAGGGCTATGAACGGGTGAATCTTGAATTTGGTGATCAGGATAATCAGGCCGATTACCGTGACCACCGCATCGAGCAGCAGGAACGTCTCGTGGGACATGCCAAACATGGGGGGTGTCTCCTGGATTGTTGTTGTTATTAAAGCGGGTTGAACAGAAGTCGGGAGGACAGCGCTGTCTTTTTCAACATACTCATACCGCCTGTTTCAGACCGTTGGCCTGCCACCAGACGTGAGCCTGCAGGGCCAGCTCTTCGACGCTGTGAATCGAGGCATTGAGCGGCAGAGTCAGCGGCTCGCCCTCGGGCGATTCGAGGGTGGCGAACTGGCTTTCGATCAACGTTGCCGGCATGAAGTGGCCCGGGCGGTGCGATACACGCTCGGCGGCGACTTCCGGAGTCAATTCAAGAAACACGAAACCCAGGCCCGGCAAGGCACTGCGCAGACGTTCGCGATAGCTGTGTTTAAGGGCGGAGCAGGTCAACACCGGGCGTTGGCCTTGGGCATCGACGCGACGCAGTTCATCGCACAGGCTGTCGAGCCAGCCGGCGCGGTCTTCGTCGTTCAGGGGGATCCCCGCGCTCATCTTTTCGATGTTCGCGGCCGGATGAAAAGTATCGCCTTCAATGGCAGTGGCGCCGCTCAATTGGCACAGGGCCTGGCTGACGCACGTCTTGCCGCAACCGGCAACGCCCATGATGACCAGGGCGGTGATGGGATGACTCATATAACACCTCAGCGCGCAGACAGCGCTACCTTTGCTAGCTATGACTCTAGTGCACAGGCAGAAGTTGCCGACGCCTTCTTGTCGTTTTTTTGGGTTGCAGCAGGTTTGTTCCTGACGCCAAAGAGCACTGATCAGGCAGGACCGCGCTCACGCATTTGCAGCTGCATCAGGACAGCGCTACCTTAGTGCCTTGATTTTTGTTTGGCAAGCCGCCCGATGACCTCCCCCAAGAACGATAAAAATACCCGCACCACCGGCCGTCCGACCCTCAACGAAGTAGCCCGCCTGGCCGGCGTCAGCCCGATCACTGCCTCGCGCGCCTTGCGCGGGGTGAGCACGGTAGCCACCGAACTGGTGGAAAAAGTGCAGAAAGCCGCGCTCGAACTCAACTACGTAGTCAACCCCGCCGCCCGCGCACTGGCCTCGGCGCAGAGCCATTCGGTAGTGGTACTCGTGCCGTCGCTGTCCAACCTGCTGTTCATCGACACCCTGGAAGCCATTCATCGGGTGCTGACGCCCAAGGGCTTCGAAGTGCTGATCGGCAACTTCCACTACTCGCGCGATGAAGAAGAAAACCTGCTGCGCAACTACATGGCTTATCAGCCGCGCGGCTTTTTGCTGACCGGGTTTGATCGCACGGAAAGTTCGCGGCGGATGATCGAGGCCAGCAACATTCCTTGCGTGTACATGATGGAGCTCGACAGTGCTGCCGGAGTCAATTGCGTGGGTTTCTCGCAGTTGAGCGCCGGGGAAACTGCCGCCGAACACCTTCTGTCTCGCGGACGCAAGCGCTTGGCCTACATTGGTGCGCAGCTGGATCAGCGCACGTTGTTGCGCGGTGAAGGCTTCCGCAAGGCGTTGCAGAAGGCGGGCCGTTACGACCCGGATCTGGAAGTGCTGACACCGCGTGCTTCGTCGGTGGGCTTGGGTGGCGAGTTGTTCCTGCAATTGCTGGCGGCGCATCCGGATGTTGATGCGATTTTCTTCGGCAACGATGACCTGGCCCAAGGTGCGCTGCTTGAAGCCTTGCGTAACGGCATCAAGATTCCCGAGCAGGTGGCGATCCTCGGTTTCAACGATTTGCCGATGTCCGAGCACATGGTCCCGCGCCTGAGCAGCATCAATACCCCACGCGAGGCGATCGGCCGGCGCGCGGCGGAGCAGATGCTCACGTTGATGGCGGGTAACAAAGTAGCGCGACCTGTGGAGGACATGGGATTTGAGCTGAAGGTGCGCGAGAGTACCTGACCCTTCACAAATGCTGAGTTGAAACACAACCCGTGTGGGAGCGAGCCTGCTCGCGAAAGCGGTGGGTCAGTCAGCATTGATGCAGCTGACACGACGCCTTCGCGAGCAGGCTCGCTCCCACAGGGGATCTCTATCAAATTCAATGGCTGAGCAGGTCCACTAAAGCCTGCGCGCCCTTCTGCAATGGCTGGCTCTTGAGCCACACCGCGTGCACCGGCAGCACCAGGCCATTTTCGATGTTGCGAAAATTCAGCCTTTTCAAACGTCCCGTGTCCAGCCACGGCTGCACCACCGACAGCGGAAAATTACCCCAGCCCAACCCCGCTTCGACCATTTCCATTGCCGTCTCAAGATTGTCCGTACGCCAGTAGGATTCGGCCACCAACGGCCGCGTTTCGCTGATCGGCAAGTCACGGCTGGCGACGATGATCTGCCGCACCTGCACCAGATCTTCGAGAAACACATCACGCCCCTGCAACAACGGGCTGTCCGCCGCCAGCGTGGCGATCATGCGTTCGCTGCCGACAAACTGAAACCGCTCCAGCGCATTCACGCTCAAACCGGCGAACGCCAGGCACAGGCTGACCCGGCCACGGTGCAACATCGCCAGCACATCATCCTGCGGCGCAGTCAGCACTTCGATGTCGAGCAACGGATGCCGCTCGGCAATCACCTTGATCGCTGCCAGCAAGCGCCGCCGATCAACGTCCGCAACCACGCCAATCGACAACCTGCTTTCCAGCCCCAGCGACAGCTCCACCGCGTGCACCTGCAACTGCTTGAGCTGCTCGGCGATCAGTCGCGCGTGGGGCACCAACGACTGCGCCATCGCCGTGGGTTGCGGCTCTCGATGACTGCGGTCGAACAGCGGGTAACCGAGTTCCGCTTCAAGATTGGCGATGCCCATGCTTACTGCCGACGGCACCTTACCCAACTGCCGCGCGGCGGCGGAGAACGAGCCGCGTTCGATCACCGCGAGAAACAACTCAATGCTGTCGCTACTGAAATTCAAATGCCTCACCTATCAATAAAACTGAAAGCTACCGACTTTTTCTGTCAGGTCTATTGAAGCTATCTTTCGCCGCCTTCGCCAGCCCTGCTGGCCAACATTTGGCAAGAAAGAGGCAAATCTGTATGCAAGGCGTGAAACGCAAACTGGTCTACGTGTCGCTCTACGAAGTGATCGGCATGACCTTCTCGGCCCTCGGTCTGGCGTTGTTGTCGGGTACATCGCCGGGCAGCACCGGGCCGCTGGCGGTGATCATCACCAGCATCGCCGTGACCTGGAATTTCATCTACACCTCATTGTTCGAGCGCTGGGAAAGTCGCCAGATCTCGCGCACCCGTACGGTCAAACGGCGCATCGCCCATGCGGTCGGCTTTCAACTGACGCTGATCGTGTTCCTGATTCCGCTGATTGCGTGGTGGATGAACATCAGCCTGATGCAGGCGTTCCTGCTGGATCTGGCACTGATCATTTTCATCCCGTGCTACACCTTCGTATTCAACTGGCTGTTCGACCGCATTTTCGGCCTGCCGAGCTCGGCGCTGCCGGATTCTACCGCTGCGACATAAATCGCTAATTCGTAAGCAGATATTGCGAGAAATCAGCGGTTCAACCTGTTAAACCGCCGACATTCACAATCCGCTAACACCGATAGCAGGCTAAGCTTTTCCATCAATAAAAAATGGATCAGCCTATGACTGCTCACGCTCCCGCCGCCGCGCCCAGTGATGGCATCGACCCGGTACGCGCCGCCGAAATTTCCGCCCGCATCGATCGGCTGCCCGCCGTTGCTACCATCTGGCGTCTGGTGGCGCTGCTGTCGATCGGCGGATTTTTCGAACTCTACGATCTGTTCCAGACCGCCTACATCAGTCCTGGGCTGATTCGCGACGGCTTGTTCGCCACGGGCAATCAGGGGGTGTTCGGTTTCTCCGATCAGGCGGCGTTTGCCTCGGCGACGTTCCTCGGCCTGTTCCTCGGCGCCAGCCTGCTCAGTCCGCTGGCGGATCGTTTCGGCCGCCGGGCGATCTTCACCTTCGCGCTGATCTGGTACACGGTGGCGACAGTGCTGATGGGCATTCAGACCTCGGCGCTGGGCATCATCGGCATGCGTTTTCTGGTCGGCATCGGCCTCGGTATCGAGCTGGTGACCATCGACGCTTACCTCTCGGAACTGGTGCCCAAGCGCATGCGCAGCTCGGCGTTCGCCTTTGCGTTTTTCGTGCAGTTCCTCTCGGTGCCGGCGGTGGCCTTGATGTCGTGGTGGCTGGTGCCACAAGCGCCGTTCGGGGTGTCCGGCTGGCGTTGGGTGGTGCTGGCCAGCGCGGTGTTCGCGCTGTTTATCTGGTGGCTGCGCAAGCGTCTGCCGGAATCGCCGCGCTGGCTGGCGCAGCATGGTCGCTTTGATGAGGCCAACCGGATCCTCGACCATCTCGAAGCGCGCTGCGCCAAGGATTACGGCAAAGCGCTGGATGCGCCGGAACCGGTGCCCGTCGATGTCGAAGGCAAGGGCCGCTTCGCCGATATCTGGCAGCCGCCCTACCGCCGCCGCGCATTGATGTTGATCGTCTTCCACATCTTTCAGGCGATCGGTTTCTTCGGTTTCGGCAACTGGTTGCCGGCGCTGCTTTCGGGGCAAGGCGTGAGCGTCACCCACAGTTTGATGTACGCCTTCATCATCACCCTCGCCTACCCGCTCGGGCCGTTGCTGTTTGTGAAGTTCGCCAACCGCTTCGAAAACAAATGGCAGATCGTCGGCTCGGCCCTCGGCGCGATGACCTTCGGCACCCTGTTCGCCCTGCAGAGCAGCGCGTTCGGGCTGATTTTCTGCGGCGTGATGATCACCTTCTGCAACGCCTGGTTGAGCTTCAGTTATCACTCCTACCAGAGCGAACTGTTCCCGACCAACATCCGCGCCCGCGCGGTCGGGTTCTGCTATTCGTTCAGTCGCTTGTCGACGGTGTTCAGCAGTCTGCTGATCGGCATGTTTCTGGATAATTTCGGCACGCCGGGGGTACTGGCGTTCATCGTCATCAGCATGCTGATCGTGATGCTGACCATCGGCTGGTTCGGCCCGCGTACGCGTAATCTTGCACTGGAAAATATCGCGCATCGCTGAAAGGCCAACACATGACTCAACTGTGGGAGCGAGCCTGCTCGCGAAGGCGTCTTGTCAGTGGCTATAGGCTTGACTGACACAACGCTTTCGCGAGCAGGCTCGCTCCCACATTGGCTATTGGTGACGTTGAACAGCTCAGTTCAATTGCAGGGTTTCATTGAACTGGCTGATCGCATCCACCACATGCCGCGAGCCCTGCTGAATCTCGAGGATCACCTCGCCCGCCTCGTTCGCCAGCTCCACGCCCAACCCGGTTCGGCTCAGGCTCGACTGCATGCTCGACACCGCGCTCAGCGACAGGTCGTGGTTCTTGCGCACCACGTCGACAATTTCCAGAGTGGCCTGACTGGTCCGCGCGGCGAGGCTGCGCACCTCATCGGCGACGACGGCAAAACCGCGTCCATGCTCACCGGCGCGCGCCGCTTCGATCGCTGCATTGAGTGCCAGCAGGTTGGTCTGATCGGCAATGCCGCGAATGGTCTGGACGATGGTGCCGATGATGTCCGACTGTTTGCTGACCGCATCGATGCTCACCGCCGCTTCGTTCAGATCGCGGGAAATGTCCTGAATGATCTGCACGGTCTGCTGCACGACTTGTGAGCCTTTTTGCGCGCACGCGTCGTTTTGTACCGAGGTGCTGTGGGCCGATTCCGCAGCGTTTTGCAGGGTGGTCATCTGCTTGGTGATGTCGCTGGCGAACTTGACCACTTTGTACAAGCGGCCCTTGGCGTCGAACAGCGGGTTGTACGAGGCTTCCAGATAAACCATCTGCCCGGACTTGTTCTTGCGCTCGAAACGGTGCGAGTGATATTCGCCGCGATTGAGCGAAGCCCAGAACGCCTTGTACTGCGCGGATTCGGCTTCGGCGCGGTGACAGAACAGGCTGTGGTGCTGGCCGACAATTTCAGGGTGCGTGTACTGCATGGTCTGCAGGAAGTTGTCGTTGGCGCGGATGACATTGCCTTCGGGGGTAAACTCGATCACCGCCATGGAACGGCCGATCGCCGCCAGCATGGCTTCTTCTTCATGCTCTTTGTTGATGCGTGCGGTGATGTCCGCCGCAACCTTGATGACACTTCTGACCTGTTTGTCAGGCCCGAACACCGGCATGTAACTGGCTTCAAGCCAGATTTCCCGGCCACTCTTGTTCAGACGCAGGAACGTGCCGCTGAACGGTTCACCACGGGCCAGGTCACGCCACAACTTCGCGTAGTCCTCGCTGCGATAAAAGCTTTCTTCGCAGAAGATCCGATGGTGTTTGCCGCGCACTTCTTCGGCGCTGTAGCCCATGGTCTTGCAGAAGTTCTCATTGGCGTCGAGAACGATGCCGTCCGGGGTGAACTCGATCATCGCCATCGAGCGGCTGATTGCCTCTATTTTCGCGTTGGCCTCGGTCAGCGCACAGCTGAAACGCTCGATTTCCCGCAGGTCAGCCTTGTGATGTAGGTTGAACATGGTTGTATCACCTTCCGCGCGTTCTTTTGATTTGATGAAAGTTCAGGTCTTGCAAGATCCATCACTACGTTCCACAGAACAGGCACACGCCTTCCTCCACGGGAGGAAGTTGTCAGGTGATAAATGATGATCAATCGGAGGGTCCCAGCAGCGACGCTCTGATCAAGACATCCTTTTCTTGATAGCCCGCAAGCGGGCCAGCCCTAACGCGTAGAAGAACTTCCATTTAGATGACGCTCCTTGTTGGTTCAGTGTCGGTGCCTTGGATTGCGCACTCTGGCAGCATGAATCACGGACCAACCTGGTACCGCCGCCCTGTTGGCATGACGGTCGACATGGTTAGTTACCTGCAAAGCATAGCCATCCCGACGCCGGGCGCAAGGCCACTAGTCGGCCAGTATCTGGCATTTTTTGCACAAGAAACGGTTCAGCGCGGGAGACAGTGTGGCGAAAACGGGCGTTTTCGCCAGCGAAGCGGAAGCCCGCGAAACGGGCTCCCGTAGAGATTGCTTAATGGCCGAAGATGTCGACCTTCTTGGCTTTCTTCTCGGCACGTTTTTCAATCGCAGTTTTGGCCGGTTTCTTCTTCGCGGCTTTCTTTGAATCCATACCTTTGGACATGATCGGTACTCCACTCACAGGGGTGTGAGTTCAGGTATACACCTATCCCGAAGCGCGCGTTCTTTTATAATCGGCGCTTTTCGCAGCGACAGCCCGAACCATGTCCGATATCCACTACAGCCAGCTCGACGAATCGTTGTGGCCGCTGATGAACAAGTTCTACCGCAGCCACCAGTCGTCGATGAAAGCCGTGCGCGAGGCACAATTGTGGGTAGCGCGGCGCGGCGAGATCGTTGCGGCGCTGTGCCTGCGTCCAGTATCGGGCGGGCATTGGCTGACGGGGGTGTTTGTTGATCCGGGGTGTCGCGAGCAGGGCATTGCTGCGCAACTGATCGCGGCGGCGGTTGCTGAGGTGGACGAGCCGGTGTGGCTGTTTTGCCATCCGGATTTGCGCGGGTTTTATGAGCGGCGTGGGTTCAGCTTCGATCCGCCGCTGCCGCAGGCGATGGCCGAGCGGTTGAGTCGGTATGCGCGGAGCAAGCCGATGATTGCGATGGAACTCAATCCCGCAGATTTACGCTGAACTCTTGTGGGAGCGAGCCTGCTCGCGAATGCGGTGTGTCAGCGCCGAAGTTGGTTCTGATACTCCGCGTTCGCGAGCAGGCTCGCTCCCACAGGGGTTGATGGTGTTCTGACAATCAGTCGTCAGCCATGGGATCAAGGTCCGGAAACAGCACTTCGGTAAAACCGAATTTGCTGAAATCGGTAATCCGCGACGGATACAGCCGGCCGATCAGGTGATCGCATTCATGCTGCACCACCCGTGCATGAAACCCCGAGGCCACGCGCATGATCGGCTCGCCCTTGGGATCAAAGCCTTCGTAGCGAATCTGCTGATAACGCTCCACCGCGCCGCGCAGCCCCGGCACCGAAAGACAGCCTTCGAAGCCCTCTTCCATCAGTGGATTCAACGGCGTGATCAGCGGATTGATCAGGATCGTCTGCGGCACTGCTTCAGCATCCGGGTAACGCTCGCTGTGTTCGAAGCCGAAGATCACCAGTTGCAGGTCGACGCCGATCTGCGGCGCCGCGAGGCCAACGCCGCCGACGCTTTCCATGGTCTGGAACATGTCGTCGATCAATTGCCAGAGCTCGGCGCTGTTGAACATTTCCGGTGGTACCGGCGCGGCGATGCGCAGCAGGCGCTCATCACCCATTTTCAGAATTTCACGAATCATGGTCGCGCTTCGTCAGTGTCCGGCTTGAGCGAATGATCGCGGCCCAGGCCCGAGACGTGTTGTTTGGGGGATTCGTCAGGCTCGCCAGGGGCTTTTTCGCCCTTTTCCTTGCCTTCGGCGGACATGTGCTCAATCACCGCGTTCATCTCCGCGCCGAGCAACAGGACTGCGGAGGAAATGTAGAAATACAGCAAGAGCACGATGATCGCCCCGATGCTGCCATACATCGCGTTGTAGTTGGCGAAGGTTTTCACGTAAAAGGCAAACCCCAACGAGGCTAGGATCCACACCACCACCGCCAGCACCGAACCTGGGGTGATGAAGCGGAAGTCCTGTTTGACGTCGGGCATCACGTAATAGATCAACGCCACCGCGACCATCATCAGAATCACGATCACCGGCCAGCGCGCAATCGTCCACACCGTGACGATGAAGTCTTCCAGCCCCACTTGTGCGGCAATCCAGCCCATCACCTGCGGCCCGAGCACCATCAGCGCGGCGGCGATCAGCAGCATGCCGGCGATGCCGACGGTGTAGACGATCGACAAAGGGAAACGCTTCCAGATCGGCCGGCCTTCGACCACGTCGTAAGCGGCGTTCATCGCGCTCATCATCAGGCGCACGCCGGCGGACGCGGTGTACAGGGCGATGACGATACCGATGGACAGCAGGCCACCCTTGGATTGCTGCAACTGATCGATCACCGGATTGACCTGCTCCAGCGCCTGCGGCGGCAGCACCAGTTCGGATTGCAGACGCAGCCAGGAGAAGAAATCCGGCAGGTGCAGGAAACCGATCAGGGCGATCAGGAAAAGAATGAACGGGAAGAGCGAGAACAGCATCTGGTAGGCCAGTGCCGAGGCGTAGGTCGACATTTCGTCATCGACGAACTCAGTGACCGTGCGCACCATCACCCGGTGCAGGGGCAGACCTTTCATGTCCGGGAATATCATTCGCGTCTCCTTGCGCCGCAAAAGGTTGAAGTCGTGGCGACTCAGGGGCCGTTTTTTACCTCAAGGTAGCCTACTTGGCGATCCTTTGGCGGATGACCGCAGGGTTCTGATACAAAAACGGCCATCCTTGGATGGCCGCTCGTGTGATTCGTTCAAGGCTCGCTTACGCCTTGTCGACGCCCTTTTTCACAGCGTCCTTGGCGTTGCCAACCGCTTGCTGGGCTTCACCTTTTTTCTCTTGAACCTTGCCTTCGGCGCGCATCTTGTCGTTATCAGTAGCTTTGCCGACGCCTTGCTTGATATTGCCGACGGCTTCGTTGGCCATGCCTTTTACTTTATCGCCTGTGCTACTCATGGTGTTTCTCCGTGAAGCATAAAGGGAAGAAAAGTCATTACGTAACGATTGACCGGTGCGCTTTGCGCCGAGTTTCATTTATTTTGCCGGCATTTCGTCGTGGCATGCAGGTTGCGCTTTATGTTTGCCGGCGTTGCCCCGAGAATGCTCAGCCTACGGGCGCTGAGCCCGGCACACCGATTCGCAGGAATGTCATGAAGCTCAATAAAACCCAGGCCATCGCCCGTCGCAACCAGGAACTGGGCGGCGCCGTGCTCGGCACCAACAACTGCCACTTCGCCGAACTGAACCGTAACCGCAACATCTGGTGGTTCGACCTGCCGGTGTCGCGTCTGGCCATCGGTCAGTACGAGTGGATTCACTTGCTGCTGCACACCCCGGCCACCGATGAATTGCTGCACCTGGAAGTGCCGACGGTGTTCCTGCGCGAAAAGCTCGAAGGTTTGGTGATTCGCAACGAAGGCAAACGCAAGGCGGCGCTGAGCCTGGAATTGAGTGCGGACAAGGATTCGTATCTGCAGGACATGCGACCGGCGGGGACCAATGTGAATTTTGCGCCGTTTCGTCAGTAATATTGGCGGCGCGGCCCGTTCCCCTCACCCTAGCCCTCTCCCAGAGGGAGAGGGGACTGACCGAGTTGCTCTCGCGGAATATGCCAACCTGAAATATCCAGCCGAACTCAAGATCCGAATTATCCCTGATCGGCTCCCTCTCCCTCTGGGAGAGGGCTGGGGTGAGGGGCAGTCTCGAAGCATGACTCAAGCCCTACTCGGCACCAACAAAAAGCCCCGCATCTGCGGGGCTTTTTATTACGCGGCAGACTTGGCCTTGATCTTCTTCAGCTCTTCATCCCGCAATTCGCGGCGCAGGATCTTGCCGACGTTGGTGGTCGGCAGGGCATCGCGGAATTCCACCGAACGCGGCACTTTGTAGCCGGTAACGTTGGCGCGCATGTGGTCCATGACCTGTTCTTTGGTCAGGGTCACTCCCGGTTTGGCGACGATGAAAATCTTGATCGCCTCACCCGACTTCTCGTCCGGCACGCCGATCGCCGCACACTGCAACACGCCCGGCAAAGTCGCCAGCACGTCTTCCAGTTCGTTCGGATAGACGTTGAAGCCAGACACCAGAATCATGTCTTTCTTGCGATCGACGATGCGCATGTAGCCGTCCGGCTGGATCAGCGCGATGTCACCGGTTTTCAGCCAGCCGTCGCTGTCGAGCATTTCATCGGTGGCTTCCTGACGCTGCCAGTAACCCTTCATCACTTGCGGGCCTTTGACGCACAACTCGCCGATTTCGCCCAGCGGCTGCTCGACACCGGCATCGTCGATGACTTTGCACAGGGTCGACGGTACCGGAATGCCAATGGTGCCGATCTGGATGTGCTGGATCGGGTTGACCGTGGCCACTGGGCTGGTTTCGGTCATGCCGTAGCCTTCGCAGATGGCGCAACCGGTCACGGCTTTCCAGCGCTCGGCTGCGGCCAGTTGCAGGGCCATGCCGCCGGACAGGGTGACTTTAAGCGCGGAGAAATCCAGTTTGCGGAAACCTTCGTTGTTGCACAGCGCCACGAACAGCGTGTTCAGACCGACAAAACCGCTGAACTTCCACTTCGACAGTTCCTTGACCATCGCCGGCAGGTCGCGCGGGTTGCTGATCAGGATGTTGTGGTTGCCGATCAGCATCATCGCCATGCAATGAAAGGTGAACGCATAGATGTGATACAGCGGCAGCGGCGTGATCAGGATCTCGCAGCCTTCGTTGAGGTTGGAGCCCATCAGCGCCTTGCATTGCAGCATGTTGGCGACCAGGTTGCGGTGCGTCAGCATCGCGCCCTTGGCCACGCCGGTGGTGCCGCCGGTGTATTGCAGCACCGCGACATCGCCGCTGTCCGGGTTGGCTTCGGCCACTGGCTGGCCGTGGCCCTTGCTCAGGACGTCGTTGAATTTGATGGCTTTGGGCAAGTGATAGGCCGGGACCATTTTCTTCACGTACTTGATGACGCTGTTGATCAGCAGGCGCTTGATCGGCGGCAGCAAGTCGGCGACTTCGGTGACGATGACGTGCTTGACGCCGGTCTTCGGCACCACGGCTTCGGCCAGGTGCGCCATGTTCGCCAGGCACACCAGGGCTTTGGCGCCGGAGTCGTTGAATTGGTGTTCCATTTCCCGCGCGGTGTACAGCGGGTTGGTGTTGACCACGATCAGCCCGGCGCGAATGGCACCGAAGACCGCGACCGGGTACTGGAGGACGTTGGGCAGTTGCACGGCGATTCGATCACCGGGCTGCAAGTCGGTATGCTGTTGCAGATACGCGGCAAAGGCCCCGGACAGCTCGTACAGCTCACCGTAGGTGATTGTCTTGCCGAGGTTGCTGAAAGCCGGTTTGTTGGCGAAGCGTTGGCAGGATTGCTTCAACACTGCCTGAATGTTCGGATACTCGTCTGGATTGATCTCGGCTGCGATTCCAGCCGGGTACTTATCCTTCCAAAAGTCTTCGATCATGGAAGCCCACTCCTCAGCAACGCGAATTCTTCACCGCATTTGATGCGATTATTATTGGTGTGTGTTTTGTATTGGTGAATCCGGCGTTTTACAGGCCGAGAAGTCACAAAGCGCGCCGAGAGTAGCAGCTTTGCCAAGGGTCGACCAGAGCCAAAAGAGGCCCCTACAGTCATATTGATGACTCAAGACTTTCCAGCGGTCATTTTAGAGCAAAAATCCTATAACTCCCCAAAACCCCCGAATTCAGCGGGCACAAAAGATTCGCGAGCAGGCTCGCTCCCACAGAAACCATCGATACCTGTGGGAGCGAGCCTGCTCGCGAATGTCACAAGCGCTGCGGTTCAGACCTAGGCGATATCCCGCAACTCGCGCCGCAGAATTTTCCCTACAGGCGTCATCGGCAACGACTCACGCAGCACGATGTGTTTCGGCACCTTGTAGGCCGTGAAATTCTCTTTGCAGTACGCCTTCAGCTCTTCCAGGCTGACCCCGCTCTCCCGCGCTACCACAAACAGCTTCACCGCCTCTCCCGAACGTTCGTCCGGCACGCCGATGACCGCGCAGTTGGCGACTTTCGGGTGGGCCATGACCACGTCTTCGATTTCGTTGGGGTACACGTTGAAACCGGAGACGATGATCATGTCCTTCTTGCGATCGACGATGCGCACAAAACCGTCCGGGTCGATCACGGCGATATCGCCAGACTTGAACCAACCCTCGGCATCCAGCACTTCGGCGGTGGCTTCGGGTTTGTTCCAGTAACCCTTCATGATCTGCGGGCCTTTGATGCACAGCTCGCCGCGCTCGCCCAGCGGCTGTTCGACGCCGTCATCGTTGATGATTTTCACCAGCGTGCCCGGCACCGGCAGGCCCACCGTGCCCAGGCGCGACTGATCGCCGTAAGGGTTGGTGCAGGCTACTGGCGAGGTTTCGGTCAGGCCGTAGCCTTCGGTGATACGGCAACCGGTCATCTGCTCCCAGCGCTCGGCGGTGGCCTTGACCAGCGCGGTGCCGCCGGAGTTGGTCAGCTTCAGACTGGAGAAATCCAGGGTCTTGAAGTCAGGGTGATCCATCAGCGCAACGAACAAGGTGTTCAAACCCAGCAGCGCCGAGAAGCGCCAGTTCTTCAGTTCCTTGATGAAGCCGGCAATGTCGCGCGGATTGGAGATCAGTACGTTGTGATTGCCCGAGACCATCATGCACATGCAATTCGCGGTGAAAGCATAGATGTGGTACAGCGGCAGCGGCGCGATCATCACCTCCTGGCCTTCGCGCAACAGCGGCTGACCGTCCGGGCCGAGCTGAGCCAGACAGGCGCGCACCTGCTGCATGTTCGCCACCAGATTGCCGTGGGTGAGCATCGCGCCCTTCGCCAGGCCGGTGGTGCCGCCGGTGTATTGCAGCACGGCGATGTCATCGAGGCCGACGTTCAGCGGTTTGATGCCCAGGCCGCGGCCCATGCGCAGCGCGCTTTTGAACGAGGTCGCTTGCGGCAGCGAATACTCGGGAACCAGTTTCTTCACTTTGCTGACCACGGTGTTGACCAGCCAGCCTTTGGCGGTGGGCATCAGGTCGCCCATCTTCGCTTCGATCAAATATTGGATGTCGGTGTCAGGCAGCACTTCCTGGACTTTCTGCCCGAACAGGTTCAGATAGACCAGCGCGCGCGCGCCGGAATCCTTGAACTGGTGGCGCATTTCCCGTGGCGTATACAACGGGTTGGTATTGACCACGATCAGCCCGGCGCGCAGCGCGCCGAACACGGCAATCGGATAATGCAGAACGTTGGGCATCTGCACCGCAATGCGATCCCCCGGCACCAGATCGGTATGGGCCTGCAGGTAACCGGCGAACGCCGCGCTCTGGCGCTCCAGTTCGGCGTAGGTCAGGGTGATGCCCATGCTGCTGAACGCCGGGCGGTCAGCGAACTTCTTGCAGGAACGCTCAAACACTTCGATGACCGACTTGAACTCGCCCATGTCGATGTCCAGCGGTACGCCGGCCGGGCGTTTGTCATTCCAGAAATCAGGTTGCATTGTTCTTGTCCTCGTTACCTGAGCCGATCCGGGAGCCGCTTTCTGTCGTTTCTGCTTCGTCCATGGAAGGCGAAAAGCACAAAGCGGAGCTTCACGGACACTAGCAGCTATGGCCATTGAGGCAAATATGACCCAAGCCCTCATTGATCCCGTGAATCTTCCTGCCGTGGCGTGAGCTGATCAGACGCGCTATACACTGTGGCGATGCTGAGCAAAGGAATCGCCATGACCCACGACACCTTCTGGCTGGACGCGAGTGACCGCAGCCGCCTGTACGTCAACCGCTGGCTGCCGGCCACGCCATTGAAAGCGGTGATTCTGCTGGCCCATGGCATGGCCGAACACAGCGCTCGCTACGCGCGGCTCGCCGACACGTTTTGCGACAAAGACTATGGCGTCTACGCCCCGGATCTGCGTGGCCATGGCCGCACCGCCGACAACGGCACTCTCGGCCATTTCGCCGATGACGATGGCTGGTGCAAGGTCGTTGGCGATCTGGCCAGCCTCAACCAGCACATCGGCCAGCAACATCCCGGCGTGCCGATCATCCTCCTCGGCCACAGCATGGGCAGCTACATCGCCCAAGGCTATTTGTTGCACCACAGCGCCAGTCTGCACGGGGCGATTCTCAGCGGCTCGAATTTCCAGCCGGTGGCGCTGTATCGCGCCGCGCGGCTGATAGCCCGGCTGGAAAAACTGCGCCAGGGCGGCAAGGGCCGCAGTGCATTGATCGAGTGGCTGTCGTTCGGCACGTTCAACAATAAATTCAAACCGGTGCGCACCCGTTTCGACTGGCTGAGCCGCGACCCGGCCGAGGTCGACAAGTACGCCGCCGACCCGTTGTGCGGCTTTCGCTGCACCAATCAGCTGTGGATCGACCTGCTCGGCGGCTTGCAGCAAATCAGCAAAGCGTCCAATCTCGCGCAGATCGATCCGGGCCTGCCGCTGCTGGTGATTGGCGGCGAATGTGATCCGGTGAGCGAGGGCAAGCGTCTGACAGATCTGGCCAATGCCTTGCGCAGGGCCGGCAGCCAGCATCTGCAACTGAAGATCTACCCGCAGGCCCGGCACGAATTGTTCAATGAAAGCAATCGCGACGAAGTGACCACCGATGTGCTCGCCTGGATCGACCAGGCCCTGAGCCACCGGCGCCCACAGCGCAGCGAATAAATTTTTTGTGGATTGACTGAAATCCGTCACAGGAATCGAGACCGATGACCCAGGTTACCAACATCCCTTACGAAGCCCTTGAAGTCGGCCAGACCGCCAGCTACAGCAAGACTGTCGAAGAGCGCGACATTCAGCTGTTCGCCGCGATGTCGGGCGACCACAACCCGGTGCACCTGGACGCCGAGTTTGCCGCCGCCAGCATGTTCAAGGAGCGCATCGCCCACGGCATGTTCAGCGGTGCGCTGATCAGCGCAGCGGTGGCCTGTGAATTGCCTGGGCCGGGCACTATCTATATCGGTCAGCAGATGAGCTTCCAGAAGCCGGTGAAGATCGGCGACACGCTGACGGTGCGCCTGGAAATTCTGGAGAAACTGCCGAAATTCCGCGTGCGCATTGCCACTCGCGTATTCAATCAGCGTGATGAGTTGGTAGTGGATGGCGAGGCCGAAATTCTCGCACCGCGCAAACAGCAGACGGTGACGTTGCCGACATTGCCGGCGATCAGTATTGGCTGATGATTGGGAAGTGTCAGGTAGATTGCTACCCCCTCACCCCAGCCCTCTCCCCCAAGGGGGCGAGGGGGAAAGGGAGCTGATCTGCATCGGATTCAAATCCTGCGCTCGGCGCGGGCGATCTTCAAGACCTTCCAGAACCAGAGTTCAACTCAGATCGCTCAAGTCGGCGTAACTCCGGCATTCACCTCGGTCAGTCCCCTCTCCCTCCGGGAGAGGGCTAGGGTGAGGGGCTTTTCCTGCGGGCACAAAAAAACGCCAGACAAGCTGGCGTTTTTTATCAGCCGACTAACTCTTACGAGTTGGCACGAGCCTGGTTACGCAGGGCTTTCACCTGGTCGTGGTTGCGTTGTACGCCGTGGTACTGACGCTCAACCAGATCCTTGATGCCCACCAGATTGTGCTTGTTGATCTTCTCGATAGCTTCACGATAAGCCTTCAGCGCATGGTCTTCACCGCGCTCGGCTTCGTTCAGTACAGCCTCTTCGTCTTTACCGGTGAACATGGATTTGACGTCGACCCAGCGACGGTGCAGATCACCGGCAACACTGGTCGAAGTTTCCGGATCACCGCCCAGCGAACGTACCTGAGCCTGCAGCTCGGCCGCTGCGGTGGCGCAATCGGCGGAGCGCTGCACGAACAGGGTTTTCAGTTCTGGGTGCTTGATGTCTTCGGCGCAAGTCTTGAACCCTTCCTGACCGTCCTTGCAGGTTTCAATCAGGTCGTTGAGTACAGAAATGGCTTCTTTATTCATGTCGGTCATTTTTCAATTCCTTGCGATGGGTTGAAGATGCAAGGGATATTGCAGTGTGCGTGCCAGCTTCGCTTAAGGTAAAAATATCTTTGTTTTCAGTGACTTAAGAAAGATTGAACCATCTGCATGCTGGTTTTTTGCATGATCTGTCATTTGGCCTGCATGCAGAATGCCTGTATTTTCCGGGCTGTCATGTGAATCGATGAAGCGTGCTGATGAATCCGGAAAAACTCGAACTGCTGATCACCCGCGAGATGCCCTTCGGCAAATACAAAGGGCGGATCATTGCCGACTTGCCTGGCCCCTATCTGAACTGGTTCGCCCGTGAAGGCTTTCCCCACGGTGAACTCGGCGGCCTGTTGGCGTTGATGCAGGAGATCGACCACAACGGCCTGTCCGACCTGCTCGAGCCGCTGCGCGCCAAACACGGCAAACCCGCCCCGCGCCACTGACGCGCCCTTCCCTCTTGAGCCTTGCCGACCATGCCTGACAACACCCGCCGCGCCCGTGACGAAGCCTTCTGGCAAACCTTTGCCGACCGATACGATGTGCAGCCCGGCCCGGTCAACCTGGAAAACGGTTACTTCGGGCGCATGTCGCGCACAGTGATCGAGGAATACCAGCGCAACATCGAGCTGATCAACACCAGTAACTCGATTTATGCACGCCAGCGCTTTGAACAGCACGACAACCTCGAAATCCGCGCGCAACTGGCCGAACTGATTGGCGTCCGCGCGCAAAGCGTGGCGCTGACGCGCAATGCCACCGAAGGCCTGCAATCGCTGATCCGCAATTACAATCGCCTGCAACCGGGCGATCAGGTGCTGATCTGTGATCTTGAGTACGACACGGTCAAAGGCGCCATGCGCTGGCTGGCGCAACAGCGTGGCGTTGAGGTCATCGAGATTACCCACCACCATCCCGCCAGTTTCGACAGCCTGCTGGAAAGCTACCGCGAAGCTTTTACCCGCCACCCGAAGCTCAAACTGATGGCGCTGACCCATGTCACCCATCGCACCGGTCTGGTCATGCCGGTGCAGGCCATCGCCGCACTGGCCAAAGAGCACGGCGTCGACATCATCCTCGACGGTGCCCACGCCCTCGGCCAGATTGAATTTGACCTGCAAGCGTTGGGCATCGCTTTCGCCGGTTACAACCTGCACAAATGGATCGGCGCACCGCTGACCCTTGGCTTCATCTATATCGCCCCGCAGCGTCTGGCTGATATCGATCCGGACATGGGCGAGATGCATTACCCGGTTACCGATATCCGCGCGCGCACCTCGTACAGCACGCCGAACATCCCGGCGCTGATGACCTTGCCGCTGGTGTTCGAAGAGCACGACGCCCTCGGTGGCGCCGCCGCCAAAAGCCCACGCCTGAATTACCTGCGCAACCTGTGGGTCAGCGCCGTGCGGCACCTGCCGGGCATCGAGGTGCTGACACCGGACGACCCGCAACTGTATTGCGGGATCACCGCGCTGCGCTTCACCCGGCATGCCGATCAACAGGCCATGGCCGAGCGGCTGCTCAGCGAATTCAACCTGTTCACCGTGGTGCGCACCGGCGCCGCATGCGGGCCGTGCATTCGCATCACCCCGGGGCTGACCACCACGGCTGGCGAGATGGAGCAGTTGGTCCACGCATTGAACCAGCTGCGCTAGAACGGCACACCGGAGTTTTTTTCGTAGCCTTCAAGACCCAACTGCGCCGACACGGCGAAGGTGTCGATGCCGAGGGTCAGGCTGGCGAAGGCGCCGTCTTCAAGATCGGCGCCGGCGATCGGCTGCAATACCAACTGCAAGGCGTCCTCGGCGGCAGCTTCACAGCCGCAGCGGCCTGGGAGGTGCAAGGTGCCGGCCCAGGCCTCGTGGTGAGCTTGGGCTCCTGCTTCGTCGCCGGGAATGAATACGTTCAGCTTCAGGCAAGCAGCCCCGTGCGCAGGTCGATCCAGATAGACACTGGTGAAGCGGACGATGCCATGGCTATCAGTCAATTGATTGCCGCCCAGGCTGGTGTCGCCATCGACACGCTGTTGAATGCGCACCAGCGCGCCGATGACCGGCTCGCTGGTCATCGCATCGACCAGCGACAGACGCAGGATCAGCGGCAGGCCTTGGACACCCTGGCTGATATTGCGCACTTGGGAATCGGCTGCGGGGCGGCCGAGGGGAAGTTGCTTCGGTTGATAACGGGATTGTGGTGTAAGGGTCAGAGACTGACGGTCGTCCATGAGGCGTTCTCTCTTCCATAAGATGGACGCAGATTAACCCCGTGAAAAAGACAGCGTGCAGTAACTATGTATCGCCGCATGTATCGGCAGTTTTTTCAGCGCAAAAAAAAGGTGCGCCGACCAAGCGCACCATAAAGCCGTAAAGCACACAACGAGGTGTAGGGGTAAAGATCAGTCCAGCAGCGCCAAGGCTTCGGCAGTGCATTCCTGAATACGCGCCCAGTCGCCGTTCTTGATCCACTCCGGATCAAGCATCCAGCTACCGCCCACGCACATGACGTTTTTCAGCGCCATGTAGCTCTTGATATTGGCCGGGCCGACGCCGCCAGTCGGGCAGAATTTCACTTCGCCGAACGGGCCGCCGAGCGCCTTGATTGCCGCCACGCCACCGCTGACTTCCGCCGGGAACAGCTTGAAGCGGCGATAGCCCAGACCGTAGCCTTCCATGATCCCCGAGGCGTTGCTGATGCCCGGCAACAGCGGAATAGGGCTGTCGACGCTGGCTTCGAGCAGGTCACGAGTGATGCCCGGGGTGACGATGAATTGCGAGCCGGCCGCTTCCGCCGCTGCGAGCATGTTGCGGTCGAGCACGGTGCCGGCACCGGTCATCAGTTCCGGGCGCTGTTCGCGCAGAATCTGAATGGCCTTGAGGCCGAACTGCGAACGCAGGGTCACTTCCAGCGCGGTCAGGCCACCGGCGGCGAGGGCGTCGGCCAGTGGCAGCACGTCCTGTTCGCGGGCGATGGTGATCACTGGCAGGATCCGCGCCTTGGCGCAGAGACTGTCGATCAGGGCAACTTTGTCCGCCATGGAAACGGTCGGGGATGGGGTTGTCATAGCGGCTGTTCCTTGGCTCATGGGCACCAGTAAATCTCTAACGTAGGTTGCAGAAACGCGCGCACCGGCATGGCCGCAACGTCATCGGATGCCAGCGCGGCATTCAGGGTGGTCAGTTTCGATTGACCGGAAATCGACAGAATCTTGTGCCGGGCCGAGGCCAGCAGCGCGCGGCTCATGGTCAGGCGCTGACGCGGCACGCTGGGCGCCAGCATCGGCCAGCAACGGCGCGTGCCATCGGCTTGCAGGGCTTCGGCGAGGTTCGGGCTGTCGGGGAACAGCGACGCGGTGTGACCGTCATCGCCCATGCCCAATACCAGCACGTCGATCGGCGGCAGTTCGCCGAGCAGACGATCGGCCTGTTCCGCAGCCTGCTCGACGTTGGCCGCCGCGCTGTAGAGGCTGAGGAACTGCGCCTTGGCTGCCGGGCCTTTGAGCAGATACTGCTTGAGCAGGCCGGCATTGCTGTCGGCATGTTCAACCGGTACCCAGCGTTCGTCGGCCAGGGTCACGACGACCTTCGACCAGTCCAGCTCCTGCTTGGCCAGGTGCTGGAAGAACGCTACCGGGCTGCGCCCGCCGGACACCACCAGCACCGCGTTGCCGCGTGCAGCAATGGCGTCGCTCAGTTGCTTGGCAACGTTCAGCGCCAGGCCTTCGGCGAGCAGCACCGGGCTGTTGAATTCGCGGGCAGTCACGCCCGTCGGCAGTTGCACATCAGATATCGCCATACCACGACCTCCCGTCCCGCGTGATCAAAGCAATGGAGCTCATCGGCCCCCACGACCCGGCCGCATACGGCTTGGGCGCGTCACCGGATTTCTTCCACCCGGCGATCAGCTGGTCACACCACTTCCACGCGGCTTCGATTTCATCTTTACGGACAAACAGGTTCTGATTGCCGTTCATCACTTCCAGCAACAACCGCTCATAGGCATCGGGGATCCGCGCGCTACGCCAGGTGTCGGAGAAATTCAGTTGCAGCGGCCCGCTGCGCAGTTGCATGCCCTTGTCCAGGCCCTGCTCCTTGGTCATCACGCGCAAGGAAATGCCTTCGTCCGGTTGCAGGCGGATGATCAGTTTGTTGCTGATCTGCAGACGCTGCTCCGGGGCGAAAATGTAGTGCGACGGTTCCTTGAAGTGGATGACGATCTGCGACAGCTTCTGCGGCATGCGCTTGCCGGTACGCAGGTAGAACGGCACGCCGGCCCAGCGCCAGTTGCGGATGTCGGCACGCAGGGCGACGAAGGTTTCGGTGTCGCTCTGGGTGTTGGAATTCGGTTCTTCGAGGTAACCCGGAACGGATTTGCCCTCGCTGTGGCCGGCGATGTACTGGCCGCGCACCACTTGTGTGGTCAGGCCTTCCGGGCTGATCGGCGCGAGCGCCTTGAGCACTTTCACTTTCTCGTCACGGATGCTGTCGGCGGACAGGTCGGCCGGCGGGTCCATGGCAATCAGGCAGAGCAGCTGCAACAGGTGATTCTGGATCATGTCGCGCAGTTGGCCGGCCTTGTCGAAATAGCCCCAACGGCCTTCGATGCCGACCTTCTCGGCCACGGTGATTTCCACGTGGGAGATGTAATTCTGGTTCCACTGGGTTTCGAACAGGCTGTTGGCGAAGCGCAGGGCGATCAGGTTTTGAACGGTCTCTTTGCCCAGATAGTGGTCGATGCGGTAGGTGCGGTCTTCCGGGAAAAACTGCGCGACGGCGTCGTTGACCTTGCGCGAGGACTCCAGGTCAGAGCCGATCGGTTTTTCCAGCACTACACGGGTGTTTTCGGCCAGACCGACTTTCTCGAGGTTCTCGCAGATCGCGCCGTACACCGCCGCCGGAGTAGCGAAGTAGGCAATCATGCGCTGGCTGCTGCCGGCCAGTTCCGCCAGCGCCACGTAATCCTCAGCCTTGAGGAAGTCGACGTGCAGATAGGTCAGGCGCGCGAGAAAGCGCTCGGCCACGGTTTCGTTCAGCTCTTTGCCGACGTAACGGCGCAATTCGGCGGCGATGAACGCCATGTGCTGCTGCTCGCTGCCGGGCTCACGGGCCAGCGCGATGATGCGCGTGTCCTCGTGCAGCAGGTCGGCACCGTCAAGGTGATACAGGGCAGGAAACAGCTTGCGCAGGGCCAGATCGCCAAGCGCGCCGAACAAGGCAAAGGTGCACGGTTCAACCGTAATGGAAGGCATGATGTTTGTTCTTTTATCAAGTTAAGCTACAAATACCTTTTTTCAAGGCATCACTCAAGGGAAAATGTAGTAATAACCACAACATTTTCGCAGAATACTCAATCCGAGTGGTGGTCGCCCGGACGCATCAGTAGGATAGGCCACCGTCACGGGCCATATCAAAGGCCCAATTTGCATAGCCCGACGCAACTCTGCGTCGGTGAATCAGGAATTCCATATGGACCGCGTGCGAAATTTACTGGAACAGATCCAGAGTCGCCTTGAAGAGCTGAACAAGGCCGAACGTAAGGTCGCCGAGGTGATCCTGCTCAACCCGCAGCAGGCCACCCGCTTCAGCATCGCCGCCCTCGCCCAGGCCGCCTCGGTGAGCGAACCGACGGTCAACCGTTTCTGCCGCTCGTTCGGTGTAAGCGGTTATCCCGAACTCAAGCTGCAATTGGCCCAGAGCCTGGCCAGTGGCGCGGCGTATGTCAGCCGCGCGGTCGAGGCTGACGACAATCCCGAGGCGTACACGCAGAAGATTTTCGGCAGCGCCATCGCCTCCCTGGACAGTGCTTGCCAGGCACTCGACCCGAACCTGATCAGCCGCGCCGTCGACCTGTTGATCCAGGCCCGGCAGATCCACTTCTTCGGCCTCGGCGCCTCTGCCCCGGTGGCGCTGGATGCGCAGCACAAGTTCTTCCGCTTCAACCTTGCGGTCACCGCGCATGCCGATGTGCTGATGCAGCGAATGATTGCTTCGGTGGCGCACACCGGTGAGCTGTTCGTGATCATTTCCTACACCGGGCGTACCCGCGAGCTGGTGGAAGTGGCGCGGATTGCCCGCGAGAACGGTGCTTCGGTGTTGGGCCTGACGGCGGAGAATTCACCGCTGGCCAAGGCCAGTACCTTGAGCCTGAATATTCCGTTGCCGGAAGACACCGACATTTACATGCCGATGACGTCGCGGATCATTCAGTTGACGGTGCTGGATGTGCTGGCGACCGGGATGACGTTGCGTCGCGGGGTGGATTTCCAACCGCATTTGCGCAAGATCAAAGAGAGCCTGAATGCCAGCCGGTATCCGGTTGGGGATGAATTCAACTAAAGATCAAAAGCCCCCTCACCCCAGCCCTCTCCCGGAGGGAGAGGGAGCCGACCGAGGTGTCTTGCGCGGTACATCGACCTGAAATATCCAGTCGATTATGGATTCAGAACTGCACTTTCACGTCGGCGTAATTCTTGAGCATCCCCCATTCGGTCCCCTCTCCCTCTGGGAGAGGGCTAGGGTGAGGGTATCGGTGTACTTGACGCACTAAGCCGCTGCCCACGCCTGCAAACTCAAATGCGCCTTCTCCCCCGGCGCCAGGTGCAGGCTGTCGGTGCCGCCCGCTGCTGCTTCTACGCAAACGAATTCCGATACCTCGTCCCAGCTCACCCCCAGCAACGGCCGCGCGCCGGGATGCCAGACGACGGTGTCGCCGCTGTCACCGGTATCGATGCACAACTCGCGCTGCCAGGCGTGATCCTTGAGCTGCAATTCGCCGTCGTGCTGGAACACCCGCTGACAGCCGCCATCGACTCGCAACTCGCCTTCCTGCTGGCAAACCTGACGATTCAACTGATCATAACCCTGCGCGCCTTCGAGCCCAGACAGCGCTATCTCACCAACATCGCCTATACGCCAGTAAGCGTGCAAAGCCTGGCTCAACTGGCACGGCATGTCGTCCTGATGCTCGGTGCTCAGGCGTAATTCCATGCGTTCGCCAAGGTGCGCATGCAGGTCAACCTGCCAGTCGCACAGCTGTAATTGCCAGTGCAGGCGCACGCCATCCTCGGCGCTGCTGCTGTCGAGCAGTTTCCAGTCGAGCAGTCGCGCCCAACCATGGGACGGCCACGCGTTTTCGCTCGGATGACGGCCATACCACGGCCAGCACACCGGCACGCCACCGCGAATCGCGCCGACATGCGGCCACTTCGCCGCGCACCACAACCACGGCTTCTGCCCGCGCGGCTGAAAATGCAGCAACTGCGCGCCCTGACGACTGAACACCGCCTGACACAGCGGATGATCGATCACCAACACGTCGCGCATCTGATAGCGCTCCCAGGCGAACACCGGTCGCTCGCGCAGGGATTTGAAGAAGCGTTGCAGCGGATGCTCATGCATTGGCTACGGTCCTGAAAATCATGGGGTACTTATCAATCCAAAAGCCTTGCATAGCACTTTGTGGCGAGGGGATTCATCCCCGCTGGGTCGCGAAGCGGCCCTGAATACCATTCACCGAGGTGTATCAGCCAGATTGTGCTTGTAGGATTTGGGGCCGCTTCGCAGCCCAGCGGGGATGAATCCCCTCGCCACAAAAAATTCTCCAGCCACAAAAAATCATCAAGCAACACATCTGACCTGTGTCACAAAAAAAAGCGGACAGCCTTGGCTGTCCGCAAAATGCGCACATAGAGAGGAGCTTATCGCAGACGCGTCAGAACGTTGACTGAATTTTCAGGCCAGCGACCAAAGCGTTATCGACTTCATCCACACCGCCCGGATGGGTGATGTATTGCAGGTTGGGACGCACGGTCAGCCAGTTGGTGACATGGATGCCGTAGTTGAGTTCGTAGTTGTACTCGGTCTCACGAATCGGCGAGAACGCGGCGTTGTTGTAGTCGGACACACCGTTGGCAGCGTTCAGCAGTTCAGCATTGCGCTTGACGTCCTTGTTGACGTGGATACGCGCAGCGCCAATACCGATGTCATCTTTCGGACGCGCATCGAACGGGCCTTTGTAGACAAACATCACCGACTGGTAGTTGTCGATGAAGTTGGTGTCCTTGTCGTGGAAAGTCGCGTTGGCAGCGATGTTCAGACCGCGAGTGGCATCACCGTTGTGGCTGGTGAGTTGCTGTTGCGCAACGAACCAGTAACCGCTTTTGCTGTTGTGCGACTTGTAGTCATCACCGGTGGTTGCCGCATCGAGACCGTTGACGTCTTCGCGAACGTCGTCGGCATCGGCCGTGCTCTTGTAGTAACCGACGCGGTATTCGCCCGGCAGGCTGTTGACCTTCGGCGACCAGACCAACTCAACCGGCAGCACGGTACCTTTGGTGCCGCTGCCGCTGAGCTTGAAGCCGTTGCCGTGTTCCAGTTGCGACGGGTTCTGGTTGTACGCACCGATTTGCGCGTAGAGCTCGTCGTTGATGTTGTACTTCACACGGATCGCGGCCTGGCTGACGGGCCAGTTGTACCAGATGTTGGTCGCCCAGTTACCCACTTGCGAACCGCAGAACGCCAGGTTCTGGAAGTCGCACGGGAAGGTGTTGAAGTCTTCGCCTTCGCCGAAGTAACCGGCCTTGACGTCGAGCTTGTTGTCGAAGAACTGGTGCTGGATCCACAACTGGGTCAGACGCACCATGTGGCCACGGCCGTAGACTTCCTGCGAGGAGCTGAGGGTGCCGGCACGCGGATCGCCAACGCGGTCGTTGGAGATGTTGTAGCCGTTACGGTTGGTCAGCTGGATCTTCGCCTGGGTGTTGTCCCAGCCCCACAGTTTCTGCAGGTCGAGGGCCACGCCCAGACCGAACTGGTCGGCGTAACGCGCGGTCTTGTCGTCGTTGTAGCCGCCGTTCAGGTTGGCGCCCATCTCGCCAACGTAGTCGGCCTTGATGTCGATACCCTGCTCGATCAGCTTGGTGCGCTCGCCGCCCCAGTCGCCGGTCATCCACTTGGAGTCGGAGCTGAACGCATCCGCCGCCATTGCATTACCGGCCAGCACCAGTGCAGCTGCCGCAGAAACCTGGCAGATCAACCGGGCATTGACGTGTTTCTTTTTCATCCCTACATCCTCGTCTTTATTGTTATTAACTGTTTTTATCTAACGCGGTTTACATAAAGTGCGACGAATGACAGGCCATTCACCGCGTGCTCCTTTGTGGAACCGGCCCTTGTGGGAGCTGGCTTGCCAGCGATGCGAGCGACTCGGTCTGTCGCCAAACCGGTTTGATGCCATCGCTGGCAAGCCAGCTCCCACAGGACCGCATTCCAGCATTGTTCTTCAGCGCCCTTTGAACTCCGCCACATTCGCCGACCGGTTTTCTGTCTGCACCTGGCCCGCAACGCCCAGACGCTCACCGGTATTGGCATCGAACAACAACACCTTTGATGGATCGAACTGCAGCGTCAGGCTTTCGCCTACCTGCGGTGCCACGTCGGGCGCCAGTCGGCAGCAGACCTTGGTGTCGTTCAAGTTGACGAACACCAGGGTGTCCGGACCGGTCGGTTCGGTGACCTGCACTTCGGCGCGGATGCTTGGCAGACCATTGCCCTCGCCGTTCGCCAGCACGATCTGCTCCGGGCGCAGGCCGAGGATCACTTCGCGATCTTCAAGCCCGGCGTCCTGCATGCTCATCGGCAATTCGCAGCGCGCCTGGCCGCTGTCGAGCAGCGCCAGCAGACGACCGTCCTTGCGCTGCAAACGCAGGGGGATGAAGTTCATCGGCGGCGAGCCGATGAAGCTCGCCACGAACAGGTTGGCCGGGTTGTTGTAGATGTCTTTCGGCGTACCGAACTGCTGAATGATGCCGTCCTTCATCACCGCGACCTTGTCGCCCAGAGTCATCGCTTCGATCTGGTCGTGGGTCACGTAAACGGTGGTAGTTTTCAGGCGCTGGTGCATCAGTTTCATTTCGGTACGCATCTCGACGCGCAGCTTGGCGTCGAGGTTCGACAGCGGTTCGTCGAACAGGTAGATCTTCGGCCGCCGCGCCAGAGCACGGCCCATCGCCACGCGCTGTTGCTGACCACCGGAGAGCTGGCCCGGCTTGCGGTTGAGCAGGTGTTCGATCTGCAACAGCTTGGCGACACGGGCGACTTCTTCGTCGATCGCTGCCTGTGGCATCTTGCGGATCTTCAGGCCGAACTCGATGTTCTCGCGCACGCTCATGGTCGGGTACAGCGCGTAGGACTGAAACACCATGGCGATGTCACGATCCTTGGGGCTCATGCCGCTGACATCCTGATCACCGATCATGATCGCGCCGCCGGTGATGGTTTCCAGGCCGGCGATGCAGTTCATCAAGGTCGATTTGCCGCAGCCCGACGGGCCGACGAGGATCAGGAATTCACCGTCCTTGATCGACAGTTCGATGTTCTTCAGGGTGTCCGGCAGGCCGGCCCCGTAGGTCTTGTTTACGTTGCGAAGTTCAAGCGTAGCCATGATTACCCCTTGACCGCGCCGGCCGTCAGCCCGCGCACGAAATACTTGCCTGCGACCACATAGACCAGCAGGGTCGGCAGGCCGGCGATCATCGCCGCTGCCATATCCACGTTGTATTCCTTGGCGCCGGTGCTGGTGTTGACCAGGTTGTTCAGCGCCACGGTGATCGGTTGCGAATCACCGCTGGAGAACACCACCCCGAACAGGAAGTCGTTCCAGATCTGGGTGAACTGCCAGATCAGGCAGACCATGATGATCGGCGTCGACATCGGCAGAATGATGCGGCGGAAAATCGTGAAGAAACCCGCGCCATCCAGACGCGCAGCCTTGACCAGCGCATCGGGAATGCTCACGTAGTAGTTGCGGAAGAACAGCGTGGTGAACGCCAGACCGTAGACCACGTGCACGAACACCAGGCCGGTGGTGGTGCTCGCCAGGCCCATCTTGCCGAGGGTGAACGAGGCTGGCAGCAGCACGGTCTGGAACGGCAGGAAGCAGCCGAACAGCAGCAGACCGAAGAACAACTGCGAACCACGGAAGCGCCACATCGACAGCACGTAACCGTTCAACGCACCGATGGCGGTGGAGATGATTACCGCCGGTACGGTGATCTTGATCGAGTTCCAGAAGTAGCCGTCAACCGTGGCCCAGGCCTTGACCCAGCCGATGCCGCTGACCACGGTCGGCCAGCTCAGCAGGTTGCCGGTGCTGATGTCTTCCGGGGTCTTGAAGCTGGTCAGCAACATCACCACCAGCGGCACCAGATAGAGGAACACCGCAAGGATCAGCACCGCGTAGATCGCGATGCGACTGAAGCTGATCGCAGGTTTGGCAGCGAGACTAGTCATGACGCTTGGTCCTCAGCTCGGAATACAGGTAAGGCACGATGATCGCGAGGATCGCACCGAGCATCAGAATCGCACTGGCCGAGCCCATGCCCATCTGGCCGCGACTGAAGGTGAAGGAATACATGAACATCGCTGGCAGGTCGGAGGAATAACCCGGGCCGCCGGCGGTCATTGCCGCAACGAGGTCGAAGCTCTTGATCGCGATGTGCGCGAGGATCATCACCGCACTGAAGAACACCGGACGCAGGCTTGGCAGCACGACTTTCCAGTAGATGCGCGGCATGCTCGCGCCGTCGATCTGCGCAGCACGGATGATCGATTGATCGACGCCACGCAGGCCGGCGAGGAACATCGCCATGATGAAGCCCGAGGCTTGCCACACAGCGGCAATCACCAGGCAGTAGACCACGCGATCAGGGTCGATCAGCCAGTCCAGACGGAAACCTTCCCAGCCCCAGTCACGCAACAATTTGTCCAGGCCCATGCCCGGGTTGAGCAGCCATTTCCACGCGGTACCGGTAACGATCATCGAGAGCGCCATCGGGTACAGGTAAATGGTGCGGATAAAGCCTTCGCGACGGATGCGCTGGTCGAGGAACACCGCCAGCAACACGCCGATCACCAGAGTGATGCCGATGAACATGCCGCCGAACACGGCGAGGTTCTTGCTCGCCACCCACCAGCGATCGTTGTCGAACAACCGCGCGTATTGCGCCAGACCGGCCCACTTGTAGTTGGGCAGGAAAGTCGAGGTGGTGAACGACAGAATGAACGTCCACAGGATGTAGCCATAGAAGCCCACCAGCACGATGAACATGCTCGGCGCCAGCACCAGTTTCGGTAGCCAGCGCTGCAATGCATCGAACGGCGAGGCCTTGCTGAACACAGCAACAGAACTCATGGGGAAATCCACAATAAGGGTTTACGAAAGCATTCCCTTGCAGGAGTGAGCCCTGTGGCGAGGGGATTTATCCCCGATCGACTGCGCAGCAGTCGCGAAATCATTACATGCGGTATTTCAGACACTGCGCCGCTGCAACTTTCCGGGGTCGCTTCGCAACCCATCGGGGATGAATCCCCTCACCACAAACGCCCACTCCTACAGGGCCAAGCATTACTTGGCCGACTGAACCGCCGCGCCGAGTTTCTTCGCCGCATCGGCCGGGTCGGCTTTCGGGTCGTTGATGTAGTTGGTGACTACGTCAAAGAACGCGCCCTGCACGGCCAGCGTGGTCGCCATGTTGTGCGCCATGCTTGGTTGCAGGCCGCCGGACTTGGCGTCCGCGAGGAAGTCTTTGGCAGCGGTCTGCGCGCAGGAATCGAAGCCGAGCTTGTCCATGTTGTTCAACATGTCGTTGCGCACCGGGATCGAGCCTTTGTTGATGCTGAAGACTTTCTGGAAGTTCTCACCCAGCACGACTTTGGCGATGTCCTGCTGACCGGCCGCAGTGCCTGCGTCCTTCTGCTTGAACACGGCCAGCGAGTCGATGTTGTAGGTGAATGCCTTGTCGGTGCCCGGGAACGCTACGCACTCGTAGTCCTTGCCGGCGACTTTCTTGGCGGCGGTCCATTCGGACTTGGCCCAGTCACCCATGATCTGCATGCCGGCCTTGCCGTTGATGACCTTGGCCGCTTCGAGGTTCCAGTCCTGGCCTTTGCCGTCCGCGTCCATGTAGGTCGCGACTTTCTTCAGCTCGGTGAGCGCCTTGACCATTTCCGGGCCGGTCAGCGCTTTGTTGTCGAGATCGACCAGGGCTTTCTTGTAGCCATCCACGCCCATGACCGAGAGCACCACGGCTTCGAACACGGTGCTGTCCTGCCAAGGCTGACCGCCGTGGGCGAGCGGAATGAAGCCCGCCGCTTTCAGCTTGTCGCCGGCCGCGTAGAACTCTTCGAGGGTGGTTGGATTCTTGGTGATGCCGGCTTTCTTGAAGACTTCCGGGTTGATCCACAGCCAGTTCACGCGGTGAATGTTCACCGGCACGGCCACGTAATCACCGTCGTACTTCACGGTATCGGAGACTTTCTTGTCGAGCAGGCTGTCCCACTTTTCCGACTTGGCGACGTCTTTCAAAACGTCGGTGTCGAGCAGGCCGGTCGACGCCCATTCCTGGATGTCCGGGCCTTTGATCTGCGCTACGCCTGGCGGGTTACCGGCAACGGCACGGCTTTTCAGCACGGTCATGGCAGTCGCACCGCCACCACCGGCGACAGCGCCGTCCTTCCAGGTGAAACCGTCTTTTTCGACTTGGGCCTTGAGCACATCGACAGCGGCTTTTTCGCCACCGGAGGTCCACCAGTGCACGACTTCGACCGAACCTTTGGAATCGGCAGCGGAGACACTGAGCGGCAGGATTGCGAGCGGGAACAGGGAGGCGACAGAAATGACAGTAGCGAGGCGAGAAATCGCATTCATTCGAGATGTACCTTTCTTGTTGTTATGCATTGCAAGTCTGGTGCTTGCGCTGCACGGAGTTTAAACAGAGCGTTTCGCTTCGCAGGTAACGAAGGGACGCGTAAATGTCACGACATGGTTACACAGCAACAGGCTGGGACAACTGCGCCAAAGCCGTGGCCATGCTTGGCGCCAGCGGCAATCGCGGAATCAGCACAGCCTGCCAGGCGTGATACAGATCGGGCTTGCCCGGCCAGATATCGGCACTTGGCACATTCTGCGGATTGAGTTCGTGATGCCAACTGCCGTTGCAGCGGTCGATGAAATTCGTCTCGCAGAACTCCCAGAACAGCCGGTACCAGGTTTCGTATTGCCCGTCGCCGGTGCGTTTGAGCAAGGCACTGGCGGCGGCGCTGGCTTCGGCATGCGTCCAGTGCAGGCGATGGCGGACCACGGCTTTGTTGTGCCAGTCGAGGGTGTAGACAATGCCCGGTGCGCCATCGACATCCCAGCCGTGCCGGCAATTGTTTTCGAAGAGTTTTTGCGCATCAGTCGCCAGCCAGCCCGGCGTAAGCATGCCGGCCTGCACCCGCGCGGCTTCAAGATGCAGGAGCAAGCGCGCCCACTCGAAACCGTGGCCCGGCGTGGTGCCGTAAGGACGAAAACCGTCAGCCGGATTGTCGTGGTTGTATTCGCGCAGCGGTTGCCAATCGCGATCGAAGTGTTCGATGACCATGTAGTCGTTGGCTGCAGCGTGACCATGGATCACTCGTTCGACGATGCGCTGGGCGCGCACCAGCCAGCGCGGATCTTCAGTGACATCGGCCAGCGCGAGGAATGCTTCGGTCGCGTGCATGTTGCTGTTGGCGCCGCGATAGGCTTCTTCTTCGCTCCAGTCGCGATTGAAGAATTCGCGCATGGCGCCCTCTTCTTCGCTCCAGAAATAAGTGTCGATGATGTCGATGGCGTCATCGAGCAAGGCCTGGGCGCCGGGCCGTTGTGCGACCACGGCGGAGCTGGCGGCGAGCGCGACAAAGGCGTGCAGGTAGGCGTTCTTGCCGGTGTTGTCGTCGCGGTGTTCGGCCACCGCAAACCAGCCGCCGTGCAACGCATCACGCAGTGGCCCGCGCAACGCGGCGATACCGTGATCGACCAGCTCGGCAAACCCCGGCAGGCCCTGAATGTGGGCCATGGCGAAGCTGTGGGTCATGCGCGCGGTGTTCATGGTCTCGGCTTGCGCGTGCGCCGGCAAACGGCCGCGCTCGTCGAGGTTGCCGAAGCCTTCGGGCAGTCGTGATGCCTTGGCGAAATCCAGCAGACGCAGGCCTTCGGCGGCGAGCCATTGCTGGTGGGCAGGGGCGTTCAGCCAACTGCTGAAGTCTGGGTGAAAGGTGTCCATGGTGTGACCCTTTTTTGTTGTTAGGACTGCGGGCAGTCTAAACAACGGGCCGGGGCGGGCTTGTAACGAAGGGGACGGTATTTGTCACTAGCTCGTGACAAAAAAGAAGAGCAAAAGCACCCTCACCCCAACCCTCTCCCGGAGGGAGAGGGGGCCGACCGAGGTGTCTTGCGTCCTCTGTCGACCTGAAAAATATTGGCGATTATGATTCACCACCGCATTTACAGGTCAGCGCAGCTCAGCAGCATCCCCCAATCGGTCCCCTCTCCCTCTGGGCGGTCCGACGTTTCGGGAGGGCTAGGGTGAGGGGCTTTTCGGGGCTAATCCACAGACCGAGGCAACTGCAACGTCACCCGCAACCCGCCCTCACGCAGGTTCTGCAACGTCACCTCGCCGCCATGGCTATGCGCAATGTTGCGCGCAATGCCAAGGCCCAAGCCATAACCCTGCTGCTGCCCCGCCAAACGGAAGTGCGGCTCGAACACTTGCTCCAGCCGCTGCTGCGGCACACCCGGCCCTTCATCATCGACATGCAGAACAAAGGCGCTGTCATCGTCATCGATGTGCAGATGCGCGTTCTGCCCGTACTTCAAGGCGTTGTCGATCAGGTTGCCGATGCAGCGCTTGAGCGCCAGTGGTTTGCCCGGGTATGCCGACAGCGCGCGGCCATGCTGAGTGACGCGGCCATTGCCGTTCGGCGCCAGATACGGCTCGACCAGGCAATCGAGGACATGATTGAGATCCACCGGCTCGATGTTCTCGTGGATGTCGGTGTCTTTCACGCATTGCAGAGCGCCTTTGACCAGCAGCTCCAGCTCATCCAGATCGCGGCCGAACTTGGCTTGCAGCTGTTCGTCTTCGAGCAGTTCGACGCGCAAGCGCAGACGCGTGATCGGCGTGCGCAGATCATGGGAAATCGCGCTGAACAACTGGCTGCGTTCGGTCAGGTAGCGGCTGATGCGTTCGCGCATGGTGTTGAACGCGCGACCGACTTCGACCACTTCACTGCCACCGCCCTCCGCCACTGGCTCGACATCGGCGCCCAGCGACAGATCCCGCGCTGCCCGCGCCAGGCGCTTGAGCGGCCGGCTCTGCCAGTGCACCAGCAGGCCGATGAACAACAGCAAAAAGCCGCTGGTCAGGACGATAAACCACACCTGCTGCGCCGGCAGGCCTTGCTCTTCGAGACTGGTGTACGGCTCCGGCAGCAACGAGGCGATGTACAGCCATTCCCCCGGAGCCATTTGAATCTGCGTGACCAGCACCGGCGGATTCACCGGCTCCAGGGTCAGCGCGTAATGCGCCCAGGAGCGTGGCAATTCATCAAGTTTCAGCCCGGCGTTGAAAATCCGCAGGTCTTCGGGGCTGACGAAGGTCACCGAAATATCCGTGTCATGGCCCAGAGACTGGCGCAGCACTTCGTCCACCGCTTGCATCACCGCAGCCTTGCGCGGCGTCACCGGCAGCACGTCCATGCCCAGCGGCTTGTCATTGAGCGTCACGACAAACCGGGTGCCGCCCATGCTGCGCAACTGATCGAGCACCAGCGGTCGGTAGGCCACCGGCAGGGAACGGAAATAGCTGACGCTGGCAGTCATCGAATGCGCCAGGCTGCGGGCGCTGGTGACCAGGCCTTCGAGCTGGGTGGCGCGCAGTTGCGACACCCAGATCACGCTCGACAGCGTCTGCGCGAACAGCACCGCCAGCAGAGTCAGCAGCAGCATCCGCCCGAGCAGTGAGCGCGGCACCGGTATGCGGTTGGCAAATTTGCGTAGCGACTCAGTGAGCATTGCCGGCAACCACATTGGCTGCCAACTGATAACCGCTGCCGCGCACCGTGCGGATCAGCCGTGGCGGTTTTTCGGTGTCGCGCAGGCGTTGGCGCAAACGACTGACGGCCATGTCGACGATGCGATCGAGCGGCATCAGATCGCGGCCACGGGTGGCGTTGCCGATGGTGTCGCGGTCGAGGATTTGCTGCGGATGATCGAGGAACAGTTTCAGCAGGGCGAAATCGGCACCGGAGAGGATCACTTCCTCGCCGTCGGTGTGGAACAGCCGATGGCTGACCGTGTCCAGGCGCCAGTCGTCGAAGACCAGCACTTCGCTGCCGCTGCGTTCGTGGGCGAATTGCGCGCGACGCAGCAGGGCCTTGATCCGCGCTTGCAGTTCGCGCGGGCTGAACGGTTTGCCGAGGTAATCGTCGGCGCCGAGCTCCAGACCGATCACCCGGTCGGCTTCGTCGGAACTGGCAGTCAGCATGATGATTGGCACCTGTGCCTGACGCGGGTGCTGGCGTACCCAACGGCACAGGCTGAAGCCGTCTTCGTCGGGCAGCATGACATCGAGGATCACCAGATCGCTCGGCGCCTCGTTGAGCGCCTGACGAAAACCGGCACCATCGGCGGTGGCCCTCACCTGAAACCCGGCGCGGGTCAGGTAGGTTTCCAGCAACTCGCGTATTTCCTGGTCGTCATCGACCAACAATATCGACTTGTTGACTGAGCTCACTTCGAAGGCATCCTTGTTGTTGGAGTTGGGGCGGATTATGCCTTAAGCATCAAACTAACAAACACTACAGAAACCCTTGTGGGAGCGAGCCTGCTCGCGAATCGGTTTTAACATTCAACAGATCTGTTGACTGACACACCGCTTTCGCGAGCAGGCTCGCTCCCACAATTGGATTGCATTTCAGGTCGGGATTGATTGGTCCAGGGCCACACCGGCACCAACGAGGCCGGAATACGGCGCGGTCACCAGCCAGACCGGGATGCCTTTGAAGTAATCGCTCATGCAGCCCTTGTCGGCGAAGCAGCGGGCGAAGCCGCTGGCGAGGAAGAAATCGGCGAAGCGTGGAATCACTCCGCCAACGATGAACACGCCACCGCGCGCGCCGGTGGTGAGCACGTTGTTGCCGGCAACGCGACCCAGCCAGCAGCAGAATTGCTCGAGCACTTCCAAAGCAATCGGATCACCGGCCAGACCGGCGGCGGTGATCGCTTCCGGCGTCTCAAGCTTCGGCTCATGGCCATCCACCGCGCAGATCGCCCGGTACAGCCGCGGCAGGCCGCCGCCGCTCAACGCGGTTTCCGCGCTGACATGGCCGATCTCGTTGTAGATGTGTTGCCACAGTTGCGTTTCGCGCGGACTGCTCAGCGGCAGGTCGACGTGGCCGCCCTCGCCCGGCAACGCCGCGAAGCGGCCTTCACCGAGATCGAGCAAGGTGCCGACACCCAGGCCAGTGCCCGGGCCGATCACCACCGCCGGGCGCAACGGCTCCGGCGTGCCTTCGCAAACCACGCGGAATTCGCCGGGCTGCAAGCGGGTCATGCCCAGCGCCATCGCCGAGAAGTCGTTGGTCAGCAACAACTGCTCGACCTGCAAGGTCTTGCAGAACGCGCTGCGGCTGAGCCGCCAGTGATTGTTGGTGAATTTGAATTCATCGCCACTCACCGGACCTGCCACCGACAGGCACACCGAGCCGATCGAGCCCGGCGCCAGACCGAGCCCGCTCAGGTACAAGGCGATTGCCTCTTCCGGGGTGGCAAAGTCGGCCGTGGCCAGCACCTGAACCGATTGCAGTTGCTGGTTTTGCCACAACGCGAACCGCGCGTTGGTGCCTCCGATGTCACCGACCAAAGCCAGTTTCAATTAAGCGTCTCCAGGGCAGAAGTGAAGGCGCTGGCGCCCTGCTCCGCCGAGCTGAAGGCCATGCGCATGAAGCCAAACAGCTCGCGGCCGCTGCCAATATTGTTGCCCAACAGGCCCTTGGCAGGTTCGCGCGCTGCAAATTCGGCGGCGTCGACCTTCAGTTCCAAGGTGCCTTTGACGCCATCGACGCGGATGATATCGCCCTCTTGCACGCGCGCCAAAGCGCCACCGACATAAGCTTCCGGGCTGACGTGAATCGCTGCGGGGATTTTCCCCGACGCGCCGGACATGCGCCCGTCAGTCACCAACGCCACTTTGAAGCCGCGATCCTGCAGCACGCCGAGGAACGGCGTCATCTTGTGCAGCTCGGGCATGCCGTTGGAACGCGGGCCCTGGAAGCGCATCACCGCGACAAAATCCTTCTCCAGCAGACCGGCCTTGAATGCGTCCGCCAAATCCTGCTGATCCTGGAACACCATCGCCGGTGCTTCGACGATCTGGTTCTCCAGCGCAACGGCAGAAACCTTCATCACCCCGCGACCGAGGTTGCCTTCCATCACCCGCAAGCCGCCCTCTTGCGAGAACGCACGGGATACCGGACGCAGGATGTTTTCGTCGAGGCTGTCGATCGGGCCTTCGCGCCAGACCAGCTCGCCGTTATCGAGGAACGGCTCCTTGGTGTACTGGCTCAGACCATGGCCGAGCACGGTGTTGACGTCTTCGTGCAGCAGGCCGGCGCCGAGCAGTTCGCGGATCAGGAACGACATGCCGCCCGCTGCCTGGAAGTGGTTGATGTCGGCTTTGCCGTTCGGGTAGACGTGGCTCAGGGTCGGCACGACTTCGGAAAGGTCGGCCATGTCCTGCCAGGTCAGTTGAATGCCAGCGGCCATGGCGATGGCCGGCATGTGCAGGGTGTGGTTGGTCGAGCCGCCGGTGGCGTGCAAGGCAACGATGGAGTTGACCAGCGCCTTCTCGTCGACGATTTCGCCGATCGGCATGAAGTTGCCGTTCTGCTTGGTCAGGCGCGTGACCTGATGCGCGGCTTCGCGGGTCAGGGCGTCGCGCAGTGGTGTGTTCGGGTTGACGAAAGACGCGCCCGGCAAGTGCAGGCCCATGACTTCCATCAGCAACTGGTTGGTGTTAGCGGTGCCGTAGAAGGTGCAGGTGCCCGGGCTGTGGTAGGACTTCATCTCCGATTCCAGCAGCTCTTCACGGGTCGCCTTGCCTTCGGCGTACTTCTGGCGGACGTCGGCTTTTTCCTTGTTGGAAATCCCCGAAACCATCGGCCCGCCCGGTACGAAGATCGTTGGCAGATGACCGAAACGCAGCGAACCCATCATCAGGCCCGGAACGATCTTGTCGCAGATGCCGAGCATCAGCGCGCCGTCGAACATGTTGTGCGACAACGCCACGGCGGTGGACATCGCGATCACTTCGCGGCTGGGCAGGCTCAGTTCCATGCCCGGCTCACCCTGGGTCACGCCATCGCACATGGCCGGAGTGCCGCCGGCGAACTGGCCGACCGAGCCGATTTCGCGCAGGGCGTTCTTGATCTGTTGTGGAAAGACTTCGTACGGCTGGTGCGCCGAAAGCATGTCGTTATACGAAGACACAATGGCGATGTTCGCCGAGTTCATCATCCGCAGGCTGTGCTTGTCTTCAGTGCCGCAACCGGCCACGCCGTGGGCGAAGTTGGCGCATTGCAGCTTGCCGCGCATCGGGCCGTCGGTGGCAGCGCCGCGAATCAATGCAAGGTAAGCCTGACGCGTGGCGCGGCTGCGGGCGATAAGCCGTTCGGTGACCTCAAGAACGCGGGGATGCATGTGTAGAACTCCAGGCTAACGGATGTGGCGACCTGATTGTCTATGCTGATCAAACGCCGTTGTTGTTGGAATGACAGACGGCTTTTTTGACCATTCGGACCAGTTGATTCAGGTCACTCGTTGTAGATAAAACAAAATATTGCCACTAAAAAGGCTTGTTTTCTATTTTTATGCGAATAATCTTGTAATTCCAACAACAAAACGACGGCGGCGCTGTTCCATGACTCTTCGAATTGCAATCAATGGTTTCGGCCGCATCGGCCGTAATGTCCTGCGCGCACTGTATACCCAAGGCTATCGTCAAGACCTGCAGATCGTCGCGATCAACGATCTGGGTGACAGTTCGATCAATGCCCATCTGCTCAAATACGACACCGTCCACGGTACTTTCGACGCCGAAGTGGCGCACGATAACGAAAGCCTGACGGTCAATGGCGACCGCATCGCGGTCAGCGCCATTCGCAACCCGGCCGACCTGCCGTGGGCCGCTGAAAAAATCGACGTAGTGTTCGAATGCACCGGTCTGTTCACCGACCGTGCCAAAGCTGCCGCGCATATCAGCGCCGGCGCCCGCAAGGTGATCATTTCTGCCCCGGCCAAAGGCGCCGACGCCACCGTCGTTTATGGCGTCAACCACGACATTCTGCGTCAGTCGCACCAGATCATTTCCAACGCTTCGTGCACCACCAACTGCCTCGCGCCAGTGGCGCAGGTGCTGCATCGCGAGCTGGGCATCGAAAGCGGTTTGATGACCACCATCCACGCCTACACCAACGACCAGAACCTCACCGACGTCTATCACAGCGACCCGTACCGTGCCCGCTCGGCCACGCAGAACATGATCCCGAGCAAGACCGGCGCAGCCGAAGCGGTAGGCCTGGTGCTGCCGGAGCTGGCGGGCAAACTGACCGGCATGGCTGTGCGCGTACCGGTGATCAATGTGTCGCTGGTCGACCTCACCGTGCAACTGAAGAAAGAAGCCAGTGCCGACGAAGTCAACGCCCTGCTGAAAGCGGCGAGCCAGCATTCGAAAATTCTTGGTTACAACACATTGCCGCTGGTTTCCAGCGACTTCAACCACAACCCGCTGTCGTCAATCTTCGACGCCAACCACACCAAAGTCAGTGGCAAGTTGCTGAAAGTGCTGGCCTGGTACGACAACGAATGGGGCTTCTCCAACCGCATGCTGGATAACTGCCTGGCGTTGTGTAACGCCGAATAATCTCAGCCGGCCCCCAATCCCTGTGGGCGCGAGCCTGCTCGCGAAAGCTTTCTGTCAGTCGATATGGAATTGACTGACACGACGCCTTCGCGAGCAGGCTCGCTCCCACAGGAGATCCGATTTCAATTCGAAATCAGCACTTGACCATTCGGCTGGATGATAAGCATTATCATTCGCTCGAAATGGATCAGGTCCTCCCGTGAGTCAATCGCGCTTCAACCACGTCTTCCTCGCCCAGCGCACTTCCCTGCTGCGCACGCTGGAACGGATGGTCAACAATCACAGCACCGCTGAAGACCTGTTGCAGGAGACCTACCTGCGCGTGACCCGGGCGTTGAGCGAACGGGCCATTGATCACCTTGAACCCTTTGTCTTCCAGACCGCGCGCAATCTGGCGCTGGATCATTTGCGCGCGCGCAAGATTCATGCGCGGACCATGGTCGACGACGTGCCGCAAGATGTCGTGCAGAGCATCGCCGCGCCCGCCAGCAGCGCTGAAGACGCCGCCCACGCCGAACAACTGCTGGAGCGTTTGAACGTGAGCCTCAGCCAACTCAGCCCGCGCCAGCAGCAGATCTTCATCCTCAGCCGTTTGCACGGCCACAGCTATCAGGAAATCGCTGATGAACTTGATGTTTCGCTGAGCACCGTGCAGAAGGAACTGAAACTGATCATGTCGATCTGCATCGGCGTTGCCGAACGACATAACGGCAGTGGCAAGCTTTGAGCTGCAAGCTTCAAGCGGCAAGCAAAAACGAAATGCAGTAACCCATCCGGCTTGCAGCTTGCAGCTTGAAGCTAGAAACTGCTTCGCCAGAAGCCTTGCTTCGCCAGAAGCCCTGAGGAACCACCGTGACGGACACCCACCGCCCGCCTTCGCCCGATTTAGCGCGGGACGCTGCAGCTGCAATGGACCAGGCGCTGGACTGGCTCATCGTGCTCGGCAGCCCGGATGAGGAACAGACCCGGCAATTTCATGCCTGGCTGGCGGCTGATCCGTTGAATGCCGAGGCATTCGCCAAGGCCCAGGCGATCTGGGACGGCCCGCAAGTCGCACTGTGCGCCGAGGCTCTGGCAGCAAAACCGGTAAAAATCACTTTTCTCAAACGCTTGCGCCCGCACTGGAAACCGCTGGCTACCGCTGCGGTGCTGATCCTCGGGCTGTTCAGTTTCAGCAACCTGCCGATGCGCATTCAAGCGGATCACCTCACCGTGGTTGGCGAGCGTCAGCGGCTGCAACTGGAGGACGGCTCGAAGGTCCTGCTCAATACCAACTCGGCGTTTTCCAGCACCATCAACGATCAACAGCGCGTGGCGCGGCTGTTTCAGGGCGAGGCGTTTTTCGAGATCGCCAGCGGGCGCAATCAGCCGCTGGAGATCGACGCAGGTCCGGTAACGGCCAGCGTCCACGACACCGCATTCGCCGTGCGCTACCTCGACGGGGTCGCGCAAGTGAATGTGCAACGTGGCGATGTCGATCTGCGCGCCACCCACAACGATGCCCGGGTGCGCCTGCGTGCCGGGGAAAGCATTCGCATCGGCCCCAACGGATTTGATCGCCCTGCCAAGCTCGACGCCAATGCCGATCTGGCCTGGGTTGAAGGCCGTCTGGTGTTCGAGAACTGCCCGCTGAATCAGGTGCTGGCCGAGCTGCGCCGCTACTATCCGGGCTGGATCATCAACAACAACGAGCAACTGGCCGACGTCGCCGTCACCGGCAATTACCGTCTCGACCAGCCGCTCGACGTGGTCCGCTCTCTCGCCCACATCACCTCGGCGCGCCTGCAGGAATTCCCTGCGCTGGTGATTCTGAACTGAATGAGAATTATTTTTACTCGATAGCCAACGACAGTACGTCTCGTTATAGCCAATGCAATTGATTCGCATCTAACCATGCCGATCAGCACCTATAAAGATTCGTGCGACACGGAGCGCTATCGATGTCCTCACGCCTTACCCGCCAGACTGCTTCCCCTTCCCGCGTACTGTCGCTGCTGACTGCGGCCATCCTCATGGCTGGCACCGCACCGCTGCTGGCGGCCGCCGAGCAACCGACGCGCAACATGGGCGATTACGCGTTCGCCATCGGCCAGCAACCACTGGTTTCGGCATTGAATGCCTTTACCGCCGTGACCGGTTGGCAGGTCGGCCTGCCGGCCGAGTTGGGGCAGAACGTCTCGTCGCCGGGCGTGCGCGGTTCGCTGCCGCCGGAAAAAGCCCTCGAGCGCCTGTTGGTGGGGACCAACCTGAGCTTTCGCAAACTGAGCAACAACAATGTCGTGCTGGAAAAACGCAACAGCAGCGGCACGCTCAATCTCGATCAGGTGACCATCAGCGCCACTCGCCAGGAACAGTCGGTCAACAGCGTGCCCTCGACGGTCAGCGTGCATGATCGCCAAGAGCTTGACCGCAACAACGTCAATACCATCAAGGATCTGGTGCGCTACGAACCGGGCGTTTCCGTTGGCGGTGCCGGTCAGCGCGGCGGCATCAGTGGCTACAACATTCGCGGTATCGACGGCGACCGCATCCTGACCCAGGTCGATGGCGTGGAGATTCCCAACGGTTTCTTCAACGGCCCCTACGCCAAGAGCCAGCGCAACTATGTCGACCCGGAAATCGTCAAACGCGTGGAAATCCTCCGTGGCCCGGCCTCGGTGCTGTACGGCAGCAACGCCATCGGCGGCGCGGTCAGCTATTACACGCTGGACGCCGACGACATCATCAAACCGGGCAAGGACGTCGGCGCGCGCCTGAAAAGCGGTTACAGCTCCGCTGATGACAGCTGGCTGAAGTCCGCCACCGTCGCCGGGCGCAGCGGTGAGTTCGACGGCTTGCTGCATTACAGCCAGCGCGACGGACACGAAACCGAGTCCTTCGGCGGCAACAATGGCACCGGCCTTGCGCGCACCGCCGCCAACCCGGAAGACGTGCGCGCGACCAACGTCCTGGCCAAGCTCGGCTGGAACTACAACGACGACTCGCGCCTGGGCCTGACCTACGAAAAGTACAAGGACGATCGCGACACCGACCAGAAAAGTGCCTACGGCGGCCCGTATTTCAACGGCGCGCCGACCATTCCGAGCAGCGTCCTGCCCGGCGGCATGTATCAGTGGCGCACCGGCAACGACACCATCACCCGCGAGCGTTTCGGTATCGAACACTCGTTCGCCCTCGACAGCCTGCTCGCCGATAACGTCAAGTGGAGCCTCAATCACCAGATCGCCAAGACCGACCAGAGCACCGAAGAGTTGTACTACCCGATCACTCGTAAAGTGCTGCGTACCCGCGACACGATCTACGAAGAAAAACAGTGGGTGTTCGACGCCCAACTGGACAAGGCTTTCGCCATCGGTGACACCGATCACCTGCTGACTTACGGCACCACTATCAAACAGCAGAAAGTCACCGGTTCACGCAGCGGCGACGGCACCTGCGTGGCCGTCGGTCGCGGCTGCACGGCGATTGGCGCGACCAGTGCGGCGGACGTGCTGGCCAAGGCCTCTGATTTCCCCGATCCGACCATCAATACCTACAGCCTGTTCGCCCAGGATCAGATCAGCTGGAACGACTGGACCTTCCTGCCGGGCCTGCGCTACGACTACACCCAGCTCAAGCCGCACATCACCGAGGAATTCCTCAACACCGTGAATGCCGACGGCCAGGGCACGGTCAGCGACAAGAACAAGACCTGGCACAAAGTCTCGCCAAAATTCGGCCTGACCTATGCACTGACGGACAACTACACCTGGTACGGCCAGTACGCCGAAGGCTTCCGCACGCCCACGGCAAAATCGCTGTACGGGCGTTTCGAGAACAACACCACCGGCTACACCGTGGCGCCCAACTCCGACCTCGAGCCGGAAAAAAGCAAAGGTTTCGAAACCGGCCTGCGCGGGAATTTCGAGCAGGGTTCGTTCGACGTCGCGGTGTTCTATAACAAGTACCGCGACTTCATCAACGAGGACGCGGTCAAGCCGGGCGACGATCAGTTGACCTTCCAGAGCAACAACATCAAGCGCGCCACCATCAAGGGTGCGGAAGTCAAAGGTCGCTTGAACCTGGATGCGTTCGGCGCGCCGCAAGGCCTGTATACCCAAGGCTCGATCGCCTACGCCTACGGTCGCAACAACGATAGCGGCGAGCCGATCAACAGCGTCAACCCGCTCACCGGCGTGTTCGGTCTCGGTTACGACCAGGACAACTATGGCGGCCTGCTGAGCTGGACCGTGGTGAAGAAAAAGGACCGCGTCGACGACAGCAACTTCAAGTCGCCGGACGGCGTCAGCAGCCAGTTCAAGACCCCGGGCTTCGGCATTCTCGATCTGGCCGGCTATTACAAGGTGACCGACGACGTCACCGTCAGCGGCGGCGTCTACAACCTGACCGACAAGAAATACTGGCTATGGGATGACGTGCGCGGTTACGACAGCGTCGGCGAAGCCTCGGTGACGCAACCGGCCAACCTCGATCGCCTGACCCAACCGGGACGCAACTTCGCGATCAACCTGATCTGGGACATCTGATCCGCCCGGCCTCACTGCGCGTGTTCGCGCCGCGCAGTGAGGTTTTTTTACTGTCCGCCGCCCGCCCGTACGTCTTGTTATCAAGCGCCTCATTTATCAAGGACACCCCATGACTGCCCCGGAAAAATCCCTGCGTTCGCAACGCTTGAACCAGATCACCCACGAGCCGCACAGCAAACTCGATGCGCTGGTCAAAGCCCACGCGCCGTTCGAAACCCGCGCCAGCTTCGCCCGTTTCGTCGTCGCGCAATACCTGTTCCAGGCGGAACTGGTCGAGCTGTACAACGATGCCGAACTGACCGCGATCGTCCCGGATCTGCCGGCCCGTTGCCGCGCCGAAGCGGCCAGGGCTGACCTCGCCGACCTCGACACCGAAGTCCCGGCGCCGGTGGCCGGCGCGCTGAAAAACCCGAGCAAGGCGCGGGCGCTGGGCTGGATCTTTGTTTCCGAGGGTTCCAAGCTCGGCGCGGCGTTCCTGATCAAGCGCGCGGTGGCGCTGGAGTTGAGCGAAAGCTTCGGTGCCCGGCATCTGGCAGAACCGCAAGGTGGCCGCGCCGAGGGCTGGAAAAGCTTTGTGCGCACCCTCGATGCGTTGCCGTTCACGGCAGCGGAAGAGGCGGAAGTTGAGCAAGGTGCACTGGATGCGTTCAACCGCTTTACCGTGCTGCTGGAACGGGCTTATGCGATAGAAGCCGAAGTAGCTTGAAGCAACTCTATCCTTTGTGGGAGCGAGCCTGCTCGCGAAGACGGCAGCACATTCAACATCAATGTGGCTGATCAACCGCTTTCGCGAGCAGGCTCGCTCCCACAGGGCTCACCACAAATCTGTAAGATCCCCGTTCCGCTTCAGAAGCCACCGCTGAGCCCATGCCCACACCCGCCACCTCGAAACTCGCCCGTCTGCTGTTCGGCGTGCTGGCCTATGTCAGCCTCGGCATTGGCCTGATCGCCATCGTCGTGCCCGGCCTGCCGACCACCGAGTTCATCCTTTTAGCCGCGTGGGCCGCGACCCGCAGTTCGCCGCGCCTGAGTGCGTGGCTGGAAAATCATCGCCTGTTCGGGCCGATCCTGAGTAACTGGCGCAACGGCAGGGTGATCGCGCGCAAGGCCAAGCTCAGTGCCACCGTCAGCATGCTGCTGTGCGCCACTTTGATGCTGGTGATGCTCGATCACGGCTGGCCGATCTATCTGGCGATTGCCGGCATGGGCCTGGGCAACCTGTGGATCTGGTCGCGCCCGGAGACGCCCGTCGGTGTAGTGAAACATCCCTGTAATTAAAGCCTTTTCAGCACTTTTCCCTGCGCAAACGTTTAGCAGCGACCGTCCGTCGGCAAGCGCCTCATGCCGTTTCGCTTAACGCCGATGAGGATTGAATGGCGCTGAATGGATTTGGCAAACCGGGCTTCCGGCCCAGCCACCTGTTTATTCCATTCGCGAGATCGCCCCATGTTCGACTCTCTTTCCATTCGCCTGAAAATCGTCCTGCTCTCCGGCCTGTGCCTGCTCGGAGTGGTGGTGCTGATTGTCAGCATGAACATCTACCAGACCAACGAGAACGACGCGCTGGTCAGTCAATCCAGCAACCAGTTGCTCACCGCCAGCGTGCAGAACCTGCTGCAGGCCAAGGCCGCCGAACAAGCGGTGCGGGTGCAGAAAACCTTTGGTGAAAGCCTGCTGGTGGTCACCGCCCTCGCCGATCAGATCAAGGATCTGCGGACGATGGCGGCCAAGCGTTCGCTCGAAGCCGGCGCTGTTCGTGAAGAGTTGAATCAAAGCCTGAAAACCGCTTTCGAGCGCAACGATAAAGTCCTGGGCATTTGGCTGGCCTTCGAACCCAATGGCCTCGACGGCAAGGACAGCGAATTCGCCAACGATGCCGCGCGGCAATCCAACGAAGCCGGGCGATTCGCCTCGTACTGGAGCCGTGCCGCCGGCGCCGCGCTGAATACAATCATGGTCGAAGACGACCTGACCAAAACCACCCTCAGCGTCAGCGGCACGCCGTACAACAGTTGGTACACCTGCCCTCGCGACAACAAACGCACCTGCCTGCTCGACCCGTATGCCGACACCGTCGGTGGCAAGGAAATGCTCATGACGACCATTTCCGTGCCGCTGCTGGTGGATGGCAAAGCGATCGGCGTGGTCGGTGTCGACATCGCGCTCGACGCCCTGCAAGCCGCCGCCGTCGACTCGCAGCGCAGCCTGTTCAACAACGCCGGGCACATGCTGATCGTCTCCGGCAGCGGCGTGCTGGCGGCCGACAGTGCCGACGCGACGCGAGTGGGCAAAAAAATCAGCGACACCCTCGGCGCTGACGGCAAGGATGTATTGCAACTGGTCGGCAGCGGCACGGCAAAAATTCTCCAACAGGGCGAGCTGATTCGCGCGGTTTACCCGGTCGACCCGATCGGCAATTCGCGCGCCTGGGGCGTGGTCATCGACCTGCCCGAGCACGTGCTGCTGGCCGATTCGGTAAAGCTGCAAGCGGTACTCGATGACGCACAACAAACCGGCGTGATCACTGCGCTGATGGTAGCGGGCGTGGCCGGTCTGGTCGGCCTGCTGCTGATCTGGCTCACCGCCTCCGGCGTCACCCGTCCGATCAACAGCGTCGCCGAGATGCTGAAAAACATCGCCAGCGGCGAAGGCGATCTGACCCAGCGCCTGAACTACAGCAAGAAAGATGAACTGGGCGAACTGGTGAACTGGTTCAACCGCTTCCTCGACAAGCTTCAGCCGACCATCGCGCAGATCAAACAGAGCATCACCGAAGCACGTGGCACGGCTGATCAGTCATCGGAAATTGCCCGCCAGACCAGCGAAGGCATGCAGGTGCAGTTCCGCGAAATCGATCAGGTTGCCACCGCCTCCAACGAAATGAGCGCCACTGCCCACGACGTCGCCAACAGTGCCTCGAACGCAGCCAACGCGGCCAAGGGTGCCGATCAGTCGGCGAAGGACGGCATGGCGATCATCGAGCGCAGCACCCGCGACATCAATCAACTGGCCGATGAGGTCAGCAAAGCAGTGACCGAGGTCGAAGCGCTGGCAGTGAACAGCGAGCAGATCGGTTCGGTGCTGGAAGTAATCCGCAGCATCGCCGAACAAACCAACCTGCTGGCCCTCAACGCCGCCATCGAAGCCGCCCGCGCCGGCGAAAGCGGTCGCGGTTTTGCCGTGGTCGCCGATGAGGTGCGCAACCTGGCCAAGCGCACGCAGGATTCGGTGGAAGAAATTCGCATCGTTATCGAGCGCATCCAGACCGGCACCCGTGGCGTGGTCGCGACCATGCATTCGAGCCAGACCCAGGCGCACAACAATGCCGGGCAGATTCGTCAGGCGGTCGATGCACTGGGCAAGATCAGCGACGCGGTAACGGTGATCAGCGACATGAACCTGCAGATCGCCAGCGCCGCCGAAGAGCAAAGCGCAGTGGCCGAAGAGGTCAACCGCAACGTCTCGGCGATTCGCACCGTGACCGAAACCCTGACCGAACAGGCCACCGAATCGGCAGCGATCAGCAGCCAGCTCAACAGCCTGGCGAGCCAGCAGATGAAATTGATGGATCAGTTTCGCGTCTAGCCGCTACCCCACCTATCGATCGTTCCCACGCTCCGCGTGGGAATGCATCAAGGGACGCTCCGCGTTCCAGCTTTCGATTGGGACGCAGAGCGTCCCGGGCGGCATTCCCACGCGGAGCGTGGGAACGATCTTCAATCCAGCCCGGTTATGTTTTGCACTATCATCGCCCTCTCGTTCCGGAGGGCCTTCGATGACTGATCTGCTCACGTCCATCCAAACCGCACTCGGCCTGCCCCACACGCCGATCCCCTTCAACGGTGACGGCGCGTTGCCCTCGGCGTTCGCCGTCACTGAACTGGCCTGCGCCAGCATCGCCGCTGCCGGGCAAGCGCTCAGCGAATTGCTTCTCCAGCAAACCGGGCACTTGCCTGCGGTTGCAGTCGACCGCCGTCTGGCCTCGTTGTGGTTCTCCACCTCGCTGCGCCCGATCGGCTGGCAGGTGCCGCCGTTATGGGACGCAATCGCCGGCGACTATGCGACCCGGGACGGCTGGATCCGTCTGCACACCAACGCCCCGCACCACCGCGCCGCCGCAGAACGCGTGCTCGGCGCCTGCGCCGATCGTGCCGCAATGGCGGCGAAAGTCGCACAGTGGGCGAGCGCGGAGCTTGAGCAGGCGGTGGTCGACGCCAAGGGCTGCGCCGCCGAAATGCGCAGTTGGACGCAGTGGCAGCAACACCCGCAAGGGCTGGCGGTGAATGCTGAAGCGCTGGTGCAATTCATCGAGCAGACGGACGAGAACCGCAGCCCATGGCAAGGCTCGATCGCACGACCTCTGGCCGGGATCAAGGTGCTCGACCTGACTCGCGTGCTCGCCGGCCCCACCGCCAGCCGCTTTCTCGCCGGGCTGGGCGCCAACGTCTTGCGCATCGATCCACCGAGCTGGAACGAACCCGGCGTCGTTCCGGAGATGACCGTGGGCAAACGCTGCGCGCGGCTGGATCTGCAAGTGCCAGCGGATCGCGCAGTGTTCGAAGGTTTATTGCAAGACGCCGACATCTTGCTCCACGGCTATCGCGCCGATGCGCTGGAACATCTGGGGTTTGGTATTGAACGTCGAAGGCAACTGGCACCGGGGCTGATCGACGTCTGCCTCAACGCCTACGGCTGGAGCGGCCCCTGGCAGAACCGCCGGGGCTTCGACAGCCTGGTGCAGATGAGCAGCGGCATCGCCGAGGCCGGACAGCATTGGAAGCACAGCGATAAACCGACGCCGCTGCCGGTGCAGGCGCTGGATCATGCAACCGGGTATCTGCTGGCGGCGAGCGCGATAAGGCTGCTGACTGAACGACTGGCCAACGGTTGCGGAGGTTCGGCGCGGTTGTCGCTGGCGCGTACGGCGAAGCTGTTGGTCGAGCATGGCCCGGGGACGCATGACCTGCTGCGGGCCGAAGATGCACTGGATCAGGATCCGGCGATTGAACACACCGCGTGGGGGCCGGCGCGAAGGTTGCGCGTACCGGTGCAGATCAGCGGGACGGCGGTGCAGTGGAATTGGCCGGCGACGGAGTTGGGCTCGCATCCTCCCTGTTGGCCATGAGAAGCCCCTCACCCTAGCCCTCTCCCAGAGGGAGAGGGGACTGATTGGGGGATACTGGAGAGTTACGCCGACGTGAAAGATTTTTGTCGAATCCATAATCGACTCGATCGCTCAGGTCGATGTATAGCGCCAGACACCTCGGTCGGTCCCCTCTCCCTCTGGGAGAGGGCTAGGGTGAGGGGCTGCTTTTCAGATCACAACGACAATACCCCGCTATACAACCCATACGCCGCCAGCCCAGCCCCGATCACCACGCAGGCAAAAATCCCTTTCTCCACCGTGGTAAAAACCGGCTGCCCCTGTTCACGCTTGGCCTTGGCAAACAGAATCACCCCCGGCGCATACAGCAGCGCCGACAGCAGCAGATACTTCACCCCGCCGGCGTACAACAGCCACACCGCGTAAACCAGGGCGATGCCGCCAATCAGCAGATCCTTGGTGCGCTCGGCCGACGCGTGCTCGTAGGTTTCGCCGCGCCCGCTGAGCAGTACCGCGTAGGCCGCTGACCACAGGTACGGCACCAGAATCATCGACGACGCCAGGTAAATCAGACTGGTATAAGTGCCCGCCGAGAACAGCGTGATCAGCAGGAAAATCTGGATCATCGCATTGGTCAGCCACAGCGCGTTGACCGGCACGTGGTTCTTGTTTTCCTTCTTCAGGAACGCCGGCATGGTCTTGTCCTTGGCCGTGGCGAAAAGGATTTCCGCGCAGAGCAAGGCCCAGGACAACAAAGCACCGAGCAAGGAAATCGCCAACCCGACGCTGATCAGCAATGCGCCCCACGGCCCGACGATGTGCTCGAGCACCGCCGCCAGTGAAGGGTTCTGCAGGTTGGCCAGTTCCGGCTGGCTCATGATCCCCAGCGACAGCACGTTGACCAGTACCAGCAGAGCCAGCACGCCAAGAAACCCGATCACCGTGGCGCGGCCGACGTCGCTGCGTTTCTCCGCGCGGGCCGAATAGACGCTGGCGCCTTCGATGCCGATGAAGACGAACACGGTGACCAGCATCATGTTGCGCACCTGATCCATCACCCCGCCGAAGTTCGGGTTGCTGCGGCCCCAGATGTCGCGGGTGAAGATCTCTGCCTTGAACGCGACGGCAGCGATGACGATAAACATGATCAGCGGCACGACCTTGGCCACGGTGGTCAGCTGGTTGATCAGCGCCGCCTCCTTGATCCCGCGCATCACCAGAAAATGCACCGCCCACAACAGCACCGAAGCGCAGCCGATGGCGATCGGCGTATTGCCCTGACCGAACACCGGGAAGAAATAGCCAAGGGTGCTGAACAGCAAGACGAAATAGCCGACGTTGCCCAGCCAGGCACTGATCCAGTAACCCCACGCTGATGAAAATCCCATGTAGTCGCCAAACCCGGCCTTGGCGTAGGCGTAGACGCCCGAGTCCAGCTCCGGCTTGCGATTGGCCAGGGTCTGAAAGACGAACGCCAGCGTCAGCATGCCTATCGCAGTAATGCCCCAACCGATCAGGATCGCCCCTGCATCGGCGCGTGCCGCCATGTTCTGCGGCAACGAGAAAATCCCCCCGCCGATCATCGACCCCACCACCAGCGCGATCAACGCACCAAGGCGCAGCTTTTGCGTCGGTTGCGACATGCAGATCTCCTTGAAAGAGTCGTTGTTGTTTATTTGTAACAACAGCCGACTAAAAGCCTAAGGGTAGATGACGTTTATCAGGTAATGCCGAATCTCGCAGCGTTATATATAGCCGACCACGATAAGGCGTAGCACATTAAGTCAGTTTTGTGCGCCGATCTTGATTATTCGATTCTGTGCTGAAAACAGATGACCGACATTTGCCAATCGCTGAAAAGCAACTAGCGTCATAGTTCGAAAGCATTAATAGCTATTCTCGACTGCCTCAGCGAAACGGCTCTGGAATGGGCATTTGAGGCTACAGCGTTATGCCCGCAACGGGCGCACAAGTCATTCATTAACAATGGAATGTGACCATGCACTGATCCATGTCAGCTGTTCGAACAGACAACAGTACTAGGCTGTGAGCTCTCCTTTCCTGCAATGGAGTCATGCAAATGTCTGAAGCGCCCGGAAAACTAAGACTCGGTGCACTGGTTGCACTGGTAGTCGGTTCAATGATTGGCGGCGGGATATTTTCGTTGCCACAAAACATGGCCGCCAGCGCCGACGTCGGTGCAGTGCTGATCGGCTGGGCCATCACCGCAGTAGGCATGCTCACCCTCGCTTTCGTCTTTCAGACCCTCGCCAATCGCAAGCCTGACCTGGACGGCGGAGTCTACGCCTACGCCAAGGCCGGATTCGGCGACTACATGGGTTTCTCCTCGGCCTGGGGCTACTGGATCAGCGCCTGGCTGGGCAACGTCGGCTACTTCGTTCTGCTGTTCAGCACCCTCGGCTATTTCTTTCCGATCTTCGGCGAAGGCAATACCCCGGCGGCGGTGATCGGCGCGTCCTTGCTGCTGTGGGGCGTGCATTTCCTGGTGTTGCGCGGGATCAAGGAAGCGGCGTTCATCAACCTGGTGACCACCGTCGCCAAGGTCGTGCCGCTGCTGCTGTTCGTGTTGATCGCAGTCTTCGCGTTCAGACTGGACATCTTCACCGCCGACATCTGGGGCGTGAAGAACCCCGACCTGGGCAGCGTGATGAACCAGGTGCGCAACATGATGCTGGTCACCGTCTGGGTGTTCATCGGCATCGAAGGCGCGAGCATCTTTTCCGCCCGCGCCGAGAAGCGCTCTGACGTCGGCAAGGCCACCGTGATCGGCTTCATCACCGTGCTGCTGTTTCTGGTGCTGGTGAACGTGCTGTCGCTGGGCATCATGACCCAGCCGGAACTGGCGAAACTGCAGAACCCGTCGATGGCCGCCGTGCTCGAGCATGTGGTCGGTCACTGGGGTGCGGTGCTGATCAGCGTCGGCCTGATCATCTCGCTGCTCGGCGCGCTGCTGTCGTGGGTGCTGCTGTGTGCCGAGATCATGTTCGCCGCCGCCAAAGACCACACCATGCCGGAGTTCCTGCGCAAGGAAAACGCCAACCATGTGCCGGTCAACGCCCTGTGGCTGACCAACGCGATGGTGCAGGTGTTCCTGATCATCACCCTGTTCTCGGCCAGCACTTACCTGTCACTGATCTACCTCGCCACCTCGATGATTCTGGTGCCCTACCTGTGGTCGGCGGCCTATGCCCTGCTGCTGGCGGTGCGCGGCGAGAGCTACGAAGGCTTTGCCGCCGAGCGGCGCAAGGATCTGATCATCGGCGGTATCGCCCTGATCTATGCGGTGTGGTTGTTGTACGCCGGCGGGGTCAAGTACCTGCTGCTGTCGGCCCTGCTCTATGCGCCCGGCGCAATCCTGTTCGCCAAGGCCAAGCTGGAACTCAGACAACCGGTTTTCACCAACGTCGAGAAGCTGATTTTCGCCGCAGTGGTCGTGGGCGCCGTGGTGGCGGCCTACGGTCTCTACGATGGCTTCCTGACGCTGTAACCCCTGATTGAATTGTCATCTGGAGGAACACAGAAATGACCACGGAAAAAGTGAAGTACGGCGTCCACTCCGAAGCCGGGAAACTGCGTAAAGTCATGGTTTGCTCCCCAGGTCTGGCCCATCAGCGGCTGACCCCGAACAACTGCGATGAACTGCTGTTCGATGACGTGCTGTGGGTGGCGCAAGCCAAGCGCGACCATTTCGACTTTGTCACCAAGATGCGCGAGCGCGGCATCGACGTGGTGGAAATGCACAACCTGCTGACCGACATCGTCGCCATTCCCGAAGCGCTGGACTGGATTCTTGAGCGCAAGGTGACGGCCGACTCGGTGGGCCTGGGCCTGATCAGCGAAGTGAAATCCTGGCTGAAAAGCCTCGAGCCACGGCACATCGCCGAGTTCCTGATCGGCGGCGTCTCGGCCGATGATCTGCCGGACAGCTTCGGTGGCAAGACCATCCAGATGTTCCGCGACTTCCTCGGCCACTCCAGCTTCATCCTGCCGCCGCTGCCCAACACCCAGTTCACCCGCGATACCACCTGCTGGATCTACGGTGGTGTGACGCTGAACCCGATGTACTGGCCGGCGCGCCGTCAGGAAACCCTGCTGACCACCGCCATCTACAAATTCCATCCGCAGTTCACCAACGCCGAATTCGAGATCTGGTACGGCGACCCGGACAAGGATCACGGCAACTCTACCCTTGAGGGCGGCGACGTCATGCCGATCGGCAACGGTGTGGTGCTGATCGGCATGGGCGAGCGTTCATCGCGTCAGGCCATCGGCCAACTGGCGCTGAACCTGTTCAACAACAAAGCAGTGGAAAAAGTCATCGTCGCCGGCCTGCCGAAATCCCGCGCGGCAATGCACCTGGACACCGTGTTCAGCTTCTGCGACCGCGACCTGGTGACGATCTTCCCGGAAGTGGTCAACCAGATCGTCGCCTTCACCCTGCGCCCTGACGAAAGCAAACAGGGCGGCATCGACATCCGCCGCGAAGAAGGCAGCTTCCTCGACACCGTCGCTGCGGCGCTCAACCTGCCGAAACTGCGCGTAGTGGAAACCGGCGGCAACAGCTTCGCCGCCGAACGCGAGCAATGGGACGACGGCAATAACGTGGTGGCGATGGAACCGGGCGTGGTCATCGGCTACGACCGCAACACCTACACCAACACCCTGCTGCGCAAGGCTGGCGTGGAGGTCATCACCATCAGCGCCGGCGAACTCGGCCGCGGCCGTGGCGGCGGCCACTGCATGACCTGCCCGATCATCCGCGACCCTATCGATTACTAATCTTTGAGCCTTCGCCGCGACTTATCGAGCGCGGCCAAGGGGATAACCGAAACCCAAGGAGATCCATCATGGCTTTTAACATTCACAACCGTAACCTGCTCAGCCTGGAACACCACACCCCACGTGAGCTGCGTTACCTGCTCGACCTGTCCCGCGATCTGAAACGCGCGAAATACACCGGCACCGAGCAACAGCATCTGAAGGGCAACAACATCGCCCTGATTTTCGAGAAAACTTCGACCCGCACCCGTTGCGCCTTCGAAGTGGCGGCCTATGACCAAGGCGCCAACGTCACTTACATCGACCCGAACTCCTCGCAAATCGGCCACAAGGAAAGCATGAAGGACACCGCCCGCGTGCTCGGGCGCATGTACGACGCCATCGAGTACCGTGGCTTCAAGCAGGAAATCGTCGAAGAGCTGGCCAAGTTCGCCGGCGTGCCGGTGTTCAACGGCCTGACCGATGAATATCACCCGACCCAGATGATCGCCGACGTGCTGACCATGCGTGAACACGCTGACAAGCCGATCCACGAAATCAGCTACGCCTACTTGGGCGACGCGCGCAACAACATGGGCAACTCGCTGCTGCTGATCGGCGCCAAGCTCGGCATGGACGTGCGCATCTGCGCGCCGAAAGCCCTGTGGCCGCTGGACGATCTGGTGGCGCGCTGCAAAAAATACGGTGAGGAAAGCGGCGCACGCATCACCCTCACCGAAGATCCGAAAGAAGCGGTCAAGGGCGTCGACTTCATTCACACCGATGTCTGGGTATCGATGGGCGAACCGGTGGAAGCCTGGGCCGAGCGTATCCAGCAACTGCTGCCGTATCAGGTCAACGCCGACCTGATGAAAGCCACCGGCAACCCGCGTACCAAGTTCATGCACTGCCTGCCGGCCTTCCACAACAGCGACACCAAGGTCGGCAAACAGATCGCCGAACAATATCCGCACCTGAAAAACGGCATCGAAGTGACCGACGACGTGTTCGAGTCGCCGGCCTGCATCGCCTTCGAGCAAGCGGAAAACCGCATGCACACGATCAAGGCGATTCTGGTTTCGACCCTGGCTGATCTCTGACGCCACAGCGCTCCCACTGAAGGAGCCGGAAACCCAATGTGGGAGCGAGCCTGCTCGCGAAAGCGGAGGGTCATTCAACAGCGATGTCGACTGATCTGACGCCTTCGCGAGCAGGCTCGCTCCCACAGGGATATCGGTTCCGACAGGGAGATCGAGTCGTTTGCCATTCCTCTGCTTAGAAGGATTGCACCATG
>NZ_JBAWKM010000004.1:90816-198878 GCF_037095675.1 Pseudomonas sp. CCNWLW23 | reverse complement strand
CGCTCCCACAGGGATATCGGTTCCGACAGGGAGATCGAGTCGTTTGCCATTCCTCTGCTTAGAAGGATTGCACCATGCGTATCGTCGTAGCCCTGGGCGGTAACGCCCTGCTCCGCCGTGGTGAGCCGATGACCGCTGACAACCAGCGCGCCAACATCCGCATCGCCACCGAGCAAATCGCCAAGATCCATCCCGGCAACCAACTGGTCATCGCTCACGGCAATGGCCCGCAAGTCGGTCTGCTGTCGCTGCAAGCGGCGGCCTATACCTCTGTCACCCCCTACCCGCTGGACGTGCTCGGCGCTGAAACCGAAGGCATGATCGGCTACATCATCGAACAGGAACTGGGCAATCTGCTCGACTTCGAAGTGCCGTTCGCCACACTCCTGACCCAGGTCGAAGTCGACGCCAATGACCCGGCTTTCAAGAACCCGACCAAGCCGATCGGCCCGGTCTACGAGAAAGCCGAAGCGGAAAAACTCGCCGCCGAGAAAGGCTGGGCAATTGCTGCCGATGGCGACAAATTCCGCCGCGTCGTCGCCAGTCCACGGCCGAAACGCATCTTCGAAATCCGTCCGATCAAGTGGCTGCTGGACAAGGGCAGCATCGTCATCTGCGCCGGAGGCGGCGGTATTCCGACCATGTATGACGAAAACCGTAACCTCAAGGGTATCGAGGCGGTGATCGACAAGGATCTGTGTTCGTCGTTGCTTGCCGAGCAATTGGAAGCCGACCTGCTGGTGATTGCCACCGACGTCAACGCGGCTTTTATCGACTATGGCAAACCAACCCAGAAAGCCATCGCCGAAGCCCACCCGGACGAACTCGAACGTCTCGGTTTCGCCGCAGGCTCAATGGGACCGAAGGTGCAGGCAGCCTGCGAATTCGCACGCCATACTGGCAAGGTCGCGGTGATCGGTTCGCTGGCCGATATCGAAGCCATCGTCCAGGGCACCGCCGGTACGCGGGTCAGCACGGCGAAGCCGGGGATCAGCTACCGATAACAATAAACGCCGGGGCAGGCTCAAGGCCTGCCCCGCTTCCATGCCTTGAAAGGAGTAGCTCAATGGCCCAGTTCGAACCCGGTCATCTGCACATCGAGCGGCACGCGTTGACCGACGATGACGTCAATTACAACGTGCATCTGGACTATGAAGTGTTCACCGATCCGCAGAAAGGCAAAGGGATTCAGTTCACCCTGCACGGCAGCATGCAGGGCAAGGACATGAAGGAGACGTTTTTCCTGCCCAAGGAAGAGGCCTACAACTTCGCCCGCGATGTCACGCGGATCGCCGAGAAGTACGGCATCCCCAAGACCCACAGCCAGATCGGTTCGGTGCACAAGCATTACGATCTGATGTTTGAAGACATTCGGCAGAAGTTGAATATGCAGTCGGGGGATCCGGTCAATCTCGAGCATTTCGAATAAAAATCAAAAGCCCCTCACCCTAGCCCTCTCCCAGAGGGAGAGGGAACCGATTGGGGGATGCTGCAGCATTGCGTCGACCTGATCCTGCATCACTGAATCCATAATCGCCCGGTACTTTCAGGTCGATGCATAACCCCAGACACCTCGGTCTGCTCCCTCTCCCTCCGGGAGAGGGCTGGGGTGAGGGGGTTTTTGATTTAAGGCATACTTGCCCCCCTCCGCTCTGCAGATCACTGAACCGCCCCCATGCGTATCCACGTCAGCTTCATCGACCGCGTCGGCATCACCCAGGAAGTCCTGGCTATCCTCGGTGGGCGCAATCTCAATCTGGATGCGGTGGAGATGATCCCGCCGAACGTCTACATCGACGCGCCGACCCTCAGTCCGCAAGTGCTCGAAGAACTGAAAGATGCGCTGTTTCGCGTGCTCGGCGTGGAAGCGGTGACCGTGGTCGATATCCTCCCCGGCCAGCGCCGGCACTTGCAGCTAGATGCCCTGCTCGCGGCGATGACTGACCCGGTGCTGGCCCTCGACAGCGCCGGCAAGGTGCTGCTGGCCAACCCGGCGCTGATTGCCCTGTACGGTCGCGAACCGGCCGGCGAAAGCGTCTCGGCGCTGTTCAATGATCCCGGCCTGCTCGATACCCTGCTGGAAAACGGCTTTCGCCTGCCGCTGCGCGAAATCACTGTCAATGGCCAGACCCTGTTGCTCGACGCCACGCCGATCACCGACGCCGGCGCCCTGCTGACCCTGTATCAACCGAACCGCATTGGCGAACAACTCTCGGCACTGCACCACGATCACGCCGAAGGCTTCGACGCGCTGCTCGGCGAGTCTCCGGCGATCCGCACACTCAAGGCCCGCGCGCAACGCGTCGCCGCCCTTGATGCACCGCTGTTGATTCAAGGCGAAACCGGTACCGGTAAAGAACTCGTCGCCCGCGCTTGCCATGCCATCAGTGCACGGCACAGCGCTCCGTTTCTCGCCCTCAACTGCGCGGCGCTGCCGGAGAACCTCGCCGAGAGCGAACTGTTCGGCTACGCCCCCGGCGCCTTCACCGGTGCGGCGCGTGGCGGTAAGCCGGGGCTGATGGAACTGGCCAACCAGGGCACGGTGTTCCTCGATGAGATCGGCGAGATGTCGCCGTACTTGCAGGCCAAACTCCTGCGTTTTCTCAACGACGGCAGCTTCCGCCGCGTCGGTGGTGATCGGGAAGTAAAGGTCAACGTGCGCATCCTCAGCGCGACCCACCGCGATCTGGAAAAAATGGTCAGCGAAGGCCTGTTCCGCGAGGACCTGTTCTATCGCCTCAATGTGCTCAACGTCGAAGTGCCGCCGCTGCGTGAACGCGGTCAGGACATCCTGCTGCTGGCGCGCTACTTCATGCAGCAGGCCTGCGCGCAAATCCAGCGCCCGGTCTGCCGCCTGGCGCCCGGCACTTATCCGGCGCTGCTCGGCAATCGCTGGCCGGGCAACGTACGGCAATTGCAGAACGTGATTTTCCGCGCAGCGGCGATTTGCGAGAGCAGCCTGGTCGATATCGGCGACCTCGACATCGCCGGCACTTCAGTGGCGCGCCAGGCCGATACCGACGTCGACAGCCTCGAGCAAGCGGTCGAATCGTTCGAAAGAGCGCTGCTCGAGAAGCTCTACGTCAGCTATCCCTCGACCCGGCAACTGGCGAGCCGCTTGCAGACCTCCCATACCGCCATTGCCCATCGCCTGCGCAAATACGGCATTCCCAATAAACCATGACTACCGCGCATCCCTATTGCAGGAAATTCCCCATGTGGGAGCGAGCCTGCTCGCGAAAGCGGTCTATCAGCAAAATAGCTGGCGCCTGACACACCGTATTCGCGAGCAGGCTCGCTCCCACAGGATTTATGGCGGATTCGAAATCCGTCCAAAAACGACCTCCACCTGTACCGAAAGCGCTACAGCGGAACGATATCGATACACCCGCCTGTGACCAGCGCTGCGCAACGCTTTGATCCCGTTCAGCTTTTCTCCTCGCCCCAAGCTGTAGCGATTTCGCTACAACAGCAACATCCCAACAAACACCAAAAAAACTCAAGCCATTGATTTATATAGATAAATCAACCTTGGCCGCATTCTTGCTACCTGCCTCCTCATCTATTAAGGGCTTCCCCGCCCCAAGCTTTCCACCGCGTCCACCAGACGAGTCTGGCCCCTGAGGAGTTCCCATGAGCGAGTTGCGTTTTACTGAAGATCACGAATGGCTGCGCACCGAAGCCGACGGCAGTGTCACTGTCGGCATCACCGCATTCGCGCAGAACGCCTTGGGCGACGTGGTGTTCGTGCAACTGCCTGAGCTGCAGGCTTACGAAAAAGGCGCTGAAGCCGCCACCGTGGAATCGGTGAAAGCCGCCAGCGGCGTGTACATGCCGCTCGATGGCGACGTGCTGGAAGTCAACCCGGCGCTGCAAGACGCCCCGGAACTGGTCAACGAAGATCCCCTGGGCGAAGGCTGGTTCTTCCGCTTCCAGCCAAGCGATGCCGCCGCTGTTGGCAAACTGCTTGATCAGGACGCTTACGACCGTCTGATCAAAGCCCAAGTCGAAGCCTGAGGAGTTACACCATGACCGCCATCAATCTCGGCACCGCCAACGAATTCATCGCCCGTCACATCGGCCCGCGCGCCGGTGACGAGCAAGCCATGCTCAACAGCCTCGGCTTCGACTCGCTCGAAGCCCTGAGCGCCAGCGTCATCCCGGAAAGCATCAAGGGCACCAGCGTGCTGGGCATGGACGATGGCCTCAGCGAGGCCGACGCCCTGGCGATGATCAAAGCCATCGCTGGCAAAAACCAACTGTTCAAAACCTACATCGGCCAGGGCTACTACAACTGCCACACGCCGTCGCCGATCCTGCGCAACCTGCTGGAAAACCCGGCCTGGTACACCGCTTACACCCCGTACCAGCCAGAAATATCCCAGGGCCGTCTCGAAGCGCTGCTGAACTTCCAGACGATGATCAGCGACCTCACCGGCCTGCCGATCGCCAACGCCTCCCTGCTCGACGAAGCCACCGCCGCTGCCGAAGCCATGACCTTCTGCAAACGCCTGAGCAAGAACAAGGGCAGCCACCAGTTCTTCGCCTCGATCCACAGCCACCCGCAAACCCTCGACGTGCTGCGCACCCGTGCCGAGCCGCTGGGCATTGACGTTGTGGTCGGCGATGAGCGTGAACTGACTGACGTGACGCCGTTCTTCGGCGCACTGCTGCAATACCCGGCGAGCAACGGTGATGTATTCGACTACCGCGAGCTGACCGAGCGCTTCCACGCCGCCAACGCTCTGGTGGCCGTGGCCGCCGACCTGCTGGCCCTGACCCTGCTCACCGCACCCGGTGAATTCGGCGCCGACGTCGCCATCGGTTCGGCGCAACGCTTCGGCGTGCCGCTGGGCTTCGGTGGCCCGCACGCCGCTTACTTCTCCACCAAAGATGCGTTCAAGCGCGACATGCCGGGCCGTCTGGTGGGTGTCTCGGTTGACCGTTTCGGCAAACCGGCGCTGCGTCTGGCGATGCAGACCCGCGAGCAACATATCCGCCGCGAAAAGGCCACCTCGAACATCTGCACCGCCCAGGTGCTGCTGGCCAATATCGCCAGCATGTACGCCGTCTACCACGGCCCGAAAGGCCTGACCCAGATCGCCAACCGCGTGCATCACCTGACCGCGATTCTGGCCAAGGGCCTTACTACTCTCGGCGCTCAAGTTGAACAAGCCAGTTTCTTCGATACCCTGACCGTCGCCACCGGCGCGCACACCGCTGCGCTGCACGACAAAGCGCACGCTGCGCAGATCAACCTGCGCGTGATCGACGCTGAACGTCTGGGCCTGTCGGTCGACGAAACCACTACTCAAACTGACATCGAAACCCTGTGGGGCCTGTTCGCCGACGGCAAGACCCTGCCGGATTTCGCTGCGCTGGCCGCCTCGGTGCAGAGCACCATTCCTGCTGCGCTGGTGCGCCAGTCGCCGATCCTCAGCCACCCGGTGTTCAACCGTTATCACTCGGAAACCGAGCTGATGCGCTACCTGCGCAAACTGGCGGACAAGGACCTGGCACTGGATCGCACCATGATCCCGCTGGGCTCGTGCACCATGAAACTCAACGCCGCCAGCGAAATGATCCCGGTGACCTGGGCTGAATTCGGTGCACTGCACCCGTTCGCCCCGGCCGCACAAAGCGCGGGTTACCAGCAACTGACCGATGAGCTGGAAGCGATGCTCTGCGCCGCCACCGGTTACGACTCGATCTCGCTGCAACCGAACGCCGGCTCACAAGGTGAATACGCAGGTCTCCTGGCGATCCGCGCCTACCACCAGAGCCGTGGCGATGAGCGCCGCGACATCTGCCTGATCCCGTCGTCGGCCCACGGCACCAACCCGGCCACCGCGCAAATGGCTGGCATGCGCGTGGTCGTCACCGCGTGCGATGCCCGTGGCAACGTCGACATTGAAGACCTGCGCGCCAAAGCCATCGAGCACCGCGAACACCTCGCCGCGCTGATGATCACCTACCCGTCGACCCACGGCGTGTTCGAAGAAGGCATCCGCGAAATCTGCGCGATCATTCACGACAACGGCGGCCAGGTGTACATCGACGGCGCCAACATGAACGCCATGGTCGGCCTCTGCGCACCGGGCAAGTTCGGCGGCGACGTCTCGCACCTGAACCTGCACAAAACCTTCTGCATCCCGCACGGCGGTGGCGGCCCGGGCGTCGGTCCGATCGGCGTCAAATCGCACCTGACCCCGTTCCTGCCGGGCCACGGCCAGATGGAACGCAAGGAAGGCGCGGTCTGCGCGGCGCCGTTCGGCAGCGCAAGCATTCTGCCGATCACCTGGATGTACATCCGCATGATGGGTGGCGCGGGTCTGAAGCGCGCTTCGCAACTGGCGATCCTCAATGCCAACTACATTTCCCGTCGCCTCGAAGAGCATTACCCAGTGCTCTACACCGGCAGCAACGGCCTGGTGGCGCACGAGTGCATTCTTGATCTGCGTCCATTGAAAGACAGCAGCGGCATCAGCGTCGATGACGTCGCCAAACGCCTGATCGACTTCGGTTTCCACGCGCCGACCATGTCGTTCCCGGTCGCCGGCACATTGATGATCGAGCCGACCGAAAGCGAATCCAAGGAAGAACTGGACCGCTTCTGCGACGCGATGATCCGCATCCGCGAAGAAATCCGCGCAGTGGAAAACGGCACGCTGGACAAGGAAGACAACCCACTGAAAAACGCCCCGCACACCGCAGCGGAACTGGTTGGCGAATGGACCCACCCGTACAGCCGCGAGCAAGCGGTGTACCCGGTCGCGTCGCTGATCGAAGGCAAATACTGGCCGCCGGTCGGCCGGGTCGACAACGTCTTCGGCGATCGCAACCTGGTGTGCGCCTGCCCGTCGATCGAAAGCTACGCTTAATGGAATGAGGGGCTGAATATCGGCCCCGATTTCAGCAACACCCTAGATCCCCCTGTGGGAGCGAGCCTGCTCGCGAAGGCGCCATTTCAGCCAGCGTAAATGTTGGCTGATCCGACGCTTTCGCGAGCAGGCTCGCTCCCACAAGGGATCTGCACCGATGTCAAACTGCGCCAATCCCCATAACAAGAAACCGGAGAACCACTCATGTCGTTAAGCGTGTTCGACCTGTTCAAGATTGGCATCGGTCCCTCCAGTTCCCACACCGTCGGCCCGATGCGTGCCGCTGCGCGTTTCGCCGAAGGGCTGCGCCGGGAAAACCTGCTGACCAGCACCGCCAGCGTCCGTGTCGAGCTGTACGGTTCGCTCGGCGCTACCGGTAAAGGACACGGCAGCGACAAAGCCGTGCTGCTCGGCCTCGAAGGCGAACACCCGGACACTGTCGACACCGAAACCGTCGCCGCGCGCCTGCAAGAAATTCGCGGCAATGGCCGACTGAATCTGCTCGGTGAACACAGCATCGCGTTCAACGAGAAAGAACATCTGGCGATGATCCGCAAACCGTTGGCCTATCACCCCAACGGCATGATCTTTCGCGCCTTCGACGCAGCGGGGATTCAGATCCGCAGTCGCGAGTACTACTCGGTCGGCGGTGGTTTCGTTGTCGATGAAGACGCGGCCGGTGCCGATCGCATCGTCGAAGACGCCACGCCGCTGACCTTCCCGTTCAAAAGTGCCAAGGATCTGCTCGGTCATTGCGCTACCTATGGCCTGTCGATCAGTCAGGTGATGCTGACCAACGAGAGCGCCTGGCGCCCTGAAGCGGAAACCCGTGCCGGCCTGCTGAAAATCTGGCAGGTGATGCAGGACTGCGTCGCTGCCGGCTGTCGTAACGAAGGCATTTTGCCGGGCGGCTTGAAGGTCAAACGCCGGGCGGCGGCGCTGCATCGGCAATTGTGCAAGAACCCGGAATCGGCGCTGCGCGATCCGCTGTCGGTGCTCGACTGGGTCAATCTTTATGCACTGGCGGTCAACGAAGAAAACGCCAACGGCGGGCGCGTGGTCACTGCGCCCACCAATGGCGCGGCGGGCATCATTCCGGCGGTGCTGCATTACTACATGCGTTTTATTCCCGGGGCGAATGACGACGGCGTCGTGCGCTTTCTGCTGACCGCTGCCGCAATCGGCATTCTCTACAAGGAAAACGCTTCGATCTCCGGCGCCGAAGTCGGCTGTCAGGGTGAGGTCGGCGTGGCCTGTTCGATGGCGGCCGGCGCCTTGTGCGAAGTGCTCGGCGGCAGCGTGCAGCAAGTCGAGAACGCTGCGGAAATCGGCATGGAACACAACCTCGGCCTGACCTGCGACCCGATCGGCGGTCTGGTGCAGGTGCCCTGTATCGAGCGCAACGCGATGGGCTCGGTGAAAGCGATCAACGCGGTGCGCATGGCCATGCGTGGCGACGGTCAGCATTTCGTCTCCCTCGACAAAGTCATCCGCACCATGCGCCAGACCGGCGCCGACATGAAAAGCAAATACAAGGAAACCGCCCGCGGCGGCCTGGCGGTCAACATCATCGAATGCTGATTACGAACTCAGCCAAACGTAACCAGCTCCCTCTCCCTCCGGGAGAGGGCTGGGGTGAGGGGCTCTTGATCTTGCCTCTCACCCGCAACCCAAATTCAAAGGAGCCACGCATGTCCACCGAACAACTCTCGAAAACCCCGCTACACGCACTGCACCTCGAACTCGGCGCGCGCATGGTGCCGTTCGCTGGCTACGACATGCCCGTGCAATACCCGCTCGGCGTGATGAAAGAACACCAGCACACCCGTGAGCAAGCCGGGTTGTTCGACGTCTCGCACATGGGCCAGATTCGTCTGACCGGCGCCAATGCGGCCAAAGCCCTGGAAACCCTGGTGCCGGTGGACATCGTCGACCTGCCGGTAGGCATGCAGCGTTATGCGATGTTCACCAACGAAAGCGGTGGCATCCTCGACGACCTGATGGTCGCGAATCTGGGCAATGACGAGCTGTTCCTGGTGGTCAACGCCGCGTGCAAGGATCAGGATCTCGCGCATCTGCAAAAACACATCGGCGATCAGTGCACCATTACGGCGCTGTTCGAAGAGCGCGCCCTGCTCGCCTTGCAAGGTCCGGCAGCCGTCACCGTGCTGGCGCGTCTTGCGCCGGACGTGGCGAAGATGACGTTCATGCAGTTCAACCGTGTGTCGTTGCTGGGCGTGGACTGCTTTGTCAGCCGTTCGGGCTACACCGGTGAAGACGGTTTCGAAATCTCGGTACCGGCCGCTGAAGCGGAGAAACTCGCCCGCGCCCTGCTCGCCGAACCAGAGGTCCAGGCCATCGGCCTTGGCGCCCGCGACTCGCTGCGTCTGGAAGCCGGCCTGTGCCTGTACGGCCATGACATGAACACCGAGACCACACCGATCGAAGCCAGCCTCCTGTGGGCGATCTCCAAGCCCCGCCGCGCCGATGGAGCGCGGGCCGGCGGTTTCCCGGGCGCCGAGCAGATCTTCGCGCAGCAACAGAACGGCGTCGCACGCAAACGTGTCGGCCTGCTGCCACAGGAGCGTACCCCGGTGCGTGAAGGCGCAGAGATCGTCAACGAGGCCGGCGAGATCATCGGCAGCGTCTGCAGCGGTGGCTTTGGTCCGACCTTGGGCGGGCCATTGGCGATGGGTTACCTCGACAGCGCTTACGTCGCACTCGATACCCCCGTGTGGGCCATCGTCCGTGGGAAAAAGGTGCAAATGCTTGTAAGCAAAATGCCATTTGTTCCACAACGCTACTATCGCGGTTGATCGACTGTTTCTATAAGTAACGCGATTGCGTTATACGTGCACTAATGTGTAACGCAATCGCCATAAAACAGTGCGTTTTTTAACATCGGTTTCGAATATGAACGTTGCTTATAACGTTTGCTGAAAATAGAACCAGACAATCGTCCAAGACGGAACTAGTTTGCTGACGAACTGCCATGAAGAGCAATAAAACCGGGGCCTTTGCAGGGCTTGTTTTTTCTCCCGTAGTTGGCGTAGAGTTTGTCCACTGTGTTTGCATGGGTCAGCTTGGAATCGTGACCTGGGCAGTAGCCTACAAGTTAGCTACATCCCGCTCGACGTCTTCTTACTCCTTGCAACCAGCTCCAGTACTCTTTCATGTGAAAGGGGCTGTCATCAATTTATGCGTCAAAGGAAATAAGAAATGTCCACACGTCAGAGCGGTACCGTCAAGTGGTTTAACGACGAGAAAGGTTTTGGTTTTATCACTCCAGAAAGCGGTCCGGATCTGTTCGTACATTTCCGCGCCATTCAGGGCAACGGCTTCAAGAGCCTGAAAGAAGGCCAGAAAGTGACTTTCGTCGCTGTGCAAGGCCAGAAAGGCATGCAGGCTGACGAAGTACAAGCAGAAGCCTGATCTTCTGATACGAAAAAGCCCCTGATATTGATATCAGGGGCTTTTTTGTGCGCGCTAATCCGTAAAATGGCGCTTCCATTCACGCCTTGAGGCTGCCATGTCGAAACACCTGCTCACGCCGCAAGGGGACTTTCCTCCCGTTGCTCTCGGTCGTCGTCTGGCGGCGATGTTCTACGACTTCCTGCTGTGCACCGCCCTGCTGATCGTCACCGGCTTCATCTACAAGTTGATCCAGGCCGCGATCATTGGCGAAGAACGGCTGCGGGTGATGACCGACGCCGGCCAGCTCGATGGTGACCCGCTGTATTCCACGGTGCTGCTGTTGGTATTGTTCGGCTTCTTCGCCAAGTTCTGGACCCATGGCGGGCAGACACTGGGCATGCAGGTGTGGGGCATCCGCGTGCAGAACGCCAACGGCACAGCGATCAGCCTGTGGCAGGCGCTGCTGCGCTTTATGGTGTCGATCGCGTCGTGGTTGTGTGTCGGGCTGGGTTTCTTCTGGTCGCTGTTCGACAAGCAGAAGCGCACCTGGCATGACATCTATTCGGATACCCGTGTGGTGCGAATCCCGAAGAAGAGCAAATAATTTCCATACTCAGGAGTCCCCCCTGTGGGGAGGGGATTTATCCCCGTCCGGCTGCGTAGCAGCCGTAAAGGAGCCCACGCGGTATCCCTGATATGCCGCGGTGTTTGATTTAGGGCGGCTTCGCCACCCAACGGGGATAAATCCCCTCACCACAGGGCTCACTCCTACAAGGGGTTCACTCAGGCGTTACCGGCCAGCTTCATCCGCGCTGCCTGGGTGAAGTCGAGCATGCGCTTCAACGGGCGGATCGCCTGGGGAATCAGCGCCGGATCGACAAAGATCTCGTTGGTGCCTTCCTTCAAGCTCTTGAGCGTGCGCTCAAGGGTGTTCATGGCCATCCATGGGCAATGTGCGCAACTGCGGCACGCCGCGCCATTACCGGCGGTAGGCGCTTCGATGAAGACCTTGTCCGGGCACAGCTGCTGCATCTTGTAGAAGATGCCACGGTCGGTGGCGACGATCAGGGTCTTGTTCGGCAGGCTTTGCGCGGCGGCGATCAACTGACTGGTAGAACCGACGGCATCCGCCAGTTCGATCACCGAAGTCGGCGACTCCGGATGCACCAGAATCGCTGCGTCCGGGTACAACGCTTTCATGTCTTCGAGCTGCTTGGACTTGAACTCTTCGTGGACGATGCAGGCACCGTCCCAAAGCAGCATGTCGGCACCGGTCTTGCGCTGAATGTAAGTGCCCAAGTGCTTGTCCGGGCCCCAGATGATCGTCTCGCCGTTGTCCATCAGGCTTTCGACGATCTCCAGTGCGCAGCTCGAAGTCACCACCCAGTCAGCCCGAGCCTTCACGGCGGCTGAAGTGTTGGCATACACCACCACGGTACGTTCCGGGTGCTGATCGCAGAACGCCGAGAACTCGTCGACCGGGCAGCCCAGGTCCAGCGAGCAGGTCGCCTCCAGAGTCGGCATCAGCACGCGTTTTTCCGGATTAAGAATTTTTGCCGTCTCGCCCATGAACTTGACGCCGGCGACCACCACGGTCTTGGCCGGATGGGCGTTGCCGAAGCGGGCCATTTCCAGGGAGTCGGAAACACAGCCGCCGGTTTCTTCGGCCAGGGCCTGAATCACCGGATCGCAATAAAAGTGGGCAACCAGCACCGCGTCCTGAGCCTTGAGCTCGGCGGCGATGGCGGAACGGTAATAAGCCTCCTCTTCTGCCGTCAGCGGTTTCGGCTGTTTGGCGTCGAGGTGGGCTTGAACCAGAAGGCGTTCGGAAATCTGCGTCATGTTCGCAAGACCTGCAGGCGCATTCGCGCGAAAGTCGAGTATACACCCGGCTCCGGACCACTAGAGGGTACCGCCGGGAGAGTGAGTATCATCAGGCACGGGACAGCGTTGAAGCTGCGCAAGGCTACAGAATATCCCGTTGATACAAAAGATGATTCTGACCTGCGTCAGGTGTGGCCGCGCTGAAACATCGAACGCCCGAATTGCAGGCAAAAAAAAACCCGGAAATCCTCACTTTCGTGGGCCTTCCGGATTTTCTAAACCGCCAAATATGGTGGGTCGTGTGGGATTCGAACCTACGACCAATTGGTTAAAAGCCAACTGCTCTACCAACTGAGCTAACGACCCGCTGTGTGGTGGCGCGTATAATACTGATTTTTAAGGACTATTCAACACCTTTTTTGAAAAAATCAAAAATAAGGGGTTGGATCGTCCACACCGGCCGCCGCGAAGCCTTCTGCACGCAGGCGGCAGCTGTCGCATTTGCCGCAGGCGCGGCCGTCATCGTCTGCCTGATAGCAGGAAACCGTCAGACCGTAATCAACGCCGAGCTTAACGCCGGCCTGAACGATCTGCGCCTTGCTCAGGTTTTGCAGTGGCGCCTGAATGCGGAAGCCGTTGCCTTCCACGCCGGCCTTGGTCGCCAGATTGGCCATGCGCTCGAACGACTCGATGAACTCGGGACGGCAGTCCGGGTAGCCGGAATAATCCACTGCGTTGACGCCGATGAAGATGTCGCGGGCGCCGAGCACTTCGGCCCAACCCAATGCCAACGACAGGAAAACCGTGTTACGCGCCGGTACATAAGTCACCGGAATGCCTTCGCCCAGCTCTTCCGGAATGTCGATGCTGGTGTCGGTCAGCGCCGAGCCGCCCATGCCATTGAGGTTCAGCCCGATGACCTTGTGCTCGACCACACCCAGATCGCGAGCCACACGGGCGGCAGCGTGCAATTCGGCATGCGAGCGCTGACCGTAATCGAAGCTCATGGTGTAGCAGGCGTAGCCTTCGGCGCGTGCCATCGCCACGACGGTGGCCGAGTCGAGGCCACCGGACAGCAAAATGACTGCACGTTTTTCAGTGGTGTTCAGTTGTTCAGTCATCTCAGCGCCCCGGCTCGTCGTTCCAAAGATATTTATGCAGCTGCAATTGCAGGCGTACCGGCAGGTTGTCCGCCACTACCCAGTCCGCCAGTTCCCGAGCATTCAGGTCGTGGTGACTCGGCGAAAACAGTACTTCGCCGGCGCGCTCGTCGAGACCGTACTGGATCAGCTTGGAGACCGCCCAGTCGTAGTCTTCCCGCGAGCAGATGACAAACTTCACCTGATCGTCGCGGGTCAGCAGTTCGATGTTCTCGTAACGGTTTCGGTGGGCTTCTTTCGAGCCCGGCGTTTTCAGATCGACGACGCGACTGACACGCGGATCGACAGCGGATACGTCTAGGGCGCCGCTGGTTTCCAGCGACACCTCGTAACCGGCATCACACAACCGCTCAAGCAAAGGAATGGCGTTCGGCTGAGCCAACGGCTCACCGCCGGTGACACAAACGTAGCGCGGACGATATCCGGCCACTTGCTCAAGGATGTCGTCGAGGGTGCGGACGGTGCCGCCGCTGAACGCGTAAGCGCTATCGCAGTACTGGCAACGCAACGGGCAACCGGTCAGGCGCACGAAAACCGTGGGCAGCCCGGCAGTCCGAGTTTCACCCTGCAAGGAGTAGAAAACTTCGGTAATTCTCAATGTGTCTTGCATAGTCGCCACGGGCGTAACAGCTAAACAGGCTGTCCGCCTCCGTCAGGCACTTCAGGCAATCCCGCCAACGCGTAGACCACAAGAAGCGTGTTTCAGAAAAAGGGCGTGAATTCTAACGAAAAAACCCGCGACAAGCGCGGGTTTCTTCAAAACACGGATGAACAGGCTTACATGCGCTGTAAATCACGCTGGGCCAGCTGCGCGGCGGAAGTGCCCGGATATTGGGACACCACCTGCTGCAGAATGCCTTTGACCTTGTCGGTGTGACCGAGGCGGCGCTCTACGTCAGCCAGCTTGTACAGCGAGTCCGGCACTTTGTTGTGCTTGGGATACAGCTGCGAAACCTTGGCAAAGGCCTGACCTGCACCTTGCAGATCACCCTTGGCCAGGTTCACTTCGCCCAACCAGTACTGGGCGTTGCCCGCGTATTGGCTGTTGGGGTATTTGCGCAGGAAAGCGGCGAAGGCCTGGCTGGCCTTGTCGAAATCCTTGGCTTTGATCAGGTCGAAAGCGGCATCGTAATACAGCTTTTCCTTGGCCGGATCAGCCGGTTCGCTACCCGCGGCAGGTGCCTGGGCTGCCGCAGCAGCACCCGCGCCTGCGGCAGCACCGGCGGCAGCACTTGCATCGCCACCGGCAGAAGAATTCTCGGGAGTCGCGGCTGGTGCAACGCCGGATCCTATGCGCCGATCAAGATCCTGGTATCGCTCCAGGGATTCCTGCTTCATGCGCGAAACCTGATTCTGCAGTTCTTCGATCACGCCCTGTTGGCGCGAGATCTGATCCTGCATCTGTTGCAATTGGTTGAACAGCATGCCTTGTGCCGAGGCAGGGGCCGAAGCCGCTCCCCCGGCATAGGCGCCGTTCGTACCGTAACCCGCAGGCGGATAACTGCTCCCGCTATTGTTATAACCGGAGTTGTCATCGACCACAGGAACCGCAGCCCACGCCGCAAGCGGCGCGAGGCTGAGAGCCAGAACAGTTACAGCACGACGGCACGTTCGCATATCGAATTACTTACGCAGTTCGACGCGACGGTTCTGGGCCCAGGACTGCTCGTCGTTGCCGGTAGCAACTGGACGCTCTTCGCCGTAGGAAACCAGTTCCAGCTGAGCTGGGGAAACACCTTGCAGTACCAGGTAGCGCTGAACGGCTTTCGCACGACGCTCGCCCAGTGCCATGTTGTACTCACGAGTACCACGTTCGTCGGTGTTGCCTTCCAGAACAACGCGAGCGCCGTTTGCTTTCAGGTCTTTGGCGTGAACGTCCAGAGCGCGCATGGCTTCTGGCTTCAGGTCCGAGCTGTCGTATTCGAAGTAGAAGGTGGTGATTGCGCGCAGAGCAGCTTCTTCGCTCAGGGAACCGTCAACGGCACCAGTGTTTGCGCCGTAACCAGCGTTTGGATCAACAGCGCCTTCACCGGCGTTGTCGCCGCCTTTGGACGAGCAACCTACAGCTACAGCCATGGCCAGAGCCAGCGCAGCAAATTTACCAAACTTCAGCATTTCCATCGTGAAACTCCTAATGAACCCCAGTGTGTTAAGTAAAACGTGTAGCGCCCGCTCACTTCAGGTAAGGGGACCAGGACGGTTCTCTGACTTCGCCTTGAGCGGTAGGAAGCGGGAGCCTCACGCGTCCATTAATGGACACGAGCATCAAGACTCCCCGGCCCTGTTGGCGGGTGGCGTAGATTACCATGGTGCCGTTGGGCGCAACAGTAGGTGACTCGTCCAGAGTGCTATCAGTGAGGATCTTTACACTACCCCGCTGCAGATCCTGAGCTGCCACCTTGAAATTGGTGAAGCCATCCTGACGATGGATCATCACCAAAGTCTTTTCATCAGCCGAAAGTTTCGGGTTGGCGTTGTAGTTGCCCACGAACGTCACACGCTCGGCACCACCGCCACCGACGCTGGTTTTATAGATTTGCGGCTTGCCGCCACGGTCCGAGGTGAAATAGATGGTCGAGCCATCCTTGCCCCAGAACGGTTCGGTATTGATGCCCTGGCCATTGGTTACGCGGCTGATCTGACGCGAACCGAGGTTCATTACGTAGATGTCCGGGTTACCGTCTTTCGACAGCACGAACGCCAGGCGATTGCCGTCCGGCGACCAGGCTGGCGCGCCGTTGAGGCCTTCGAAGTTGGTGATCTGCTCACGGCGACCGGTGTCGATGTTCTGCATGAAGATACGCGGACGCTTCTGCTCGAACGACACGTAGGCGATACGCTTGCCATCCGGTGCAAAACGCGGCGACAGGATCGGCTCGCGCGATTGCAGTAGAGTCACTGCGCGCGCGCCGTCGTAGTCGGAGCGTTGCAGGGTGTAGCGCGTATTCTTCTCGGAGAAACGCTCGGCCGTTACGTAAAGCAGACGCGTCGAGAAGGCACCTTCAATGCCGGTCAGCTTCTGGAACGACTGATCGGAGATGAAGTGCGCCATGTCACGGATCTGGTCGGTCGTACCGGAAACACTGCCGTCCGCCACTTTCTGCTCGGTGGCGACGTTGAACAGTGCCCACTGCACCTGCAGGCGACCGCCCGCTGGAGCGATGCTGCCGACCATCATGTACTGAGCACCCACCGCCTTCCAGTCACGGAAGATGATTTCGCTCGGCTGGCTTGGCTGGCTGATCATGTTGGCTTTCGGAATCGGCGAGTAATAGCCCGAGTTGCGCAAATCGTTGCCAATGATTTCAGCCATGTCATCCGGCAGCACGGCGCCGCCCTGCATGCCGAACGGTACGACGGCGATCGGAGTAGCCCGGTCGCTGCCGCTGGTGACCAGAATGTTCTTTTCATCTGCCGCCGCGATCCCTGCCATGCAGCAGATCACGACCAGCATTCCTCGAAGAAGGTTTCTCACAAGGCTAGATCCTCAGGTGTGAATGTCATCTTGAATGAACGATACGGAGCGAAATCGCTCGGCTTCATTCCCTGCATTTCTGTCAAACGTCCAATATTCTTCACTGCCGCGACTGCCGAAGCATCGAACGGACCGTCACCGCTGGACTTGGCCACGCTGACCGAGGTCACCGTACCGTCCGGCAACATGCCGATTTGCAGCACGACCGTCATGCCTTTGCGCGCCGAAGGAGGACGAGCCCAGCCTTCTGCTGCGCGAGCGCGAATCAGGTCATCGAAACTGCCGGCAACCTCGTCACCCTGCTCATCGGCCAGGGCCTGCTGGCGCTGCGGCGTGTCGGAAAGCAGATCTGCCAGGGCCTGGGCCTTTTTGTCTTCGGCGGATTTACGTGCCGCTTCCTGCGCTTTCTTCTTCGCAGCATCGGCAGCAGCTTTCTTCTTCGCGTCTTCGGCGACTTTCTTCTTCGCCTCTTCAGCTTCAGCTTTCTTCTTGGCGTCTTCGGCGGCTTTCTTCTTCGCGTCTTCGACGATCTTCTTCTTGGCTTCTTCGGCAGCGGCTTTCTTCGCCTCTTCCTCAGCAGCCTTCTTCGCTTCGTCTTCGGCCTTCTTCTTGGCTATATCAGCCAATTGTTTCTCTTCGGCCTTTTTCGCTTCGGCTTTCTTCGCGTCGTCGGCTTTCTTGGCTTCATCAGCCTTTTTCGCTTCGTCCGCTTTCTTCGCCTCGTCGGCCTTCTTGGCTTCCTCGGCCTTTTGAGCCGCTTCCTCTTTCTTTTGTTCCGCCGCCTTCACCGCTTCCTGCTCGATCTTTTTCTGTTCCATCTGTTCGACTTCGGTCTGGCGCGCGGCGGATTTCTTCGCCTCACCCGCAATCTTCTGATTGGTCTGGGTGGTCGCCTGACTTTTCGATTTCAGCTGGTACAGAGTCGCCTGGACGATCGGCTTGGCCGGCGGCAGTTCGGGCGTGAAGGCAAAACTGACGAACAGCATGCCGAACACCAGCACGTGCAGGACGATTGCCAGAACACTAGGCCAGAAGTAGCTTTCCGAGGCGGACGGCTCTCGCTGTTGCTGCATCAGGGGGCCTCGGTAATCAGACCAACGTTACCGACCCCGGCTTTCTGCAACCCGCCCATGGCACCCATGACGGCGCCGTAGTCGACAGTCTTGTCACCACGAATGAATACCTGGGTGCGTTTGCCGCCCTCGGTGCCGGCGCGGATGATCTTGGTCACCGCGTCGGTCATCTGTGGCAGGGTCATGGCCCTGTCCTGTTGCTTCTCGGTGTCGACTTCGCTGCCAAGGTTCCAGTAGTAGGTCTTGTCAGCCTTGATCGAAATGGTCAGGACCTGGGTGTTGTTGTCCTGCGGCAAGGCTTCGCTGGAAACCTTGGGCAGATCAACTTTCACGCCCTGATTGAGCATCGGCGCGGTCACCATGAAGATGACCAGCAGCACCAACATCACGTCGATGTAGGGCACCACGTTCATCTCGGCGACCGGCTTGCGCTTTTTGCGAGCTCGAGCGATTAAAGCCATCGGGAAATACCTGCTTATTCTTCGCTGGTGTGCACTTTGCGGTGCAGGATCGCCTGGAATTCATCGGCGAAGGTGTAGTAGCGGCCCAGCAAGGTTTCGCTGCGAGCAGCAAAACGGTTGTAAGCGATGACCGCCGGGATCGCAGCGAACAGGCCGATCGCAGTGGCGATCAGGGCTTCGGCGATACCCGGAGCAACGGTGGCGAGGGTCGCTTGCTGAGCGCTGGCCAGACCGCGGAAGGAGTTCATGATCCCCCACACGGTACCGAACAGACCGATGTACGGGCTGACCGAACCGACGGTGGCGAGGAACGGCAGGCTCTGCTCGAGCTTCTCTTCTTCGCGCGAGATGGCCACCCGCATGGCACGGGCGACACCTTCCATCACGGCTTCAGGATCGACACCTGGCTGCTGACGCAGACGGGAGAATTCCTTGAAACCGGCACGGAAGATCTGCTCCACGCCCGAGTCCGGATCAGGGTTGCTGCCGGCCTGACGGTACAGTTTGGACAGATCGATACCGGACCAGAAGCGCTCTTCGAAGCTCTCCAGGGCACGTCGACCGGCACGCAGCAAGTTGCTGCGCTGAAAGATCATGATCCATGAGGTCACCGATGCGGCCACCAGGGTCAACATTACCAACTGCACCACGATGCTGGCATTGCTGACCAGGCTCCACATGGAGGAATGGTCGACGACGTTAGCTTCCACGCTTTATCTCCTGCTTTGAGTGTGTACCCGGGCCGACCGCGTCGGCGAAGGCCGCACGCAGGTCTTCGGGAAGGGCCCGGGGTTTCAAACTGTCGGTGCGCACGCAGGCCACCAAAAACTGCCCTTCGCAGAGCAGCACATTATCCGTGGCCCGCCTGACCTGCTGCTTGAAGCGCAGGCTGGCACGGTTCAATTCGATTACATCAGCGCTTACCAGCAGTTCGTCATCCAGTCGCGCCGGCGCGTGGTAGCGCGCTTCGCTGGAATGCACGACGAACAACAGGTCCTCTCCGGCAAGCACAGATTGGGCAAAGCCCAGTTCCCGTAGCCGCTCGGTTCGAGCCCGTTCCATAAACTTGAGGTAATTAACGTAATACACGATGCCGCCCGCATCGGTGTCCTCGTAATAAACGCGACAACGATGTGCGAACGGCTCAAGCCCGTTTTGCGCGCGCATACTCTAGTGCTTACTCCTCAGGTTGCCAATCCGGCCAGACAACTGTTTTTCGTGGTTTCAAAGCTTTAACGCAAAAGTACCGTCGTCTGACAGTACAAACCCTGAATAAATCACCAGCAAATGTGTATCAATCGTCGACGGCGTCGAGAAACTCGTCTGCCACGGGCATCTCGCCCATACGTGACGGAACATTCAAACCAAAGTGCAGGTAGGCATGCCGCGTCACCACCCTGCCCCGTGGCGTGCGCATGATATAGCCCTGCTGGATCAGATACGGTTCGAGCACGTCTTCAATGGTGTGGCGTTCTTCACTGATCGCCGCCGCCAGACTGTCGATACCGACCGGGCCGCCGTCGAACTTCTCGATCATGGTCAGCAGCAGACGCCGGTCCTGATGATCGAAACCATGTTCATCGACGTCCAGCAGGTTCAGCGCCAGATCCGCCACCGCTTTGGTGATGTGGCCCTTGGCGCGTACTTCGGCAAAGTCGCGCACCCGACGCAGCAGACGGTTGGCAATTCGCGGCGTGCCACGGGCGCGACGAGCGATCTCGAACGAACCTTCCGGATCCAGCGGCAGACCGAGAATCGCCGCCGAACGACTGACGATGGTTGCCAGATCCGCCGTGCTGTAGAACTCCAGGCGCTGGACGATACCGAAGCGATCTCGCAACGGATTGGTCAGCATGCCGGCGCGGGTGGTGGCGCCGACCAGCGTGAATGGCGGCAGATCCAGTTTGATCGAACGCGCCGCCGGCCCCTCGCCAATCATGATGTCGAGCTGGAAATCTTCCATCGCCGGGTACAGCACTTCTTCAACGATCGGCGACAGACGATGGATTTCGTCGATGAACAACACGTCGTGCGGCTCAAGATTGGTCAGCAATGCGGCCAGATCACCCGGACGCTCCAGCACTGGCCCGGAGGTGCTCTTGATCGACACACCCATTTCTTGGGCAATGATGTTGGCCAGCGTGGTCTTGCCCAGCCCCGGTGGGCCGAAGATCAGGGTGTGATCGAGGGATTCACTGCGGCCACGGGCAGCCTGGATGAACAGCTCCATCTGCTCGCGCACGGTCGGCTGGCCAATGTAGTCGGCCAGACTGACCGGGCGGATGGCCCGATCCTGGACTTCTTCGCGCTCGCGCGGGCTGTGCGCGGCGGCGATCAGACGATCAGCTTCAATCACTTAAATCATTCCCTTCAGAGCGCGGCGGATCAGGTCTTCGCTGCTCAGGTTCTTGTCTTTGATCGCGGAAATCGCCTTGCTCGCTTCCTGCGGCTTGTAGCCCAGCGAGATCAACGCGCTGACCGCATCGGTCTCGGCGCTGTTGACCGGCGCCGGGCCGTCCGGCTGATTCGGCACCAGCGCGAACATCGCCGGCGAGGTTTCCCAGGCCTTGAAGCGATCTTTCAATTCCACCAGCAGACGCTCGGCGGTCTTCTTGCCAACCCCCGGCACCTTGGTCAACGCCGAAGTGTCCTGAGACTGCACGCAGCGCACCAGCTCATCGACTTCCAGGCTCGACATCAACGCCAGCGCCAGTTTCGGTCCGACCCCGTTGAGACGGATCAGCTCGCGAAAGAAGTCTCGCTCACGCTTGCCGGCAAAACCATAGAGCAATTGCGCATCTTCGCGTACGACCAAATGGGTGTGCAGGGTCAGTGGTTCACCGACCGACGGCAACCGATAAAGCGTGGTCATCGGCACTTCCACCTCATAGCCGAGGCCATTGACATCGAGAATCAGGTGCGGCGGCTGTTTCTCAGCCAGGGTGCCGCGCAAGCGTCCAATCACGTTTTGAATCCTTGAGCGCTGGCCAGCCGTGGGCTGGCGACGATTGAGGGTGGCTTGCGCGCCGGCAACCTAGGCACCGCAAAGCCACTTTCAGGAAAATTGATGCTGATGCTATCAGAGACGCAGGCGCCCGCCACGACTGCGTGCGGTTCCCAGCCCGTGCGGCAGCAGGCTTGAGCGCGTGTGCGCATGGCAAATGGCGATCGCGAGGGCGTCGGAGGCGTCGATCTGCGGCTTGCTGGTCAACTTGAGCATGTGCATGACCATCATCTGCACCTGCTCCTTATTGGCCGCACCGGTGCCGACCACGGCCTGTTTGACTTGCGTGGCGGTGTACTCGGCGATTTCCAGACACTCTTCGGCGCCGGCGACAATCGCAGCGCCGCGCGCCTGACCGAGTTTCAGCGCCGAGTCGGCGTTTTTCGCCATGAACACCTTTTCGATGCCCATGGTCACCGGTCCGTAGGTCTTGATGATTTCGCGCACGCCGCGATAGACGATTTGCAGACGTTCATGCAGCTCGCCGGAGCCGGTGCGAATGCAGCCCGAGGCCACATAGATGCAGCCGCCCCGCCCGGTATCGCGAACGATCCCGTAACCGGTGATGCGTGAACCGGGGTCGATACCAAGAATTAGAGTCATAACGCCTGCAGAAAATGATGCGAAAGCTGAGGGTACATGTAGGAGCTGCCGAAGGCTGCGATCTTTGTGTTTTTAAAAGATCAAAAGATCGCAGCCTTCGGCAGCTCCTACAGAAGAAGTGTAGAGCCAGCAAAAAACTGCGACCTTTCTATTTACATCAGCCAAGCTGAGCGGCAACGTCTTCCGGGATATCCGCGTTGGAATAGACGTTCTGCACGTCATCCAGATCCTCAAGCATGTCGATCAACTTGAGCACCTTCTCCGCACCTTCCAGATCCAGCTCGGCGCTGGTGGTTGGCTGCATGACGATTTCCGCGTCGTCGCCCTTGAACCCGGCCGCTTCCAGCGCGTTGCGCACCGCATAGAAACCGGTGAACGAGGTAAACACGTCGATCGAACCGTCTTCGTGGGTGACCACGTCATCGGCATCGGCTTCCAGCGCCGCTTCGGTCAGTGCGTCTTCATCGACACCCGGGGCGAAACTGATCTGGCCCTTGCGCTCGAACAGATAGGCCACCGAACCGTCGGTGCCGAGGTTGCCGCCACACTTGCTGAACGCATGACGCACGGCTGCGGCGGTACGGTTGCGGTTGTCGGTCATGCACTCGACCATCACCGCCACGCCGCCCGGGCCGTAACCTTCGTAGGTCAGTTCTTCAACGTTGTCCGCTTCAGTGGCGCCGGCACCGCGCGCAACGGCGCGATCGATGATGTCGCGACTCATGTTGGCGCTCAACGCCTTGTCCAGAGCCAGACGCAGACGCGGGTTGGAACCCGGATCACCGCCACCCTGACGGGCCGCAACGGTCAGTTCTCGGATCCACTTGGTGAAGATCTTGCCCCTCTTGGCATCCTGACGTTCTTTGCGGTGCTTGATGTTTGCCCACTTGGAATGACCTGCCATAACTTGCTCCGAATGCTCTTTGAAACCTTGCCCGCCCCGCCAAGGCAGCGGCCGGCAATTGAAAAATTCGACCTGAGAAAGAAAAAAGGCGCATCCGAAGATGCGCCTTCAGGCCCGTCTTACTCAGCCTTTGGCGTTTCGCGCAGGCGAATGTGCAGCTCGCGCAATGCCTTGGCATCCACTACGCCCGGAGCCTGCGTCATCACGTCGGCAGCACTCTGGGTTTTCGGGAAGGCGATCACTTCACGGATCGACTGGGCGCCGGTCATCAGCATCACCAGACGGTCCAGACCGAAAGCCAGACCACCGTGCGGCGGTGCACCGTACTTCAGCGCGTCGAGCAGGAAGCCGAACTTCTCTTCCTGTTCCGCTTCGTTGATGCCCAGCAGGCGGAATACCGCTTGCTGCATTTCCTTGCGGTGGATACGGATCGAACCGCCGCCCAGCTCGGTGCCGTTCAACACCATGTCGTACGCACGGGACAGTGCGCCGGCCGGGTTGGCTTCGAGTTCCTGCGGGGTGCACTTCGGTGCGGTGAACGGGTGGTGCAGCGCCGAGAAGCTGCCGTCGTCGTTCTCTTCGAACATCGGGAAGTCGACGACCCACATTGGCGCCCACTCGCAGGTCAGCAGCTTGAGGTCGTGACCGAGCTTGATACGCAGCGCGCCCAGGGCTTCGCTGACGATCTTGGCCTTGTCGGCACCGAAGAACACGATGTCGCCATCGACTGCGCCAACGCGATCGAGGATCACGTTGAGCTTGTCTTCAGGGATGTTCTTCACGATCGGCGATTGCAGGCCTTCAACACCGGCAGCACGCTCGTTGACCTTGATGTACGCCAGGCCCTTGGCACCGTAGATGCCGACGAACTTGGTGTAGTCGTCGATCTGCTTGCGCGGCATGCTCGCCCCGCCGGGAACGCGCAGTGCGGCGATGCGGCACTTCGGATCGTTTGCCGGACCGCTGAAGACCTTGAATTCGACTTCCTTGAGCTGGTCGGCAACGTCGACCAGTTCCAGCGGAATACGCAGGTCCGGCTTGTCCGAACCGTAGCGGCGCATGGCTTCTTCGAAGGTCATGTGCGGGAATTCGCCGAATTCCAGATCCAGCACTTCCTTGAACAGGTTGCGGATCATCTGCTCGGTCAGGCCCATGATCTCTTTTTCATCGAGGAAGCTGGTCTCGATGTCGATCTGGGTGAATTCCGGCTGACGGTCGGCACGCAGGTCTTCGTCACGGAAGCACTTGGCGATCTGGTAGTAACGGTCGAAGCCGGCCACCATCAGCAGTTGCTTGAACAGCTGCGGCGATTGCGGCAGGGCGAAGAACGAACCGGCGTGGGTACGGCTCGGCACCAGATAGTCACGCGCGCCTTCCGGAGTGGCCCGGGTCAGGATCGGCGTTTCGACGTCGAGGAAGCCGTTCTCGTCGAGGAAGCGGCGGATGCTGGTGGTCATGCGCGAGCGCAGACGCAGCTTCTCGGCCATTTCCGGACGACGCAGGTCGAGGAAGCGATAGCGCAGGCGGGTTTCCTCGCCAACGTCGGAGAACTCGTTGAGCGGGAACGGCGGGGTTTCCGACTCGTTCAGCACTTCCAGTTCATAACCGAGCACTTCGATCATGCCCGAAGCCATGTTGGCGTTGGTCGCGCCGGCCGGACGCAGACGCACCTTGCCGGTGATCTTCACGACGTATTCGCTGCGCACGCGGTCGGCGGCGGCGAAGCTCTCGGCGCGATCCGGATCGAACACCACCTGGGCCAGACCATCACGATCACGGATGTCGAGGAAAATCACCCCGCCGTGGTCGCGGCGACGGTGAACCCATCCGCAAAGGGTAATTTCCTGGCCTTCCAGGCTTTCGTTCAGTTGGCCGCAATAGTGGCTGCGCATCATGGTGTGGTTCGCTTCTCGTAATTCGAAATTCGGTGGAGATCCGGCCGCGATCAAGCAGGGCGGAAACTCACGCGTGTCGTTCGTTCAGGGTTGGAACCCTAGTCAGCTTTGTCGCCACCGGCCAGATTCTTCTTGGCTCCGGTCTTGAAGTCGGTCTCGTACCAACCGTTGCCGCTGAGGCGAAAACCCGGCATGGACAGCTGCTTCTTCAGTTCGGGCGCCTGGCAGGCAGGGCAATCGACCAACGGTGCGTCGCTGATCTTCTGAATGGCTTCCAACTGATGACCACAGGAAGCACATAGGTAATCGTACATTGGCATGGAGGTGTCTCGGCGATCAGATTGCTGCCGCGCGCAGGGCTTTGCGGCGAAAGCGCGGGATTATATCGATTAAATGCGGGCTGTGCAGCCGTAACGCTGCACAGCCCGCAACCTCGTTGCAACCGCCGTTTCAGCGCGAAACGGCGGGTGCGAGATCTTTGATCCCGTTCATGACACAAACCACCCGTACCAGCGCACTGAAATTCTTCACCCCGCCGTAACGCAGATGCACCTCGCGATCGACGTGGGATAACAGTGTGCTGACCGAACAATGATTGTCCTCGGCCATGCCGCCGAGAATATTCCAGTAGACCTGCTCCAGGCGCAGGCAGGTCGCAAAACCGTTGAGGCGAATCGATCGCGACAGCGGCCGGATCAGATTCATGTCGAACTCGCTGACAAACGGGTCGACTTTAATTACGTGCCGCGAAGCCGACATCCTGTCGCTTCGCCTGTCTCCTTCGACCATAGCGTTGACACTCCTTTGCCATGACTGCTGATTTATAAGGCAACATCCTGCGCCTTCATAAAAACCCAGTGACAAAGTTAGCGCCATACGACTTGTTGACCAGCCTCGTAGGATAAGCCAACGACAACGGTAAGAGTCTGGAGAGCATGCGGACGACCTCACGTCGTCCGCAGCGGCCGGGTCATTCCTCGAGCAGCGCGCGCAGCATCCACGCAGTTTTCTCGTGCACTTGCATGCGCTGGGTCAGCAGGTCAGCGGTCGGCTCGTCGCTGACCTTGTCCAGCAGCGGGAAAATGCCGCGCGCGGTACGGGTCACCGCTTCCTGGCCTTCGACCAATTGCTTGATCATGTCTTCGGCGCTTGGCACGCCGACCTCTTCTTTAATAGAAGAAAGACGCGCGTAGGTCGCGTAAGCACCCGGCGCCGGGAAGCCCAACGCACGGATACGCTCGGCGATCGAATCGACGGCCAGCGCCAGCTCGTTGTATTGCTCTTCGAACATCAGGTGCAGCGTGCGGAACATCGGGCCGGTGACGTTCCAGTGAAAGTTATGGGTTTTCAGATACAGCACGTAGGTGTCCGACAACAGTCGCGACAGCCCTTCGACGATGGATTTGCGGTCTTCTTCACTGATACCGATATCAATTGCCATGCTTACCCCCTAACAGTGATTGAATTCATCCAGCAGGTTCAGCCCCACTTTAGCAAGGCACGCGCCCGCTCGCAGCTATCAATCCGTGATCTGACTGCGACAAATCGACCGTTTCTCTGCCGCTGGCCGGGCTGATTTGAGTAGCCGCAGGCTTTGCTGTTAAATAGGCAGTGTGTCGCCATGCCCTATTTTCCGGGGCGTTGCGCATAGGCTGATGCCGTGTACGTGTCCACCGCCTCTTATTTTGTCCTGAAGCGAACCGTGCGCCTTCAGCTCTTCCTTGTGAGCCGTCATAACGTGAGCCAATCAAAATGTTGAAAATCGTCCACCTGCTAATGGGCGCAGCAGCCTTGCTGCTGTCGTTCATACCCAGCCTGAAAGCCGAAGCCGTTCCTTACCTGCAACAGCCCGATGCACTTTACCTGGCCTTTTTCGGCCTGCTGAACCTGGTCATCGCTCCAGTGATTCCCTACTGGAACAAAGGCCCGCGCCAGCATCTGCAAAATCTGGTCAGCGCCCTTCTGGTACTGACTGTCGTCCTGCAAACCTTGACCCTGATCGCGCCGATGCCGGTCATCGCTGGCCAGCCGGCGGTGTTGTTCAGCCTGGTGATCGCCCTGGTTGCCGTGCTGCTGCATTTGGCTGTCAGCTTCTACAAATCGTCACCGGCCGCTGCGCCGACCACCTATGACATGAGCAATCGCGATACCGGCACCGTGAAGTGGTTCAACACTTCCAAGGGTTTCGGGTTTATCTCCCGGGATTCCGGTGATGATATTTTCGTGCACTTTCGCGCCATTCGTGGCGAAGGCCACCGTGTTCTGGTCGAAGGCCAGCGCGTCGAGTTCTCGGTGATGAACCGCGACAAAGGCCTGCAAGCCGAGGACGTGATCGCCGCTCTGCCGCGTCGCTGATCCAAAGCAAAAAAACCGCGAACAGCCTGGCTATTCGCGGTTTTTTTATGCCTGCCGAATGGATTAATAATGCGGCGGTGGCGCATCTTCTTCAAAAGCACCGAACTGCCCGACCATTTCTTCGTGACGCTTGATCAGCGCCTCCATCTGCAATTGCAGGCGCTCGATGACTCTCTGCTGGGCCACCAGCACATCGTTCAAAGCCTGAATGGTGTCATCCTGAAAGGCCAGACGGCTTTCCAGATCGGTTACGCGCTCTTCAAGGCTCATGACTCAGCCCTCCACAAAGGTGAATTCTTCAGTCAGCACCAGACGCAAGCGCTCGCGAATGGCTGCTACCTGTTCCGCGCTGTACGGCTCGGCCGGGTGCCTGCCCCAGACCGGAGCCGGCCAGGCGGCATCGTCACGCTTACGCACAATGACATGCATGTGTAACTGACTGACAACGTTACCCAGGGTTGCCACGTTCAGCTTGTCGGCGTCGAACGAATCCTTGAGTAACTCGGCAAGGGTGGTGGTTTCCCGCCATAGCTGTTGCTGATCGGCGACATCCAACTGAAACAACTCGCTTATATCCTCGCGACGAGGTACCAGGATGAACCAAGGGTAATTGCTGTCGTTGGACAGCAACAGCCGGCACAACGGGAAGTCGCCGATGACCAGGGCGTCCTGTTGAAGTCGTGAATCCAAAGCAAACACTGTGAGCACTCCCGCTGATCCTATGACTCAGCTTAGCGGCGGCGCCGTGAAAGCAGCGCGCCAAGCGACAGAACGGCAGCATACCTGCGAATGCAGCGGGCTTCACGCTTCCCTCCGACAGTAATTCAGTAAGCGCGCCGACATAAGACATTTATCTCGCCGACGCACCAATACAGCCCCGGACATGAGCCTTGACGTGAAGATCCGCATGAAAACCCCTGATCTGTCGACCCTCGAATCGGGTGGCGCCAGTTTTACTCGGGCCCGATTGTGATTTTTTTGCACCAAAACTGCACAACACGTCTACGCTCAGTGGGTCGGGCATCCGCCAAATACTCAATGCGGGGTGAACCGGTAACGTTTTTGGTTGTCCTGCGCGGCTTTGGTGCGTTGCAACACCATTGGGGGATCGTCGTCAAGCCCGTAACAAAACAGCCCCGAGACCCCGTTTTCACAAGGTTTTCACATCTGAGAGCTGCACACAGAAAAATAACCGCAGCGTTTTTGCGGTTTGTGCACGCTTGTTGCATTCGTAACGGTATGGACTATAAGCGCACCACTGGAAGTGGTCGCCTGAAGCCAATAAAAACAGTGGCAGGGTTGCCCGATGGAGATTCAAGTGTTTTGCCAGGGACTCTTTTTTAGCGATGCAAAAAGGCCCGGAAACAGCGATAAAGTTGTCAGCCCGGTTGCATCGGTACTGTGGATTTGCGACATCCAGCGCTCCTTCTGCGACAACGCCGTAAAGAAGCTGAAAGGTTGATTTCGCAAGTATCGCCAACAATGTCGGCGTGATATAAGTTTGCGCCGACACAAAAAGAAAGAGCCGCCCAGATAATAAAACAGGTGGGACGGCAGTACTCTTCTAAAAACCAAAGGAGCAAATCACGATGCGCGTGATGAAGTGGAGCATGATCGCCCTGGCTGTTGCAGCAGGCACCTCGCAGTTCGCAATGGCGTCTTCTCAGGATGAATCGAAAGGTTTTGTTGAAGACAGCAGCTTCAGCGTCAAGACTCGCATGCTGTATATGAACCGTGATTTCAAGAACGAAAACCTGAAAAGCAGCCCGTCGGGTGAGCGCCAGGGCTATCGTGAAGAAACCGGTATTGGCATGCATGCCATTTACGAGTCCGGCTTCACCCAAGGCACCATCGGTGTAGGTGTAGACGCTTTCGGTCTTGGCTCCATCAAGCTGGACACTGGACGCGGCCGCACTGGCAACGGTCTGTTCGCTGCCGATAGCGACGGCAGAGCTGAAGATACTCAGTCGAAAAGCGGTGGAGCAGTCAAGTTCCGTCTTTCCGACACTGTCCTGAAATACGGTAACCAGTTTGTCGCCAGCCCGGTTTTTTCCACCGACGACAGCCGCTTGCTGCCTGAGACCGCTACCGGCACCATGCTCGTATCCAAAGAGATCCCGGGCCTGGAACTGAGTGCAGGTCGCTTTACCGCGCTGAGCGCGCAAAGCCAGATGGGTCGTGACTCCATCGTTGAAGGTGGCCTGAAATCCGCTGACATCGCCGGTGCTACCTATCAGTTCACCGACAGTTTTGTCGCCGGTGTTGCAGCATCCGACGTGGAAGACCACTTCAAGAAGCAATACGTCAATCTGAACTACACCCTGCCGATCAACGACGAACAGTCTCTGAACTTCGATTTCAACGGGTACAAGAGCAAGAGCCAGGGTCAAGACCTGTCCGGCGACATCGACAACCGCATCTGGTCCCTTAGCGCTGCTTACAGCATCGGCGCGCACAAATTCACCCTCGCCCACCAGCGCTCCAGCGGTGACACCGGTTACGTGTACGGCGTGGACGGCGGCGGCACTATCTTCCTCGCCAACTCCGTGCAGTACTCTGACTTCAACGGTGCAGACGAGCGTTCGTGGCAGGGCCGTTATGACCTGAACATGGCTACCTTCGGCGTACCTGGTCTGAGCTTCATGACCCGTTACATCAAAGGTGACAACATCAGCACCGGCGCTGAAGAGGGCAAAGAGCACGAACTGGACTTCGAATCCAAATACGTTATGCAAAACGGTCCAGCGAAAGACTTGTCTTTCCGCCTGCGTAGCGCCTGGTATCGCTCCAACACTTCTTACAACGGTGGTGATAACAACGACCTGCGTTTGATCGTTGAATATCCACTGAGCATCCTCTAATAAGGTTGCGAAGCTGACGTACTGTAGAGCTCTGCTCTAACAAAACCGCCCTCCTGAATCAGGAGGGCGGTTTTTTTTATGGATGAATAACTGATCAAACAGACAAACATTAGCCAGCTACTTATTAGCCAGCATAGTTTTATCCCGCCGATAAAAAACCCGAGAGTGCGCACACTGCTCGGGTTTTATATTAGTTGCTGACTGCCAAGCCAACTTCAAAGACGATTACTGCGTGGCAGATTCCTGCACTACGCGTATAACCCGCTGCGGAAACGGAATATCAATCCCGGCAGCCTTCAAACGATCTCGCGCCTGTTCATTGAACATGAACATCACATCCCAATAGTCCGCAGTTTTAACCCATACGCGCAGGGAAACAGTGATCGAACTGTCGCCCAATGTCGAAATCACTGCCTGTGGCTCCGGGTCCTGCATGACGCGGGGATCCTTGGCCAGATCCAGCAATACCTGACGGGCCTTCTGCAGATCCGCTTCGTAATCCACGCCGACATCAAACACGACTTTGCGCGTTGGCTGACGATTGGTGTTGGTGATGATGCCGTTCGACAGGTTGCCGTTGGGCAGGATGATGGTCTTGTTGTCGCCGGTACGCAGCACGGTGTGGAAAATCTGGATGCTGTCGACGGTGCCCGCCACGCCTTGGGCTTCGATCCAGTCACCGATACGGAACGGACGGAACAGCAGAATCAGCACGCCGCCAGCGAAGTTCGCCAGGCTGCCCTGCAAGGCCAAGCCAATCGCCAGACCGGCAGCACCGATGGCCGCGACGAACGAGGTGGTTTCGACGCCGATCATCGACGCGACGCTGACAATCAGCAGCACCTTGAGAATGATATTGGCCAGGCTGCTGATAAAGCCTTGCAGCGCGAGGTCGGCATTGCGCAGGGCGAGCAGACCGCCGAGTTTTTGCGTGACCTTGTTGATCAGCCACCAGCCGATGGCCAAGGTAATCACTGCCAGCAGCACGCGGCTGCCGTATTCCATGATCATCGGGATCCACGCCTGGGACGCCTTGACCAGGTGGTCCACTTCCGCATTCAAATCCATGTTCTATCTCCTGATTTCCGGCTTCCCGGGGTGTACACAAAAAATGTGGGAGCGAGCTTGCTCGCGAAAGCGGTGAGTCATTCAGCTAATGAGTTGATTGATCCGCCGCTTTCGCGAGCAAGCTCGCTCCCACAAGTCATCCGACCGACATCAGTCGCGGAAGTTGTTGAACTGCAGCGGCATGCCGAATTCCTTGGCACGCAGGGCCGCGATCGCTTCCTGCAGGTCGTCGCGCTTCTTGCCGGTGACACGCACCTGCTCGCCCTGAATGGCGGCCTGGACCTTGAGCTTGGCTTCCTTGATGTGGCCGACGATCTTCTTCGCCAGCTCTTTGTCGATGCCTTCCTTGAGGATGGCGTCCTGCTTCATCAGCTTGCCCGAAGCGTAGGCGTCCTTGACCTCGAGGCATTGCACGTCGATCTTGCGCTTGGTCAGCGCCAGCTTGAGGATTTCGATCATCGCTTCGAGCTGGAAAGCGGCTTCGGCGGTGAGGCTGACGGTCAGGTCTTTTTCCTTGAACTCGAAGCTGCCTTTGCCTTTCAGGTCATAACGACGATCGAGTTCCTTCACGGCATTCTCGACCGCGTTGGTGAGTTCGTGTTTGTCCAGTTCGGATACCACGTCGAACGACGGCATGTAATCTCTCCAATAAAAAGGCGCGCTCGATGTGCATGGAGCGCGCTTGGCTTGCGGTTAAAATCGGGCTCATTATAACGGGTCTTTTCCTACCGATACGGCAAGCCGCACATGCCTGCAAGCAATCGAGCAAAAAACTGATGTCGACCACCTGGCACGTACTTGGCGCCGGCAGCCTCGGCACACTCTGGGCGACACGTCTGGCTCGCGCCGGCTTGCCAGTGCGCCTGATCCTGCGCGATGCGGCGCGCTTGCACAGCTACGAGGCAGTGGGCGGCTTGACCCTGGTAGAAAACGGACAAGCTCATACCTATGCAGTTCCTGGCGAAACCCCGGACAGCCCCGAGCCGATTCGCCGATTGCTGGTTGCGTGCAAGGCCTATGACGCCGAAGAGGCCGTCGCCCGCCTCGCTTCCCGCCTCGCGCCGGACGCCGAACTGATCCTGCTGCAGAACGGCCTAGGCAGTCAGGACGCCGTCGCCGCGCGCATGCCGCAAGCGCGCTGCATCAGCGCGTCCAGCACCGAGGGCGCGTTCCGCGATGGCGATTGGCGCGTGGTGTTTGCCGGTCACGGTTTCAACTGGCTGGGCGATGGCGCGAATCCGCTGGCGCCGGTCTGGCTGGACGATCTGCAAGCGGCGAACATTCCCCATGAATGGAGCGCCGATATCCTTACTCGCCTGTGGCGCAAACTGGCGCTGAACTGCGCGATCAACCCGCTGACCGTGTTGCACAACTGCCGTAACGGCGGGCTGAGCGAGCATCACTGCGAAGTTGCCACACTCTGTGCTGAATTGACCGAACTGCTCGAACGCTGCGGCCAACCTGCTGCGGCGGACAATCTGCAAGCGGAAGTCGAACGAGTGATCCACGCCACCGCCGCCAATTACTCTTCGATGTATCAGGACGTCGCCAACCAGCGCCGCACCGAGATCAGCTATCTGTTGGGCCACGCCTGCAAAGTTGCCGAGCGCCATCAGTTGCATCTGCCGCATCTGCAGCAGTTGCAGCAACGTTTGGTGGCGCATCTGCGCAAGCGTGGATTGCCCAGCGACTGAGCAGCCGCTAGGCTGACGACTTGTTCCCCTGCTGCGATAAACCTGATGCCATTGCGCCAGCGCCTTGAAAACCTGCCGGTCGGCCAGAAACTGCTGGCCGCCCTGCTGGTGTTGTTGACCACGGTTCTGCTGGTCGCCAACCTGACCTTTATCAGCGCCGCCTACTACATTTCTCAGGAAAGCATGGCGCCTCAGGCCCTGCAGACCATCGGCCGGCTGATCGCCAATCCGAGTCTGGTCAGCGATGCGCTGGAGTCGCCGCGCAGCGCCGAGCGCCTGCTCAAGGAACTCGACAGTTATTCACCACTGCGCGCCGCCGCCCTGTATGACGGCAAGGGTGAACGCCTGGCGCAAGTGCAGCGCGGCGAGAAACTCAGTCTCCCCGAGCGCTACCGCCACGTCGAAGCCTGGCAACTCACCGAGTTTCGCAGCAACCAACTGATCACCCTGCCCCGCCCCGGCACCGCGCCGGGGCATCTGTTGCTGGTGGCCAGCAGCGAACTGCCGATGGCGTTCTACACCGGCACTCTGACCGCCAGCCTCGGCATCCTGATCTTCAGCGTACTGCTGTGGCTGGTGATTGCCCGGCAGATCAAGCGCCTGATTACCCGGCCGATTCATCAGCTCGAAGAACTGTCGCGGCAGGTCACCCGCGAAGAGAACTACGCCCTGCGCGCTGCACGCGGCAACCATGACGAAATCGGCAGCCTGGCCGAGGCGTTCAACACCATGCTTTCGCGCATCGAAGCCCGCGAGCAGCAGCTCAAACGCGCACGCGACGACTCACAGGCCGCCTACGATCAGGCGCAGGGGCTGGCCGAGGAAACCCGCCACACCAACCGCAAACTGGAGCTGGAAGTCCAGGTGCGCAGCAAGATCGAGAAGAAGCTCACCGGCTTCCAGAATTACCTCAACAGCATCATCGACTCGATGCCCTCGGCGCTCATCGCTCTCGATGAGCAGCTTTACGTCACTCAATGGAATCAGGAAGCCAGCGCCCTCTCCGGCACGCGCCTGGATGAGGCTTTGAACCAACCGATCTTCCTCGCCTTCGAACCGCTGAAACCGTTTTTGCCGCAGCTCAAGGCCACCGTCGAACAGCACACCGTGGCCAAAGTCGACCGGGTGACCTGGTTCAAGGACGATGAACCCAAGCATTACGCGCTGACGTTTTACCCACTGATGGGCGGTGCCGGGCGTGGCGTGGTGATCCGTATCGACGACATCACTCAGCGTCTGTCGCTGGAAGAAATGATGGTGCAGTCGGAGAAGATGCTCTCGGTCGGTGGCCTTGCGGCCGGCATGGCCCATGAAATCAACAACCCGCTCGGCGCGATCCTGCACAACGTGCAAAACATTCGCCGGCGTCTGTCGGCGGATCTGCCGAAGAACATCGAGACTGCCGAACAACTGGGCATTGAACTGGACACGGTGAACCGCTACCTGCAAGGCCGCGAAGTCCCGCAACTGCTCGACGGCATTCAGCAGGCCGGCGCCCGCGCGGCGAAAATCGTCACGCACATGCTCAGCTTCAGCCGCCGCAGCACCCGGCAAATGGCGCCGTGCGATCTGCCGGCGCTGATCGATCAAGCCGTTGAGATCGCCGGCAACGATTTCGATCTGGCCATCGGCTTCGACTTCAAGGGCCAGGCGATCATTCGTCAGTTCGACCCTGCCCTCGGTCCGGTGCCGGGCACCGCCAACGAGCTGGAACAGGTGTTGCTCAATCTGCTGAAAAACGCCGCGCAGGCGATCCACCAGCGCGAAGACGACAGCGAGCCGGGCCGGATCATTCTGCGCACCAGACTCAATCCGCCGTGGGCCGAGATCCAGGTCGAAGACAACGGCATCGGCATGAGCGAGAACGTGCGCAAGCGTACCTTCGAGCCGTTCTTCACCACCAAGGAAATCGGCCAGGGCACGGGGCTTGGTCTGTCGGTGTCGTACTTCATCATCACCAACAATCACAAGGGCCAGATGGAAGTGCAGTCGGCGCCCGGCCAGGGCACTTGCTTCACCCTGCGTCTGCCGCTGGCGCAACCTGCGCCGCTGACCACCGAAACCAATCCACTACCGAGGTAACCCATGGGCTTTCGCTTGTCGAAGATCTACACCCGCACCGGCGACAAAGGCGAAACCGGCCTCGGTGACGGCCGTCGCGTCCCCAAGGATCACCCGCGCATCGAGGCGATCGGCGAGGTCGATACGCTGAACAGTCAGGTCGGCGTGCTGCTGGCCGGTTTGCTCGCCGAGCGCGAAGTGCATCCGGGGCTGAATGAAATCATCGAAGTGTTGGCGCCTTGTCAGCATCGCCTGTTCGACCTCGGTGGCGAACTGGCGATGCCGGAATATCAGGCGTTGAACGAGGCTGAAATCGAGCGGCTGGAAGCGGCGATCGATGTGTGGAATGAAGAGCTGGGGCCGCTGGAAAACTTCATCTTGCCGGGTGGTTCAATGTTGATTGCGCAGGCGCATGTCTGCCGCAGTCTGGCGCGCAGTGCCGAGCGGCGCTGTCAGCATTTGAACTCGGTTGAGCCATTGGCCGGGGTTGGCCTGGCGTATATCAATCGGTTGTCGGATTTGCTGTTTGTTGTGGCGCGGTTGATTGCGCGGCGGCAAGGGGTGGCGGAGATTTTGTGGCAGCCGGCTGCGAAACCTGGAGGAAAGTAGCGCCTGATATACCGCCATCGCTGGCAAGCCAGCTCCCACAGGGATCCAGATCGTTCACAAACGTTGTGTACACCCATAACCTGTGGGAGCTGGCTTGCCAGCGATGGGGCAAGCAGCCCTTACACTGGATCAGGCCAGAACGCCCGAATCCCCGCCACACCCTGAGCCCCAACACCCCAGGCCTTCTCGCGTTCCGCCGGCCCTACTCCACCGAGCAGAAACACCGGTTTACTGAAATCGTCGATCAACGCCTGCGCCTGCTCCCACCCCAACGGCTGTGCATCCGGGTGCGTCAGCGTCGGCTGCACCGGCGACAGGGTGACAAAGTCGACGCCCATCTGCTCGGCCAGCGCCAGCTCTTCGGCGTTATGGCACGACGCCGCGAGCCAGCGCTCGGCTGGTAACGGACGTCCTGCCGCTGCGTATTTACGCAGTTGGGCAGCGGTGATGTGCCATCCGGCAGACGGGAAATCGCCGAGCCATTCGAACGGCCCTTTGATCATCAACTGCGCCTTGCCGGCGCACAGGCCCACCGCGTCGACCGCCAGATCACGGTATTTCGGGTCGTAGCCGTTGGGTGCGCGCAGCTGGATCAATTTGATGCCGCCGGCAATCGCCTTCTGGATGCCGCGCAACAAGGCCGGGCCTTCCAGATCTTCCGGAGTGATCAGGTATTCGGCAGGCAAGCGCGCCGCCGCGACGATCGGCTGATTGGCCGCCGGGAACTCATAGTCAATCAATTCCCTGGCAGTGACCCAAGCCAGTGGCTGACCTTCCGCGCCGTGGGGTTCGCCGCTGAACGCTGATACTTCCCAGACATCCAGCAACACCTGTTTGTCCGGGTAATCGTGGCGAACCTTGATCAGCGGGCGGGCAGCATCAACGACGATGCCCAGCTCTTCGTGCAGCTCGCGAGCCAGTGCCGATTCGACCGATTCGTCAGCCTCGACCTTGCCACCGGGAAATTCCCACAAGCCGCCCTGATGCTGGGTGTCGGCACGGCGGGCGATAAGAATTTTGCCGGCACCGTCACGGATGACGGCAGCGGCGACGTGGACGCGTTTCACGGATTCAATTCCTCCAGTCCAGCCTTTTGCCACGCTTTGAAGGCGGGCCATTGGTAGATGGTTTCAACGTAAGCTTCGTCGACCGCTGGCAGCTTCACCTGATAGGTACGCAGGCGCACGGCGATCGGCGCGAAAAACGCGTCGGCAAGACTGACACGACCGAACAGGTACGGCCCCTCTTCCGTGGCTGCCGCGCGACATTCGGCCCACAGCGCGAGCATGCGTTCGATATCGACCTTTACTTCCGGCGGCACCGGGTTCAGCGGTGCGTCCTGGCTGAGGTTGAACGGCATGTGGTTACGCATGGCGAAGAAGCCGCTGTGCATTTGTGCGCAGGCCGAGCGGGCCTGGGCGCGGGCAAAGGTATCGCTCGGCCAGAGTTGCTCGGACGGAAACTGCTCAGCGAGGTACTCAGCGATGGCCAGCGAATCGGCGATGGTGCCACGGGTGGTTTGCAGCAGCGGCACCTTGCCGGTCGGCGAATGCTTGAGCAGGCGCTCGCGGGTGTCGGGCTTGCCGAGCTTGATCAGCTCTTCGCTGTAGGGTGCGCCGGTCAGCTCCAGCGCCAGTGCCGCACGCAGGGACCAGGAGGAAAGCAGTTTGTCGCCGATGATCAGGTGCAGGGACATGGTGTGGCGCCTTTTCGTCAGAGGAAACTTCAAAATTTATTGTGTCGCAACCTCCGCTTTCGCGAGCAAGCTCGCTCCCACAGGTTCTGAGGTGTACACAATATTTGTGAACGGCCGTAACCACTGTGGGAGCGAGCTTGCTCGCGAAGAAGCCGGCAGCCCACTCCCACACCTTGAATCAAGTACGGTATTCAGCGTTGATCTTCACGTACTCGTGCGACAGGTCGGTGGTCCAGATGGTTTCGCTGCAATCGCCGCGACCCAGTTCGATGCGAATGGTGATTTCTTCTTGCTGCATCACCGCCGAGCCCTGTGCTTCAGTGTAGGTCGCGGCGCGAGCGCCACGGCCGGCGATGCATACGTCACCGAGGAACACGTCGATCTTGCTCACGTCCAGATCCGGCACGCCGGCACGACCCACGGCAGCGAGGATACGGCCCCAGTTCGGGTCAGAGGCGAACAGCGCGGTCTTGATCAGCGGCGAGTGGGCCACGGTGTAACCGACGTCCAGGCATTCCTGGTGGTTGCCGCCGCCATTCACTTCAACGGTGACGAACTTGGTCGCGCCTTCGCCGTCACGCACGATGGCCTGGGCGACGTCCATGCACACTTCGAATACCGCCTGTTTCAGCTTGGCGAACAACTCGCCTTCAGCACGGGTGATTTCCGGCAGCGCCGCCTTGCCAGTGGCGATCAGCATGCAGCAGTCGTTGGTCGAGGTGTCGCCGTCGATGGTGATGCGGTTGAACGACTTGTTCGCGCCGTCGAGCATCAGGTTGTGCAGCACCTCGCGGGAGACTTTGGCGTCGGTGGCGATGTAACCCAGCATGGTCGCCATGTTCGGGCGAATCATGCCGGCGCCTTTGCTGATGCCGGTGACAGTGATGGTCACGCCGTCATGCTCGAACTGGCGGCTGGCGCCCTTGGGCAGGGTATCGGTGGTCATGATGCCAGTGGCGGCGGCTTCCCAGTTGTTCTCCGACAGATCATCCAGCGCAGCTTGCAGCGCGCCTTCGATCTTCTCGACCGGCAGCGGCTCGCCGATCACGCCAGTGGAGTACGGCAGAATCTGGCTGGCATCGACGCCGGTCAGCTCGGCCAACTTGGCGGTGGTGCGCTCGGCAGCCGCCAAGCCAGGCTCGCCGGTGCCGGCGTTGGCATTGCCGGTGTTGGTCAACAAGTAACGCACGGCGTTCTGTACGCGTTTTTTCGCCAGGATCACCGGTGCGGCGCAGAACGCGTTCAGGGTGAACACGCCAGCCACGGTCGAACCTTCAGCACAGCGCATCACCACTACATCCTTGCGCCCCGGGCGCTTGATGCCGGCCGAGGCGATACCGAGTTCAAAACCGGCAACCGGGTGCAACGTTGGCAAAGGACCAAGACCAACAGCCATGAATGCGCTCCTTACTCAATGATGTCAGCACCGCCACGGGAAAGGACGGTGGGATAAATGGCAAAACGCCGCGACGGCAGGAGCCGGTCGCGGCGCGGGGTGTTCAGCGATTGAAACGGGTTTTACTGGATCTGCCCGTGGCAATGCTTGTATTTCTTGCCCGAACCGCAGTAGCACAGTTCGTTGCGGCCCAGCTTCTGCTCGTTGCGAACCGGGGCAGCGGCGGTGGCCAGTGCCACATCGACCTCTTCACCCAACGCTTCCGGCTGATCCAGCCCAGGCGCTTCGGCATGTTCGAACTGCATGCGCGCCGCCAGTGCTTCGGCTTCCTGACGCAGGCGTTGCTCTTCGGCTTCCGGATCTTCGCGGCGAACCTGAACGTGCGAGAGCACGCGGATCGAGTCGCGCTTGATCGAATCGAGCAGCTCGGAGAACAGCGTGAAGGATTCGCGCTTGTATTCCTGCTTCGGGTTCTTCTGCGCATAGCCACGCAGGTGAATGCCGTGACGCAGGTGATCCATGGTCGACAGGTGGTCTTTCCACAGGTCGTCGAGTACGCGCAGGACGATCTGCTTCTCGAACGAGCGCAGCGCCTCGGCACCGGCCTGGTCTTCTTTCTCGTTGTACGCCGCCATCAGCTCGGTCATGAGCTTCTCGCGCAGGGTTTCTTCGTACAGGTGATCGTCTTCGTCGAGCCATTGCTGGATCGGCAGTTTCACGCCGAAATCGCTTTCGATCGACGCTTCCAGACCGGCCACGTCCCACTGCTCTGGCAGCGATTGCGGCGGAATGTGGGCGCTGACGGTAGCGTTGAGCACGTCCTGACGGAAATCGGCGATGGTTTCACCGATGTTGTCGGCGGCCAGCAACGTGTTACGCATGTGATAGATCACTTTACGCTGTTCGTTGTTGACGTCGTCGAACTCGAGCAGTTGCTTGCGGATGTCGAAGTTGCGGCCTTCAACCTTGCGCTGCGCCTTCTCGATCGCGTTGGTCACCATGCGGTGCTCGATCGCTTCGCCCGGCTGCATGCCCAGGGCTTTCATGAAGTTCTTCACCCGGTCAGAGGCGAAGATGCGCATCAGGCTGTCTTCCAGCGACAGGTAGAAGCGGCTCGAACCGGCATCGCCCTGACGGCCGGCACGGCCACGCAGCTGGTTGTCGATACGGCGCGATTCATGACGCTCGGAAGCGATCACCTGCAAGCCGCCGGACTCCAGCACTTGCTGGTGACGCTTCTGCCAGTCGGCCTTGATCTGGGCGATCTGCTCAGGGGTCGGGTTCTCCAGCGAAGCGACTTCCACTTCCCAGTTGCCGCCCAACAGGATGTCGGTACCACGACCGGCCATGTTGGTGGCGATGGTCAGCGCACCCGGACGACCGGCCTGCGCGATGATTTCAGCTTCTTTTTCGTGGAACTTGGCGTTCAGAACCTTGTGTTCGATGCCTTCTTTGACGAGCAATGCGGACATGTGCTCGGAGGTCTCGATGGTCGCGGTACCCACCAGCACCGGACGACCGGCAGCCATGCTTTCCTTGATGTCGGCCACGATCGCCGCGTATTTCTCTTCGGCGGTGAGGAACACCAGGTCGTTGTAGTCTTTACGCGCCAACGGTTTGTTCGGCGGGATGACCATGACTTCCAGACCATAGATCTGGTGGAATTCGAAGGCTTCGGTGTCGGCGGTACCGGTCATGCCGGACAGCTTGGTGTACAGACGGAAGTAGTTCTGGAAGGTGGTGGAGGCCAGGGTCTGGCTCTCGGCCTGAATGTTCAGACCTTCCTTGGCTTCGATAGCCTGGTGCAGGCCTTCGGACAGACGACGACCCGGCATGGTACGACCGGTGTGTTCGTCGACCAGTACGACCTGACCGTCCTGGACGATGTATTCGATGTTGCGGTTGAACAGCTTGTGCGCACGCAGACCGGCGTAGACGTGGGTCAGCAGGCCAAGGTTGTGCGCCGAGTACAGGCTCTCGCCTTCGGCCAGCAGGCCGACGCGGGTGAGCATTTCTTCGATGAACTGGTGACCGGCTTCGTTGAGTTCGACCTGACGGGTCTTTTCGTCAACGGTGTAGTGACCGGCCTTGGTGACCTGGCCTTCGACTTCCTCGACGTGCAGTTCCAGCTGCGGGATCAGTTTGTTGATCTCCATGTACAGCTTGGAGCTGTCCTCGGCCTGACCGGAAATGATCAGCGGAGTACGCGCTTCGTCGATGAGGATGGAGTCGACTTCGTCGATCACGGCAAAGTTGAGTTCGCGCTGGAATTTTTCATCCATGCTGAACGCCATGTTGTCGCGCAGGTAGTCGAAACCGAATTCGTTGTTGGTGCCGTAGGTGATGTCGGCGGCGTAGGCGGCGCGCTTCTCTTCCGGCGGCTGGAACGGCGTCACGACGCCGACGGTCAGGCCGAGGAATTCATACAGCGGGCGCATCCAGTTGGCGTCACGGCGGGCCAGGTAGTCGTTCACGGTCACAACGTGCACGCCCTTGCCGGACAGTGCGTTGAGGTAAACACCCAGGGTGGCCACGAGGGTCTTGCCCTCACCGGTGCGCATTTCGGCAATCTTGCCTTCGTGCAGAGTCATGCCGCCGACGAGTTGCACGTCGAAGTGGCGCATGCCCATCACACGCTTGCCGGCCTCGCGGGCGACGGCAAAGGCTTCCGGCAACAGCTTGTCGAGGGTTTCCCCTTTGGCGATACGGGCCTTGAACTCGGCGGTCTTGGCGCGCAATTGATCGTCCGAAAGGGCCACCATTTGCTCTTCGAAGGCATTGACGAGCTGCACCGTCTTGAGCATGCGTTTGACTTCACGCTCGTTCTTGCTTCCAAAAAGTTTCTTTAACAAAGGCGCAAACATATCGGCAGGATCTTCCACACTAAAGGGATGGAGGGCGGCCCCGTGAGTCGCCCGTGCAGCCCTCATGGCCGCATGCGAACGAGCATTCTACCCGGAAACGGTGGTGAGGAAAGTGGCGATGTTCCACGATGCTGGCACTGCGCTTTGACGGGGCTCACTTAAAATAGGGGCGTTTTGCTCAACTTCAACCCGTCGGGGGAAAGAAGTCAGACGTTGATTTAATGAGCAAATCAGGGACAAAAGCAATGGCCCAGAGGTTCCGCAGCTTTCTGCTACCATGGCGCCTCTGTTCCTTCAGGTGTTCGATCATGGCGTTTCGCCCTCTCACGGCCAGAGCACCCGCCGTTCTGTTACGCGAAGCCAAACCGCTGAAAGCAATCCTCGGCCATGCCCAGCGTCTGGAGCATTTGCAGCGCCTGCTCGAAAGTCAGCTGCAACCGGCTGCCCGCGAGCATTGCCGGGTGGCCAAGTGGCGCGAAGGCGAGCTGTCGCTGGTGGTCACTGACGGCCATTGGGCAACGCGCCTGCGCTATCAGCAGAAACGCCTGCAGCGGCAGCTGCAACTGTTCGAAGAGTTCGCCAACCTGACGCGGATCAAATTCAGCGTGCGCCCGCCGATCGTCCAACATCGGGCGGTTGGACACACCATGGATTTGTCCAGCAGTGCGGCGGAGACGATTCAGTCGACGGCCGACGGGATCAGCGATCCGGGATTGCGCGCGGCGCTGGAGCGTTTGGCGGCGCATGCCAAAGGTAAAGCCTGAAGCAAAAGCAAAAGATCGCAGCCTGCGGCAACTCCTACAGAATGAATGCATTTCAACTGTAGGAGCTGCCGCAGGCTGCGATCTTTGCTTTTTAGCGGCGCTTGCTGCCTCCGAGCAGAGACCCCATCAAACCCCGCACCAACTGCTTGCCAAGGTTATTAGCCGCCTGGCGCATCGCTGATTTCAGCGCCTGGCCTGCCGCCGTGCCGAGGAATTCGCCAGCGCGGTCAGCCAGGCTCGGCTCTTCGGCCGCCGCTTTGCCCGCTGGTGTTTCAGCCTCGGGCGCCAGCCCTTTGCGGCCCACCAAGATCTCATAGGCCGACTCGCGATCGATCGGCTTGTCATAACGGCCCTTGAACGGCGAGCCGGCGATCAGTACGGTGCGCTCGGTTTCGGTCAGCGGGCCGATCCGCGACTGCGGCGGTGCCACCAGCACGCGCTGGACCATTTCCGGCGTGCCCTTCTCGGTCAGCGTGCCCACCAGCGCCTCACCAATACCTAACTCAGTCAGCACCGACAGACTGTCGAACGCCGGATTCGGCCGAAAGCCATCCGCCACGGCGCGCAGGGATTTCTGCTCTTTGGCGGTAAACGCACGCAGGCCGTGTTGAATGCGCAAGCCCAACTGCGCCAGCACGTCATCCGGCAGATCCGCCGGCGACTGGGTGACGAAGTACACTCCCACGCCTTTGGAACGAATCAAACGCACCACTTGCTCAAGCCGCTCCTGCAAGGCCTTGGGCGTGTCGCCGAACAACAAGTGCGCCTCATCGAAGAACAGCGCCAGCAGCGGCTTGTCAGCATCGCCGCGCTCGGGTAGTTGCTCGAACAACTCGGCCAGCAGCCACAGCAGGAACGTTGCGTAAACCTTCGGCGCCTCGTGCACCAGGCGGCTGGCGTCGAGCAGATGGATGCGTCCCCGGCCATCGGCGCCCGGTTGCAGGATGTCTTCAAGTTGCAGCGCCGGCTCGCCGAACAGGGCTTCGGCGCCCTGCTGTTCCAGCGTCGCCAAGCGGCGCAGCAGCGCCTGGCTGGAACCGGTGGTCATCAGCGCCGCGTCTTCGCCGAGCAACTGCGGGTTATCCTTGAGGTGATTGAGCAGCGCTTTCAGATCCTTGAGATCCAGCAGCAACAGCCCTTCGCGATCCGCCACCTTGAAGGCCGCGTACAGCGCCGACTGCTGACTGTCGGTCAGCTCGAGCAGGCTGCCGATCAGCAACGGGCCCATTTCGCTCAACGTGGTGCGCAGCGGATGACCGGATTCACCGTGGATGTCCCACAGCGTCACGGGATAAGCCTGCGGCGTGTGACCGAGCCAGGGCATGCCGGCGATGCGCTCGGCCACTTTGCCCTGCGGGTTGCCGGCTGCACCGAGCCCGCACAGGTCGCCCTTGATGTCGGCGGCGAACACCGCGACACCGGCGTCGCTGAACGCTTCGGCCAGACGCTGCAAGGTCACGGTCTTACCGGTGCCGGTGGCGCCGGCGATCAGCCCGTGGCGGTTGGCCAGGCGCATGGCCTGAGCGATGGGTTGCGCGGCCGGATCAGCGCCGATAACGAGTTGCGAGGAGTCAGGCATTTTCTCACCCAATGGTTAATCTTTGATGACACATGGCCGATACATCAATTGGACAGACCCGCCAGAAAAACGGGTCGGACATTTCCCTAAGGAGAGCCGGAAATATCAGTTTTTCAACCTTGCCCATAGTGCGCGTCTCTATCAAAGCACGCCCAGGACATTAAGACCTTAGCGGAACCCCAAGCCATGAACAAAAACCTGCGCTTCAGCCATAAGATTTTGCTTGCCGCCGCTCTCATCGTCATTGCCGCTTTCGCCTCGTTTACGTTGTACAACGACTGGCTGCAGCGCAATGCGATCCGCGATGACCTGAACAACTACCTCAATGAAATGGGCGAGGTCACCGCCGGCAACATCCAGACCTGGCTCAGCGGGCGCATTCTGCTGATCGAGAACGCCGCGCAGAACATCGCCATCAACCCGGAACCTGCCACGGTCGCCAGCCTGCTGGAACAGAAAAGCCTGACCTCGACGTTCATGGCAACCTACTTGGGCGATGCCACCGGGCATTTCACCATCCGCCCGGACGTGAAGATGCCGGACGGTTTCGATCCGCGCGTACGCCCTTGGTATAAAGGTGCCGAAAGCAGCAGCACCTCGACCCTGACCGAACCCTACATCGATGCGGCCACCGGCCAGTTGATCATCTCCATCGCCACCGCGTCGAAAAAGGCCGGGCAGAGCGTCGGCGTGGTCGGTGGTGACCTGAGCCTGCAATCGTTGGTCGACACCCTCGCCGCACGGGATTTCGACGGCATGGGTTATGCGTTTCTGATCAGTGCCGACGGCAAGATCCTCGTCCACCCGGACAAGGCTTTGGTGATGAAGTCACTGAAAGAAGCCTACCCGCAGGACACGCCGCGCATCAGCAGCGATTTCAGCGAAATGAGCGTCGACGGCAAAACCCGCATCGTCACCTTCGCCCCGATCAAGGGCCTGCCGTCGGTGAACTGGTACATCGGTCTGTCGATCGACAAGGACCAGGCCTACTCGATGCTCAGCGAATTCCGCACCTCGGCAGTGATCGCGACCATTATTGCCGTGGCGATCATCATCGCCCTGCTCGGCATGCTGATCCGCCTGCTGATCCAGCCGCTGCACGTGATGACCCGCGCCATGGAAGACATCGCCGACGGCGAAGGCGACCTGACCAAACGCCTGAACATCGTCAATAACGATGAATTCGGCATCCTCGGCACCGCGTTCAACCGCTTCGTCGAGCGTATTCACGGTTCGATCCGCGAAGTGTCCTCGGCCACCGGCCAAGTCAACGAAGTCGCGCTGCGCGTGGTCGCTGCGTCGAATTCGTCGATGTACAACTCCGACCAGCAAGCTTCGCGCACCAGCAGTGTTGCCGCCGCGATCAATCAGCTCGGCGCCGCCGCCCAGGAAATTGCCCGCAACGCCGCGCAAGCGTCGAATCAGGCCAGCGATGCCCGGGGGCTGGCCGAAGATGGCCAGCAGGTGGTCGAGCGCAGCATCAAGGCGATGAACCAGCTGTCGAGCATGCTCAGCGCGTCGAGCACCAACATCGAGTCGCTGAACAGCAAGACCGTCAATATCGGCCAGATTCTCGAAGTGATCACCAGCATTTCCCAGCAGACCAACCTGTTGGCGCTGAACGCAGCGATCGAAGCGGCGCGCGCCGGTGAGGCCGGTCGTGGTTTCGCCGTGGTGGCCGACGAAGTGCGCAACCTCGCGCACCGCACGCAGGAATCGGCACAACAGGTGCAGACCATGATCGAGGAGCTGCAAGTCGGCGCCCGGGAATCGGTGAGCACCATGAGCGACAGCCAGCGCCACAGCCAGGACAGCGTCGAGATCGCCAACCTCGCCGGCGAACGCCTGAACAGCGTGACCCTGCGCATTGGCGAGATCGACGGGATGAACCAGTCGGTGGCGACGGCGACCGAGGAGCAGACTGCGGTGGTTGAGTCGATCAACGTCGATATCACCGAGATCAACACGCTGAACCAGGAAGGCGTGGAAAACCTGCAAGCGACCTTGCGCGCTTGTTCGGATCTGGAGCAGCAGGCTTCGCGTCTCAAGCAACTGGTGGGCAGCTTCAGGATTTAAGCTGCGGCGACTGGCCACTTCGCGAGCAGGCTCGCTCCCACAGGGAAAATGCATTCCATTGTGGGAGCGAGCCTGCTCGCGAATATCTACCTTTCAACGAAACCCGACTGACACCCCACCGCGCAATCCCGACCGAACATCTATTCTGGATAAAGGTCAATCAAGGGAGAACGACACAGCGGAGGGTTGCTCACCGTGCATATCGCCGACATCACCATGTTCTACGCCCCGGCCAGCGGAGGCGTGCGGACTTATCTGGATGCCAAACACCGTCGCCTTGGCGAGCGCAACGCCATTCGCCACAGCCTGCTGATCCCCGGCGCGAGACTGGGTGAACATGACGGCATTTACACGGTTCCGGCGCCCGCCCTGCCCTTCGGCAAAGGTTATCGCTTCCCCCTGCGCCTGGCGCCTTGGCGAAACGTCCTGCAAGATTTGCAGCCGGATCTGATCGAAGTCGGCGATCCCTACCTCACCGCATGGGCGGCGCTGGATGCACGGCGACAGCTGGATGTGCCGGTGATCGGCTTTTATCACTCGGATCTGCCGCTGCTGGCGGGCAATCGCATGGGCCATTGGGTCACGCCGAATGTCGAGGCTTACGTGACTCGTCTGTACGGCAATTTCGATCGTGTCCTTGCCCCGAGCCAGGTCATGGCCGACAAGCTCATCGGGCTCGGCGTGCGCAATGTCCATGTGCAGCCGCTGGGCGTGGATCTGCACACTTTCCATCCCGACGCCCGCGACCCCGGCCTGCGTGCCGAGCTGGGAATCGCTGAAGACACCCGCCTGCTGATTTTTGCCGGGCGCGGTTCCAAGGAGAAAAACCTGCCGGTGCTGCTCAAGTGCATGCAGCGCCTCGGTCCGCGCTATCACTTGTTGTTGGTCGGCTCGTCGATGCCCGCAGCGGTGCCGGACAACGTCAGCGTCATCGACGAATTCTGCCCGGCGCCGAAAGTCGCGCGGCTGATGGCCAGCGCCGATGCGCTGCTGCATGCCGGCGACCAGGAAACCTTCGGGCTGGTCATCCTTGAGGCCATGGCCTGCGGCATTCCCGTGGTGGCGGTGGCGGCCGGGGCGTTTGAAGAAATCGTCAACGATTCCTGCGGTCTGCTCTGCGCGCCGAACAATCCCCAGGCCATGGCCAACGCCGTGCGTGAGCTGTTCAGTCGCGGCTGTGCTCGCCTCGGTCAACAGGCGCGCCAGCACGTCGAACGGCATTACGCCTGGGACACCGTGGTCGACAGTCTGCTCAGCCACTATCACGCGGTGCTCGGCCATACGCTGCCACGGGTGGCCAATGGTTGAGAACATGAAAGCGGTGTGTCTGGTATTGCACGACGTGGCGCCCTCGACCTGGGCGGATTACCAGCCCTTCGTCGAGGCCGTCGATGCCTTGGGTGATGTGCCGATGACGTGGCTGGTGGTGCCGGACTTCCATCGCCACGATGCCCTAGACGCCAACGCTGCGTTTCGCCGAGTGCTCGATGCCCGTGTCGCCCGAGGCGATGAGCTGGCGCTGCACGGCTACTACCACGACGATCAGGAACCCATGCCAAACACCCCGCGCGACTGGTTCATGCGCCGGGTCTACACCCATGAAGGCGAGTTCTATCGCTTGTCTCGCGAAGCAGCCTTGGCCCGCCTGCATGCGGGTCTGGAGATGTTTCAGCGCTACGACTGGCCGGTGCAGGGTTTCGTCGCTCCGGCCTGGCTGATGAGCGACGGCACCCGCCAGGCCTTGCGCGAATTGCCGCTCAGCTACACCAGCGATCCGCAGCACCTTTATCGCTTGCCCGACTTCAGCGCCATCGATGCACCGGGACTGGTGTGGAGTGCGCGCAGTGCCTGGCGGCGCGGCTTGTCGAAAATCCTCAGCGAGCAGCGTGAACAGCGCTGGCGCGAGGCATCGGTGATTCGCCTGGGGCTGCATCCGGTGGACATGCGTCACCGCTTTTCTCGCGATTACTGGTTGCACACGTTGCAGCGGCTGCTGGCGGAAGGGCGCATGCCGCTGACCAAAATCGACTGGCTGGCCCGACAGCGCGGACAACTGGAACGCGCAGCATGAAGCGCAGCCTGTTGTTGCTGATCGGCCTGCTCGCGGCGGTGCTGATTCCGGTGCTGCTCGGCGGCGGCGAAACCTGGGCGCGCCTGCGCAGTTTTCCGCTGCACTGGCTGTTGATCATGTTCGGCATGATTCTGCTCTGCTGGGGCATCAATACGTTGCGCCTGCGTTTGTTGCTCGGCGACCAGCGTGAAAAGGTCGCGCCATTGAAAAGCCTCGGCGTGGTGATGGCCGCCGAGTTCGCGTACTGCGCCACGCCCGGCGGCAGCGGCGGGCCGCTGACGATCATGGCTTTGCTCGCCCGTTGCGGCGTGCGTCCGGCGCGGGGCAGCGCGGTGTTTGCCATGGATCAGCTCAGCGATCTGCTGTTCTTTCTCTGCGCCCTGAGCGGGATTCTGATTTACGCGCTGTTCCAGCACCTGAGCGATCGTCTCGAGTGGCTGCTGACCGTCAGCGCCGTTTCGCTGTTTGGCGGTTTGTTCAGTTGCGTGTTGATCGCCCGTTATCACCGAGCGTTGATTCGCCTGAGCGGGCGGCTGTTGGCGGGGATGAACATCACGGCACGCACTCGCCGTCGCTGGGCGCGCAAGTTGCTGCACTTCCTCGCGGCATTTACCGACACCTTGAAACTGCCCTGGCAAACGCTGGTTCAGGTTTTTGCTCTGACCTGCGTGCATTGGCTGCTGCGCTACAGCGTGCTGTATCTGGCCTTGCGCGGGCTCGGCGCGGATTTGCAGTGGGCGTGGAGCTTTCTGGTGCAGATGCTCTCGCTGGGCGCCGGCCAGTTCAGTCTGTTACCCGGCGGTGCCGGTGCGGCAGAGCTGACCTCGGCTGCGCTGCTCGCGCCGATGGTGGGCAAATCCACCGCAGCGGCGGCGATCCTGATCTGGCGCGTGGTGACGTATTACTTCTATCTGCTGGTTGGCGGCCCGGTGTTCGTGTTGATGCTGGGCAAGCCGTTGCTGAAGAAGTTGATGAACGTCAGGCAGGCTTCTTAGGTTCGTCCTGCTATTGCTGGAGCTGCTCCCAAAGTTCGGCGGCACCGGGGAATTCGGTGCCGTCGTCCGGGCTCATGTCCTCCGGGTCGTAACGACTCAGGCAACCCTCGCCGAGAGTGGCGGGCGCTTTGGAAGTGGCTTTGTCCAGTGGATCGCTCATGACTTTTCCTCGGGCTCAAATGACAAGGGCCTGAGCGATTCAACGCCCAGGCCCTTGGTTTTTCAAGCGTGGCGTGCTCGATCAGAACACGACTGTCTTGTTGCCGTGCACCAGCACGCGGTCTTCCAGGTGATAACGCAGACCACGGGCCAGCACCATCTTCTCGACGTCACGGCCGAAACGCACCATGTCTTCGATGCTGTCGCTGTGGCTGACACGCACCACGTCCTGCTCGATGATCGGGCCGGCATCCAGTTCTTCAGTCACGTAGTGGCAGGTCGCGCCGATCAGCTTCACACCACGCAGGGACGCCTGGTGATACGGCTTGGCGCCGACGAACGATGGCAGGAAGCTGTGGTGGATGTTGATGACTTTGTGCGCGTATTCGCGGCACATGTCCGGCGGCAGGATCTGCATGTAGCGCGCCAGCACCACCACTTCGGCGTCGTGCTGTTTGACCAGGCGCGACACTTCGTCGAATGCCGGCTGCTTGTCCTGCGGATTGACCGGCACGTGGTAGTAAGGGATGCCGTGCCACTCGACCATGCTGCGCAGGTCGTCATGGTTGGAGATCACGCAGGCGATTTCGCAATCCAGTTCATCGCTGTGCCAGCGGTGCAGCAGGTCGGCCAGGCAGTGGGATTCGCGGCTGGCCATCAGCACCACGCGTTTTTTCTGCTCGGTGTCGGTGATGCGCCAGTCCATCGAGAACTCTTCGGCGATCGGCGCGAACTTCTCGCGCAACTCTTCAATACCGAACGGCAGCGAATCGGCACGGATTTCGTGACGCATGAAGAACCAGCCCACTTGATTGTCAGAGTGGTGGCTCGCTTCGGTGATCCAGCCGTTATGAGAGGCCAGAAAATTACTGACTTTGGCAACGATGCCAACGCGGTCCGGGCAAGAGATCACCAGCCGAAAAGTGCGCATGAGGGGGAAACTCCAGAACTTCACAAAGGCCGCCATTCTAGCGACTGCGCAGGAAAACTGCAGTACGCATACGCGCCGGGTGGGACAAAGCATGGCGAAACGGCTTTCTGACGCAGGTCTTACGTCAAGACCGTGACGCTTTAGTGGGGCTTTTGTCAGACAACTGTAAATATCTGTGCTGACTGCATCACATTATTTAACTGAACATTCAAAGCGCGGCTAATTCCTGTAACTCATTTAAATAAAAAGCCGATCTAAATGTTTACTTGATGAAACAGCCTGACTATTATTGCGGCACTGTCCCCTGTCATTCAGCATTCTACAAAAGGTAGTACTCATGTCCTTGATCAACGAATATCGCGCCACCGAAGAAGCCATCAAAGAGCTGCAAGCCCGTCTGAAGAACCTGTCCGAAGACGACAAACTGCAAGCCGAACTGGAATTCGAAGGCAAACTGCGCACGCTGATGGGTGAATACTCCAAGTCGCTGCGTGACATCATCGCGCTGCTGGATCCAGAAGCCAAATCCAAGGCTCCACGTGGCGGCGCAGTAAAAACTACCGGCACCAAGCGTGCACGCAAAGTTAAGCAATACAAAAACCCGCACAACGGTGAAGTCATCGAAACCAAAGGTGGCAACCACAAGACTCTGAAAGAGTGGAAAGCCAAGTGGGGCGGCGACGTGGTTGAAGGCTGGGCTACCCTGCTGGGCTAAGCCGCGACGCCTTCGCAGAGCGATCCGCGAACAAAAGAACGCCAGCTAGCGCTGGCGTTTTTTTATGCCCGTAATTTATTGACCGGGCATGTTCGATTTCACAGATTCAAACGTTTGCGTAATGCCTGGACATAATTCTGCCAGTCATTGAGCACCTCTCGCTGCATCGGTGACGCACTAAGCGACCATTGCTCGGCGGCCTCGATAAATGACTGCACGGTATTCGGCGCACCTGCCTCGGGTTGCGTCAGGCGCTGCTGACAGAATAATTTCCAGCGCTCTTGCTCGACCACATCCAGGGTCTCCGGAAAGTTGCGTGCTCGATATCGAAAAAGTAATTCAGGCAAACGTTCATCATCGAAAGGCCACTGCTCTTGCGCCAATTGCGCAGGGTCGGCCGTTCGAACTTGTTCGCATAAACGACGATCACGATCACCGATAAATCCATCGTACAACTGCTGCTCGGGATCTTCGCTGGGAGTGAAATCTTCGCTGGCATAAATCGCCGCGACTTTATCTTTCCAGACTTGTTGTGCGTCAGTTAGTCGCACTGTCCGCTCCTGATAAAGCGCCATGTCCAGCCCAAGGCGCTGCTGGTCTTGTGCGCGCAATACCGCCAGCGGCGCGACAACCGGGCAACGATTGATATGAATCAGCTTGAGCGGTACCGGTAACTCACCTTCGGCCAACTCATCGCGACGGGTATAAAGACGCTGACGCAGGGCTTGCGCATCGAGGTCCAGCAACCCCTGCGGATCAAGATGCAGATCACAGACGATCAGGGCGTTGCGATTCTTCGGGTGCCAGGCCAGCGGCAGCACCACGCCGACATAACTGCGCGCCGCCGAGAAACGCCCGGACACATGCACCAGTGGCTGCAACAGGCGGATCTGATCCATCACCTTCTGTTTGCTGCGCAACTGGAACAGCCACTCGTAGAGCTTGGGTTGTTTCTCGCGAATCAGCCGCGCCAGTGCGATGGTGGCGCGCACATCCGACAGGGCTTCGTGAGCGTGCCCGTGATGGATATTGTTGGCCGCTGTCAGGCGTTCGAGCTTGAGGGTCACGCGGCCTTCATCATCAGTCGGCCAGACCAGACCGTCCGGGCGCAATGCGTAAGCGGCGCGCACCACATCAATCAGATCCCAGCGACTGTTGCCACCCTGCCATTCACGGGCATAGGGGTCGAAGAAATTGCGATACAGGCTGTAGCGGGTCATTTCGTCGTCGAAACGCAAGGTGTTGTAACCGGCGCCACAGGTGCCCGGTGCGGCCAGTTGCGCATGCACGCGAGTCATGAAATCGGCTTCGCTCAGGCCTTTTTCAGCGAGCTGGCCGGGGGTGATGCCGGTGATCGCGCACGCCGCCGGGTGCGGCAGGATGTCTTCGCTGGGCTGGCAATAGAGGTTGACCGGCTCGTCGATCTCGTTGAGCGCATGGTCGGTGCGAATCCCGGCCACCTGCAGCGGTCGGTCGTTGCGCGGATTGATGCCAGTGGTTTCGTAGTCGTACCAGAAGATTGAAGTCACGGGCGAATCCTGAACAGAAGATCGGCGAAGTCTAGGCGTTTCAGGGCTGCCACGGCCAGCCTGGTCGCCCTCGAACAGCAATTTCTCCAGATTCCTACAACTGGAATGGATTGCCCTTGTGGGAGCAAGCCTGCCCGCGAAGGCGTTCTGTCAGTTGCCCACAGGCTGACTGACCCACCACATTCGCGAGCAGGCTCGCTCCCACACCCGAGAGGCTGCTAGCATCAGGCGCACTTGCACCCCGAACAGGCGAACATCAGGTAGCCCATGCTCGAGCCCACAGCACCGCGAAGGAAAGCACCGCTGGATACGCGCCATCAGGTCGAAACGCCGGAAGGCATCGACCTGCCGTTGCGCCCCGCCGGGTTGATGGTGCGCGCGGTGGCGTTTGCCATCGATCTGGGCATTCGCGGCTTGATCCTCGGCGTGCTGTTCATCGCGCTGGCATTTCTCGGCAAGCTCGGCATGGGCCTCGGTTCCTTGCTGCTGTTTGCCATCAGCTGGTGGTACATGGTGTTGTTCGAGGTGCTGCGTCAGGGCCGCTCGCCGGGCAAACAATGGATGGGTTTGCGCGTGGTACACGATGACGGCACGCCGATCGGCTGGTCGGCCTCGCTATTGCGCAACCTGCTGCGCTTTGTCGATCTACTGCCCTTCGGCTATTTCCTCGGTGCGCTCAGTTGCCTGCAACACCCGACCTTCAAACGCCTCGGCGACATTGCCGCCGGCACCTTGGTGGTTTACAGCGAACGGCCGCTGAGCCGACCGCAATTGCCTGATGCCGAACCTCGTCGCTGCCCCGTTCCACTGACCTTGAGCGAACAACGCGCGGTACTCGGTTTCGCCGAGCGTCAGGCCGAGCTTTCTCCCGCACGGGTCAACGAGCTGGCGGCATTGCTGGCGCAGCCGTTGCACATCTCTGCGCCCAAGGCCGTGTCTGAACTCAACGGCATCGCGCGCGGTTTGTTGGGGCCGACCCCATGAAGCAGAGCCTGTTCGAAAGTCGCCACAAGGCCGAATGGGAGCGTTTCGCCGTGGCGCTCGAACGCCTCGAACACGGCAAGGATACGGCGCAAGTCAGCGATTTTCCCAAGGCCTATCGGCGTCTCTGCCAACATCTGGCTCTGGCCCAGGCGCGTGGCTACAGCAGTTTTCTGATCGATTCATTGCAACAGCAAGTGCTGCGCGGCCATCAACAGCTCTATCGGCATCGCAGTCGCCTCGGGGCGCTCATCATCAGCTTTATCCTCGCCGACTTCCCGCGACTGGTGCGCGAACAGTGGCGCTTCGTTGCGGCCGCCAGCCTGTTGTTCTTCGGCAGCCTGATCGGTTTCGGCGTGCTGGTTTATCTGAACCCGGAACTGATCTACAACCTGATTCCGGCCGAACAGGTGCGCGAGATGCAAGGCATGTACGACCCCGTCGCCGGCCACCTCGGACGCTCGGCCGAACGGGCGGCCAGCGAAGACTGGGTGATGTTCGGCTATTACGTCATGCACAACACAGGCATCGCCTTTCAGACATTCGCCAGCGGTTTGCTGATGGGCGTGGGCAGCGGATTCTTCCTGCTATACAACGGCATGATCATCGGTGCGGTGGCCGGGCATCTCAGCGAGATCGGTTTCGGCCAGACCTTCTGGTCGTTCGTGATTGGTCACGGCGCGTTCGAACTGAGCGCAATCGCCCTCGCCGGAGCGGCGGGCCTGAAGGTGGGCTGGGCGCTGATCGCCCCCGGACGCCTGACATGGGGCGAGGCGCTGCGCCTGGCCGCGCGCAAAAGCGTGTTGCTGGTGTGTGGGGCCATGCTGTTCCTGTTGATCGCAGCCTTTATCGAGGCTTATTGGTCGTCGAAAACCAGCGTAACGCCGCTGACCAAATACGCCGTCGGCGCCGCGCTGTGGCTGGCCGTCGCGGTGTATCTGCTGTTTGCCGGAAGGACCCGCCATGCGCCTGAGTGACGCCAGCGTAGTGATCCGCCCGCGCACGACCTGGGAAGCCATGGACCTGGGCGTGTTGATGAGCCAGCAGCATCGGCGGTTGTTGATGACCAGTTGGGCGATCGTCACCCTGCCGCTGTTCGCCCTGCTCAGCCTGTTGCTGTGGGATTCGCCATCGCTGGCGGTGTTCATTTTCTGGTGGCTGAAACCGGCCTACGAACGCCTGCCGCTGTACATCCTCTCCAAAGCGCTGTTCGGCGAAACCCCGACGCTCAAGCAAGCCTTGCGTGAATGGCCACGCCTGCTCAGGCCGCAACTGTTGGCGAGTCTGACCTGGCGCCGGCTGAGCCTGAGTCGCAGCTTTGTGCTGCCGGTGACGCAACTCGAAGGTCTCGACGGCGAGGCCAGACAACAACGTCTGCAGGTGCTGCTGCAACGCAACGGCGGCGCCGCGCAATGGTTGACGATCATCGGAGTGCATCTGGAAACCGCACTGTGGATCGGCTTGATGCTGCTGTTCTACATGCTCTTGCCGCAGCAGATCGAGACCGACTGGGACTGGCAATCGCTACTACTAGCCGCCGATCAGGACTGGCGCTGGCTGGAGCACCTGACCAACGTTTTTTACGCGCTGATCCTGGTGGCCTGGGGACCGGTGTATGTCGCCTGCGGTTTCAGCCTGTACCTGAACCGCCGCACACAACTGGAAGCCTGGGACATCGAGCTGGTCTTCCGCCGTTTACGCCAGCGCTTGAACAACGGCGTGCTCGGCGTGTTGCTGGGGGCGTGTCTGCTGCTGCCGAATCTGCAACCGGTATGGGCCAGCGATGCGCCGGATGCTCCACGGTTGCTCAATCAGCCGCTGACCAGTCAGGCCTCGCGCGACAGCATTCAGTCGCTGCTCGAACAACCGCCGTTCAAGAACAAGGAAAGCGTCACCCGTTACCGCTTTGGCGACGACCCGGCAAAACCCACCGAGAACGCGCAAGCGGGTGAAGTTCCGCAATGGCTGAAAACCCTGCTCGGCTGGCTCGACGGTCGGCACCTCGATACCCTCGCCGGCGTGATTGAGGTGCTGTTGTGGGGCGCGCTGATTGCCGCGCTGGGCTGGCTGGCCTGGCGTTATCGCGAATTCCTCGGGGCTTTCGTCAGCCGCCGCCCGAACCTGCCAGCGCGCAGCAAACCGCCGGCGTCGCCACAAGTCTTCGGCCTCGATCTGAACCGTGAAACCCTGCCGGATGACATTGCCAGCAGCGCCGAACAATTGTGGCTGAGTGAACCTCGCGCCGCGCTGGGCCTGCTCTATCGCGGCCTGCTCAGCCATCTGTTGCATGATTTCGACCTGACGCTGAAAGCCGCCGACACCGAGAGCCAGATCCTCAACCGCATCGAGCAATTGCAACGCCCGGACCTGCTCGCCTACAGCCGCAACCTCACTGTTCACTGGCAGAACATGGCCTACGGACACCGACTTCCAGCTGCGCACCTGCAAGCAGAGCTGTGCAACGGCTGGCGTGAATTGTTCGGCAAAGGTGCCGGGCATTGAACCGGCGCATCGGCTGGTCTTTGGCTGCGCTGGCGCTTTTGCTGCTTGGCGGCTTGAGCCTGTTCCTCTACCTCAAGGCCCGGCCCTATCAGGAAACCGTCGATCACGGCCCCTCGCCTGCCGCGCAAGCCAATCCTTATCTGGCGGCAGAAATGTTCCTGCGCGAGCGCGGCCTCGCGGTCAGTCACGCCGAGACCCTGGCGGTGCTGCCGCAGATTGATCCGCACAGCCACACCTTGTTGTTGTTCGGCGAGCGCGCGCGGATGACGCCGCGTGAAGTCGATCAGGTGTTGAACTGGACTCGCGCCGGCGGACGCTTGGTATTTGTCGCTGAATCGCTGTGGGATGCGCAAACCGGGCAAAGCAATGATCTGCTGCTCGACAAGGTGCAACTGCACCAATCGCTGAGCAAGGACTTGAAAGATCCACCAAGGGACGTTGAAAAGGACCGCTTCCCGAAACTGACCAAACTGTATCTGGAAGACGAAGACGCGCCGGCCTACGCCGGTTTCGACACCGACTTCCACCTCGACGACCCGAACAATGTCGCGCAAGCCTGGGCCAACAGCGCCAAAGCCACGCACATGATGCAACGGGTGTACGGCCTCGGCACGATCACCGTGGTCACCGATGCCGAGTTATGGAAAACCGGCGCTATCGGCAAATACGACAACGCCTGGCTACTCTGGTACCTGAGCGCCGACACCGACGTCACGCTGATTTACAACACCGCGCACGATGGCTTGTGGACCTTGCTCTGGCGCTACTTCCCGCAGGCCATCGTCGCCCTGCTCGCCTTGATCGGCCTGTGGTTGTGGCAGGCCGGCGTGCGTCACGGCCCGGTGCAAATGCCAGCGCCAGCGGGTCGCCGCCAACTGCTGGAGCATCTGCGTGCCAGTGCCGACTTCCTCCTGCGCCACAACGGCCAGCAGGCGCTGCTGCAAGCCTTGCAGCAAGACATCCTGCGCCGCGCCCGCCGCCGCCATCCCGGTTTCGATCAATTGAATGTGGCCGAGCAATGGCTGGCGTTATCGCGCCTGACCCGGCAACCCACCCGCGCCATCAGCCAGGCCCTGAGCCCACGTCAGAAGCAGCGTTTGTCCAGCGCCGAATTCAGCCGTCAGGTCGCTCATCTGCAAACTTTGAGGAACGCGTTATGACTGAACAGATCGAGCCCGGCAGCGCGACGCACGCCGCCCAGCAGCGCCAGCGTGCCAGCCAGTTGGCGCAGGCAGTGCGCAATGAATTGAACAAGGCGCTGATCGGCCAGGATGCGGTGGTCGACGATGTCCTGACCGCGCTGATCGCCGGCGGCCACGTGCTGCTCGAAGGCGTGCCCGGCCTGGGCAAGACCTTGCTGGTGCGGGCACTGGCGCGATGCTTCGGCGGCGAGTTCGCACGCATCCAGTTCACCCCGGATCTGATGCCCAGCGACGTTACCGGCCACGCCGTGTATGACCTGCAGACCGAGCAGTTCAAGCTGCGCAAAGGACCGCTGTTCACCAACCTGCTGCTGGCCGACGAGATCAACCGCGCCCCGGCAAAAACCCAGGCGGCATTGCTCGAAGCCATGCAGGAGCGCCAGGTGACGCTCGAGGGTCGCGCCTTGCCCATCGCGCAACCGTTCATGGTTTTGGCGACGCAGAACCCGATCGAACAGGAAGGCACCTATCCGCTGCCGGAAGCCGAGCTCGACCGTTTCATGCTCAAGGTGCGCATGGATTATCCCGACGCCGATCAGGAACTGAACATGGTCCGTCAGGTCTGTCGTTCGACCCGCGCCGACATGCTCGATGTGCAACCGCTGCGCACAGTGTTGCAAGCCAAAGACGTGCAGGCGTTGCAGCGTATTGCCAGCGATCTGCCGCTGGACGATCAGGTCCTTGATTACGCCGTGCGCCTGGCGCGCAGCACGCGGACCTGGCCGGGCCTGACCCTCGGCGCCGGACCGCGCGCCTCGATTGCACTGGTTCGCTGTGCCCGGGCCAGGGCGCTGTTGCGCGGCGGCGAGTTCGTGATTCCGGATGACATCAAAGGCTGCGCGCTGGCGGTGCTGCGCCATCGCGTGCGCATCGCACCGGAGCTGGACATCGAAGGCCTGCAGGTCGATCAGGTGCTCGCGCAATTGCTCGATCAAGTGCCGGCGCCGCGCCTGTGAAACCCTCACGGCTGCTGCTGATCTGGCTGGCGTTGCTGCTGGTCGTCAGCATCGTGCTCGGCGCCTTTCAGGCACTTGGCAGAGAGCTCCCTTCGAGCCTGATTTCGATCAACTGGGGGTTGCTCCTGGCGCTGTTGGCCTTGGCGGTTATCGACGCCGTACGCCTCAGACGCCTGCCCTCGCCGCGCATCAAACGGCAGATGCCCGGCAGCCTGGCGCTCGGGCGCTGGGGAGAGGTAAAGCTGGAGGTCGCCCATGAGTTTGCCGAGCCACTGAAGATCAATGTCTTCGACCACGTACCCGACGGCCTCGCGTTTGAATATCTGCCAACAGTTGTCGAGCTTCAACCCGGCCATGTCAGTCAGCTCACCTACCGTCTGCGACCTCTCGAACGCGGGCATTTCTGCTTCGAACAGTGCGAAGTCAACCTGCCCAGCCCCTTGGGATTATGGTCCGGCAAACGCCTGCTCAGCGTCCGCGACGAGACCCGTGTCTACCCGGACTTCGCCCGGCTTTACGGCGGTGAGTTGCGCGCCGTCGACAACTGGCTCAGCCAGCTCGGCATACGCCAGCGACAACGTCGCGGTCAGGGTCAGGAGTTCCATCAGTTGCGCGAATTTCGCGAAGGCGACAGCCTGCGCCAGATCGACTGGAAAGCCACCGCCCGCCAGCGCACGCCGATTGCCCGCGAGTACGAAGATGAGCGCGATCAACAGATCATCTTCCTGCTCGATTGCGGCCGGCAGATGCGCAGTCACGATGGTGAGCTGTCGCACTTCGATCACGCGCTCAATGCCTGCCTGCTGCTCAGTTATGTGGCGTTGCGCCAAGGGGATGCGGTGGGCATGAGTACCTTCGCCGGTGATAAGCCGTGCCATGTCGCGCCAGTCAAAGGCAGCGGCCAACTGAACGTCCTGCTCAACGCTGTTTATGACCTTGGGAGCACCCAGTTCCCTGCTGATTATCAGGCCGCCGCCAGCCAGTTACTGGCCCGACAAAAACGCCGGGCACTGGTGGTGCTGGTGACCAATCTGCGCGATGACGATGATCAAGTGCTGGGCGCGGTCAGACGGTTGAGCGCGCAACATCGGGTGCTGGTGGCGAGCCTGCGTGAACAGGCGTTGGATACATTGCGCCAGAGCACGATACAAACGTTGCCGGAGGCACTCGCCTACTGCGGCACCGTCGATTTTCTCAATGACCGCTCGCAACTCCATGAGCGGCTGACTGCCCATGGCGTTGCAGTGATGGATGTTCGGCCCGCCGAGCTGGGGGCCGGACTGGTGACAAGCTACATGAGCTGGAAAAAGACCGCTGCGATCTGACAGATTCGATCAGTTGGTGACTGCAACATGCACAGCGCCGCTGTCCGAAGTGCCGTCGCTGTTTTCTACTTTGACGACCAGCGAAATCTGATCCGTAAGGCTCATCGGCCGCCAGTGAGCCTGGTATCGCCCGCTGTGACTGGTAAACGACTCAGTGAACGGTGCTCCATTAGTGGAGACAAGGATTTTCCGTCTGGGCATGGGCTCTCGCCCCTCCTTGGCCACAATCAGCGCGGTCATGGAGACGTAGGTCTGCAAGGGAACCGGATTAGGCGACGCAACAACGGATTCCACCGCTGCTGGACACTCAGTGACGGTCAACCAGAACGTTTTTACCACCCAGCCAGCCAAACCACCCTTTACCGACGCCCGCAACGCAGCCTCGCCTGCTCCTTCCAAGACAATGCGCGCCGTTGCCTTGCCTTCGGCATCCGTCAGGGTTGTCGGCAGCGAGGTGCGGTCGTACTCCCACATCACTTCGACATTGGCCAAGGGTTGCGCGGTACTCGCTGACACTACCAGGACTTGCGCGGTCATCTGTTGCCCCGGATACCCGCTCGGATAATCGCTGACCAGTTCCTTGATCTCCCGGGGCTCGTGCAGCAAAAACGCTAAGGAAATCGACTCCGAATACAGCGCATCGCCCACCGTGGCGGTCAGTTGCGCCGCACCCGGTGTTGTCGGCACGAACCGTATCCGCGCTTCACCGTAGAAGTTGGTAGTGGTGGTCACCTCACCAAGGTCCGGACTGCGCCAGACAACCTTCATCCCTACCATCGGTCTGCCACTGATGCCCGACACAATGGTGATCCGCTCAGATACAGCCTCGCCCCAAAACAGCGTCTGACTGCTGCGCGAACGATCCGCAATTTTTACCACCTGCGCGCCTTGCCCCAGCGACATCGCAATAACTGGAGAAAGCCTGGCCAACCGCGCCGAGGCAAAGCGCAGGCCGAAACTCCCGTCCTTGAGGTCGCCCGCGTTGAACCGATAGGTCATTCCAGCTTCCGAAAAAAACCTGGGATCACCCAGACGTGGTTCCTCGAAGCGCAAGCCCAATTCCGCCGGCCCGGTGCCGGTCATGCCCAGTGTCAGATATTGGTCATGCAGCGCACTGCCAGGCGGAGCACTCACGCTCAGTTGATGCTGCCCCTTGCGCCGGGGGAATTCAGCGCTTTCACCCAGTGCCTGAAACGGTCTGGAGTCGAAACTGTATTCGAATCCGTCCCACGGATCCCGTTCCAGCGCTAGAACCTGCATGGAGCGGCGCTCTTCAAAACGGTCATAAGGGCTGATAACCGCCGCTGTCACCACATGCTCACCTGCCGTGGTTGGCGCAAAGGGAAAACCACTCCAGCCGTCGGCCCCCGTCCCGTGCACTTCGGTGCTGCCGTCGGCTGTCCATTGAACAGCCACTTGCTCCAGAGGGAGGTCGGGACGATAAGGGGAGCGTACCTTCAGCCACATCCACGCAGGATCCTGCCCAATGACCGGATCCACCGCAGATGCACGGACGTCTTCGATCGTGATTTTATTGTGGGCCAGGGTCATCGTATTGATGTCGCTCACGCCAAAGAAACTGATAATGAACTGAAGTTTGAAAACCCCGGGTTTGGTACTTTTTGAACAGTCCAGCGTCCAGGTAAACCCGCTGTCGTCCACAACATTTTCGCTATTGGGGGGTGGGCTCAACTCGATTCCGAGCTCTGCCGCCGAGCTTCCCCTCCACAGCAAATCCATGGGGATACCCACTAAAGGACTCAGCGCATTGGTGCGGAAGATATAGCGATGTATAGCGCCAATACACGGAAAGAGCGGCTGCCCCCTGAGATCGGTCATCTGATCCAGGACCACGGTCATTTCTTCATGGAGGTCAGGTGATAACAGTCGGCAAGAAAAATCCTTGTTCGTGAGAGTGTCGGTGAGCAAACTTACCTCGAAAATACTGCTGGTACTTTCGATACGATCAGAGCTGAACAACCAACTCAGATCTTCCCCTTCGCGCAATATTCTCGGCATATCAAGGTCGCTCACCGCAAGCCCGATCTCTGGCTTTGCGTTGCGCCAACCGAGCGTAATTGCCTCGCCAATCAGCGGGCTATTCTCATATGCACGGACCGTCAGGATGTGCGTCTTGCCTCGCTTGCAAGCGATTCCGTCACTGGAAATTTGAAAGCCATCAAACGTGATCCTGACCTTGTCCTTCCACTCGTCTCGTGCAAACGCCGTGACCGAAAACGTGTGTCCATCTGCCGGCCCGCCTTCGTAGGCTCTCACACTGGCGGTAATCGTCTCGTTGCTCAAAGCCTTCAACGGCCAGTAATACAGGCTGGCCCAGCCACCACTGCCAGTACGAGACCTGACAATACCCTCGGGGGTTTGCCAGTCGACGAACGCATCAATTACCGGCTCACCGGCACCTTTGTCAGTGACATGCACCACCTGCACTCGCATCAAGGTCTTTTCGTAGTTCTCGACAACCGGCGAAATATTCGGGCCGCGCGTGTCAGCGATCCTGACCCTGTTGCGCGCCAGCGACATGGGTTTACGCGGCGATGGCAGTAACAACTTCGAGCAGACCAATGACAGTTCGAAGCGACCATCCAGCCAGTCCTCGCAGGCCAGCGTCCAGAGACTATCGTCGCCATTGAAAGCGACCGGTTGCTGGAGTGGCGGGTTGACCGTGACCTTCAACTCTTCATGCCCGACGCCGCTCCAGTGCAGCGATAGATCAGTCGCCAGCAAAGGGCTGTCGGCGGGCAAGCGCACGATGAAGGGGTAATCAGTGCCGCGATTGGGATAACCGGTCGCGCCCCACAGGGTTACCTGCTCTTCGACAACGCAACGCAAGTCCCGCCAGGGGTCGGTCGCCAGCACCGTGACTGGAAATTCGTGAGTCACCTCGCCATTGCCGTAATAAGCGCTGTCGACCGACGCTGTGATGACAAAATCGCCGGCTTGCTCAGGGACGAAATCGAAGTAAGCCAGGCCCTGTTCATCAGTGACTGCGGTGCCCTGCACGCCCTGCCCGATACTCGTCCACCTGACCTCTCGACCATCAAGCGAACGGCCGGTGTAGAACGAAAGGACCTGCACGCCCAACCGGACGCTTTGTGCATACTCGAGGACGGGGTAATACGCCGCGGTCTGCACTTCGCGAAGCGCCAATCGATGATGCCCCAGCGACACGTCAATCGCATAAGGCTCGGTGTTGTACTGGTTCACCAGGTTTATTGTGAAGTCATGACTTTTCTCTTCTCCCATATCCGGGCAGTCGAGCGACCACTGCGACAGCAGCGGTTGATCGACTCCCCAGTCAGGGGTGGCCTTGACTGCTTCCAATGGGTTGCCCTGAATGATCAGTGCGATATCCGTACCCAGCCAGACGCTGCCGTCTACAGGGGTAAAAGACAGACGATGCGCAATGTACAAAGAGCCGTCCGGGTCATCGCCAAGGGAAGCGCCCAGGCAAAGGTGTAACGTCTGGCCTGGTGGCAGAACTTCGTCATCCAGTCGCACCGTCTGCAGTTGCAACGGTTCAAGCTTCAGTTGCAGGTCGATTCGAGTGATGCAGATTGTCGAACTACGGTCGCCCGCGTTGCGCGGGACACCGCTGACCTCGAAGCTCAATTCGTCATCTTCGACGAACGCCAATTGGTCCAGTGATCTTTGATACACCCGCGGCTTGAATTCCAGCGGCTGCTCCGCCCCCAGTCCGGCGTCTTCGTGCACCTGTTTCCGGCCTTCTTCTGCCGTGAGTTCGATGCTCATTAACACATCGCCGCTCTTGCGGATGTGCAACCAGCCCGATTCGCCCGACCATGAAACTCCGGGCCGCAGTTCGCATAGAAACGTCAGTTCGTAACCCGCGCGGGCGCCGGGGGTCTTGGGTGCCTTGATTACCTGTGTAGCCGAAGCCCCGACACCGACCTCCATGAAATTGACTAACTCGTCAGCATAGAATTCTCTCGCCAGGCCAATCATCCCGCTGGGGCGCCACTCTTTGAGCCGATCGTTGAAGTCACCATTGAGCACCAGATTCTGATTGTTTTGCACGACGGGATCATTCATGGTCGCCTGCTCCTTCGACTGGCATCTTCAAACTGGCGTTTTCAGCCTTGGTAACCAGGTCTGTGACTTTTTGGGCGAACGTCGGCTCGCCGGCTTTGGCGCTGTAGCGCACGCGGATAATGATATCGGTCAAGGATTTGAGCATTGCAGCTTGTGGCTGTTTTAGCGGTCGAGGAAAACTCAGTCGCCAGTGGGAAACCGCACCCGTGCATTCAAACGGGTTGAGTAAACCTTCATCAGGTTTCTGGTGGGTCAGGCCACTGTCGGAAAGCCCTACCGATAAAACGATCTGCTGAGCGCTGCGCAGGTTGAACACCAGATCGCCAGGTACCCCTGAGGTCGGCGTATGCAGGTACTGCACAGACTGTGTGGTGGGCCGGGTCGCCGTCACGCTACTGATCTGCAGCAAGGTTGCCCGGACATCCTGGTAAGGACCGGTCAGGACAGGCAGATCCACCTCCACTGAACTGATCTGCCTGCAGAAATGGCCGGGGTAATCCCGGTCGAACAGCAACTGGGTCAGTCTGAACTCCAATACACCTGTTGCCATCAATTGCTGGTGTGCATCTGCCCAACTGCTCACGCCCTCTTGAGGCTCGATGCCGTCGTCGCACAACTGCCGCAAGGAAACTGTTTTGACCAGCTCCAGCCGCCGCTCGTAGCTTTGCAAGCGCCTGCGTTCCTGGTCCAGCAGATACATGTGCAACTGTTCGCCAGAGCCCAGACCATAACGGTGATCGAGCCAGGCCTGAGGCAAAGGGACCGGTGCATCATAATCGCCGGTTTCAGCAGCCAGCGAAGCCTGCGCACTGAGGCACAGACTGACGACCGCGTCGTACGCCTGGTAGTGCAGGGCTTTTAGCTGGCCAAGCATCCAGCCGAACAATTCGGCATTGCTCGCGCGTTTTTTGAGGAAGTTGAACATGGTCAACGCTTGACTGTTGGCCCGAAGCGTCTGTTCAAGGCTGGATCTTGCTGCGTTGACCGCATGGCTTTGCGCTTCGATCTGCGCATTGATTGCGCCCACCTCCGCCAGCGCCTGATCGCGTTGCAGCGCCCATTCAGTGCGGCGGCGACGATAGCCTTCGGTCGTGGCTTGTCGGTCGGCGTCGATTTGCAGCAGTGACGAAGAGACGTCAAAACCGAAAGCCATTGCATCGAATGCGTGTTCGGGCTTGAAGCCACCGTTGGAAGTACCATAGATTTTCGGCAACGCCGCGATGACGCCCCCTGCCACTCTGACGGCTTTGGCCTGCAGGGCTGATGTTTTCGACTGCTGCAGGCTGGCCATGACCTGGTACTCGATCGGCGAAACGTTCTCGTTGTAACGCGTTGCATAGGCATCGGCCCGCTCCTGCGCCATTGCCCGGCTTTGCTGAAGCGCTGTTACATTCGCCTCCAGTTGGGCGATGGATTGTTCCTGCACCGTTTCGGCGTAACGGCCCAACTCCAGCAGATGGTTCTGCTGCAGTTCTTCTTGTTCGGCACGGTCGCGTTGTTCAAGCAGTCGCAGCACCAGACTGCCGAAATCCCGCAGACTCTGTACCCCACGCAGTGCGACTTCGAACGTGACACGCCAACGGTAGGCATTGACCACCAGCCGCCCCCCCATCGGTCTGGGTCCGGCCGCGCTGCCAGCGGCCAGATCGCGGAGCAATTGCCTGGGATCCGTCATCGGGCTGAACAGCAATATATCCAGCGGTTTGCCATCGATGGTGAGATTGTCGCGCAGGTAACCAAGCCGTTGCTGCGGCCTTGCAAACAGGTCGAGCAGCGATTGATTGATCGGAATTTCAAAAGGTTTGCTTGCCAACAATCCCAGCATCGGCGGGGTATCGGAAGCGATCGGGTAATCCGCCAGGTTGAAATCCTGCGTATTTTCAAGCGCTTCAAGAGGCGGTCGTGAATCACTCTGGGCCAGAAGGTTTTCAACGGTGGCGGTCTGCCAACGAGTCGCTGTGTCGGCGGTGGGCGCCTTGCCCATCAGAAACCCGGCCTGGACGTAGCAAAGCTTGGCGGCCACCAGACTGTCACGGGTCAATTGGCGGTAATACCAATCGCCCCACGCCATCAGGTTTTCCACATAGTCAGTGAACATCAGGATCTGAAAATGCGCGGGTGCGGCATAGCCAATGGCATCCGGATCAGAGGGATTCTGGATTTCCCACCCCGGATTACTTCCCGCCCCCTCTATATCCAGGGGCCGGCAACGCCAGTACGCCGGTTTCGGGTTCATGATCGGGACCGGCGGATCTTTCCGATCCTGGGTTGCCTGTGGATCGAACACGTAATGCAGCCAGTCCTGCGCTTCCTGGAAGCGCTCTTCATCACGCAACCGGGTGGCTATCAAATGCGGCAGGTGAAAAAACAATTCCCAGAAATTCAGACCGTTGGCACCGTTGAAGGGACCATTGAGTTCAACAAATTCTGCGCCGGTCGGCGACGGTTCGAGAATGAACTGGTTGGACCAGTCCAGCACGGCGTCCACGGAAATATTCGAACGCCTTACCAGTTCCGAACCGAATAATGAATTGAGCCGAACGTATTTCAACGCCAGTCCAGCTTGATTGAATGAGAGGAACTGTGCCGTGCCTGCACTGCTCCTGTGCAGAGTTGGCGGGACGAAGTCCATGAGATCGACAATCGTCAGGTCGAATTCTTTCTGTCCTGTAGGGGAACTGGGAGAGGCGAATAAGACCGTGACTGGCGTAGCCCATGTGCCTTTCGCCCGCCGGGAAGTCCACGCTTGAGTTGTCCAGCCACCGCTTGCATCCTGGAGTTCACTAATCGGCGGCGGATCGATATCAGACGATCCCGTCACTTGCAGCACCATATTCAACATAGCGCTTTCAAGTCCCGTGGGACTGCAGAAACCCTGCACCGTCAGCACATCGTTGTCATCGACGCGCGTTGCCATAACGTTCAGACCAAGATAGGGGGTCAGAGAACCATGGTTCGTTATGCGAGGGACAGCAGTAACCTGAATGTCGAGCGGGTGCTGAACCGTATCGCTGCTGACGAATCGCTCCTTGAGTGCCAGATCCAGCCACGCGCCACCGTCCAGGAGGGGGCGCATCAGCACGTCGTAAATCGCATGCACTGTCAGATCCGTTTCAGCAGAATCTTCCGGTGGAGAATCTGCGGGTGACTTCTCAGAGAACTTGCCACTTAACAGAATCCCCAACTTGCCCTTCGGATTAAGGTAATCAGCATGCACAGTCGCAATCAGTCGGGGGGGGCTCGCCAAAAGCTTGTCCTTGCACTCTGAACTGTGCACACACAACGGCGCCGACCACTGCCCGTTCTGTGTCATGAATGCCAGATTGATCACCAATTTGCTCGGGCTGAAAGCCTCCGCTGCGCTGCCGACGACCGCGTCACGCCATTCGGCCCAGACCACACATAACCGGCCATTCCAGAACACCGGGCGGATATCCAGCACCTGATTGGTGGTGGGGATTTCCACCGCTTGCCATTCACTCCAGGCCGCCGGGTTGACCGCCGCGCTGGCCGGGCTCAGTTCGATCTCGGCCTTGCGCCAAAAATACTGAAACGGCTGCACTCGCTGCCGCCCCAGAAAGTAGTAATCGGCTTTGGCCGGTGTCATGCCATCCATGAAACAGCTGATCACATCGAGATCGCAGATTTTTTCGAATGCCTGTAGATACTCCTGCAGCGCAGCCTGCACGGTATCGTTGTTCAAACGGGCCTGGTTAAGGTTGTTTTCCAGATTTCTGAACAGACTGGTTTTGCGCAGTCGCACTGATGGAATGATGAAATTTTCCGGATAGCATGGAATTTTTTGCATCGCCGCCCAATCGGAATAATTGCTGTAAAAAATCCATTCGTGCAGATGACGCTTGTCGAACTCATGATCTCCAAAGCCTGGCTCCAGCTTTCGATACACCGCATGAATGTACTGCTGCACACAGCTTGTCGCTTCGGCAACTCTGGAACTCTTCACCTGATAGGTGTCAAGCGGGTCGATGCGCAGCAATTCAAACAGATCGTCAGGCGTTTTCAGAAACGGGTATCGGGTATTGGCCACTCGACCAATGCAGTATTCGAGCAGGGCCGAGCGACGTTTTTCCAGCAGCCCGCCAATGTTACTCAGTGCCATGATCTCGCTCCTTGGAATATGGCCCGGGGACAAACGTTCGCCAGGCAGTACGCAACGTCCTGCCACTAGCTCCGGGCGAACGTGATGGCATTGGTGAATATTCTTTCGCTTTCCCCAGACTGAGTGCGAACACTGAACACGAATGTGCCGCCCGTCCTGCTTGAAACAAAAACCCGTGTAAGCCCCTGCTGATCAGTAAAACCCTGCGCCGGCCGAATAGTGACGGCATCCCTCTTCTCGGGCGCTTCGATTGTCCAGAACCACTCCACCAGCGAGTTCTGTCCGCGGTTTCCGTAGGCGTCTTCCAGCACCGCATAAAGTTCTACTTCATGGCCGTATTCCACTGTATCCAGAGGCGTAGGTGAAAGTTCCTCAAGCGGGAAAAACAGCGTAGCGAAATCGGCCGTGATCTCGATGGAAGGGGCATATTGCGGCTCGAACAAATCCAGCCAGAGCAATGGCGTGTCGTGACCCATGACATTGCCGGGAATAAACTCGGCCACAAGCGTCCCGTCGATCAGGGTGGTGTCGTCCTTAATGGTGCCCAAAGTGGCGCGCCAATGGACGGTGACGCCACTCAGCGGCTCCCCGTTGGCGTCTTTGAGGGTCACCTTGTAAGTGACTTTTTCGCCTGGCTTATTGGCCACAACGGTGCTGTTATCCACCACTTCGCACGTCATCGTGACCAGCCCTGTGACGTCGCCCGGTGCATGCACAATTGGCGCCTGCGCACTGGACTCGCCGAGCAGGGCATGTTCAGCGGCCTTGGCGTAGGAACTTTTGTCGACCGTCTCGGGCAGATTACCGATCAGAAAAATCGTTAACGCATCCATACCGGTCGCGGTGGACAGCGTCAGCACGCGCATCAACAAATCGAGCTGGCTGAGGTTCTTCAGAATCCCGTCGGCATCGATGCGGCTGACACATTCGCGCACTTCCTGCACGCTCCAGCCAAAAAAATTCGCCAGCTTGATGGCAGACGCCTGTTGCGCAAGCCTTTTCGCATCACCGCTGACTGCCGGCAATGCGTTGACCTGACGCAGGTAATCCAAAAGCTTCTGTGGCGATTGGCTGCTCGCGGCTGAAGCGAGGGCAAAAGCGCGAGTGAGCGTCGTCAGGTAATAAAGAGTGCGCACCGTCAACGTATGTTTGTCGGCCTGAACAAGCCAGTCCGTGTAGCCGCTATCCAGATATTCCTGCAACAGCGCGGCGCTTAACCCAAGTGTCGACACCACCTCACTGCGCCGGCGGATTTCAGCCAGCAGATCAAATGATGCGCTTGCGGCTCGGTCGCGTGTACGGCCGGACGCCTCGGCTTGCATATCGGTTCGCTCCAATACATGCAGGAGTAATTGATGCACCGTGACGCCTGCCCAATCCAGGACCAGCAACGCTTGATCCACACCCACGCCGGCGTATGCCGCCAGCGTCTCCCTTACCAGCGAAGTCTGAGCATCGCGCATCTGTAGAAAAGCACTGACCATGCTGGTGATGATGTTCTGCCGCAATGCTGGCTCGATCTCACCCAAGGCGCTATTGACCGCCCATGAGATTTTTTGAAGGACGAAGGCCGGATACGTCTCAGCGCCTTGCTCATAGGGCAGGATCAGACCATACAAATCGGTTATCGGCCCCAGGCTGTCGGCGGACGTCGCGAGGAATTCGATCCAGTCAGTAGCACCGGCGGTCGGTACGCCAGCCGTGAGGAAAGTGCTATTGGACAGCTGTGCCGTCGGCAGCAAATTGCGAATCTGCTCGAAAAACTGCTCATCCTGTTCGGACAGTTCCTGTACCGGTGGCGCGTCGACCGCATGCTGCAACATCCACGACACCGGCAGATTGTTTTGCGCGCACCACTGCACGCAACTTTGCATAGCCTCGATCAGTTCCAGCGCATCCGGTAAACCGTCCGGAACATCGTGAATGACAGGGACACCGGCGAAGCGGTTGATCCACTCATCGCCGCCCAGCATCGACAGCATCAGTACACCTTCAACCGGTGTGATGTTCAACAGCCGGGGCAGCGACACCAAACGATAAAAACTTGAGATGATCGCTGCGTTGCGATTCAGTGTTTCGGTCAAGCCATAAGCCTTGGCCACTGTTTTCGCCAGAACGTAATAAGTCTGCGGATCAATCGCCAGGCCACTGCAGAGCTGGCTGATCGTCAGATCCACCATGCCAGGCACAGGTGTTACCGCAAACGCACCGTTGTCGAGCTTGAAAGGTTCGCGATAGCCTGATTCGAAATTGAACAACTGATCGAACTGCGAAAGCGCTTCGCCGCGGCCATAAACCGACATCTCACCGATAAAAACCGCGAAGTCCGCGGCAGTGCATTGGTAGCGCTCGCGCAACTTTTGAAACAGGCCAAGTGCATGCACGACGCCATTGGTTATTTCCATTTTGTCTGAAGAGTCTTCAGGCCGATTGCCGAGCGCTGTCGCCCTCATGGCAGCTGCCAACACTACGTCTACCTGATCGAACGGCAATCCGGTCCAGCTCGCCAGGCGCACCATCCGATTCAGTCGGTCATAACGATTGAACCCGATGGACTCGTCGGGATTTGCCGTCAATCGATGCCGAAGCTCGCTTGCATTATCGATACGCACCGCCGGCGCAGTGTTGTCATTGATATAGATTGACCCCGAGCGCTCGCTTTCCGGATGCTCGGGCTTGTCATCTATATAGGTGACATTGCTCGAGCGCACCGGAGCAAAGTCGCCAATCGACAGCAGGGCTTCGATCTGCCGACTGTCGAGCTTGGTGCGCTCACCCAGGAACACCACCTGATTGAGGAACAGGTATTCGTCGAGCTTGCTGGTACCAAAGTTTTGCGCAAAGAAACTTTCGCGATCTTCGAAATCCGCCCGGGTTTCTGTCAGCAACAGGCGCTGATAAGGGCCAAGCCGCGAAGCATGGGCGAAACCCTTTGCAGTATTGGCACCCCGACCATTGGTTTGCAGAAAATACGGATAAGAGAGGTCGACCCGGTGCTCAAAGTCGCCCACCGACAGATCATGAACCTGCGCGATACCATCAATCGTGACCCAATGCTGGTAATAAGGCAGGCCGTTGGGGTAGCGAGCTGCGATCAGCGCGTCTTCGATCGAATCGACATCTGTATTCGCCGCAATGAATTTTTCCAGCACCTCGACGATGATGTCCACAGACGAGATCGACTGATAAACCGCATTGAAGTCGACGCTCAGTGCCAGCAAATCCGTGCGCCGGTTATGCAGCGCATATTTTTCTTCCTTGTTGATGCCCTCCAGACGGTCACGAACCCAGCGCAACAAGTCGATCAGATAGGCTACTGGCGACCAGATGGACTCCAGCGCATCTGGCGGGCACAGTGCAGCAAAATCGGTACCGATCAGAGCGTGATAATTGGGACCGTCCACGATCGATAGCAAACCGCTGGAGCTGCGCTTTGGCGCGTCCCTGTTCCCCCTCAGCGTCCTCTCGATAAACTGGCGCCGCTGAGACGTGGCTATGCTGTTGGCGCCGCGCCAGAATTGTTGCGCTTGCTCAAAGCTGAGTTGCGAGTGCTCCTGGAGCATGCCTTGAACACCCTTTTCAACCAGTGGATAAATTGATCCACCGTTTTCCAGGTAAGTCTCGAGGTTCTGCAGTCCGACGTCCTGTGCTCGTTGTTTCTCGCTGAACAACTGGTCGAACAGTTGCAGGGCGGGACGGCGCGAATCAACCATGATCAGATTCCTTTAGGCGACAACTGGCCCGCACAGCCCGACATCCTTCGTCGGGCTGCACATTCAGTAAGTACGATTTAGCGCTGCGAAAGCCGTTCAGTCCACTGTCATTTATGACAGGTTTTATAACCGTTCGTCGGAAGTCAGGCTTGAGGAATTGTTGTGAAAAGCCGCGCGCCTTCAACTTCAAAACGCGCACTATCGGCCCAATCGGATATCGTCGCGTCATCCGCTGCGTCAGTCAGCGTCTGCCGGAATCGGTACCAGTTACCCGCCAGCGGCAGTGCCCGCGTCGCCTCCCCGCGCCAGTGCTCATCGACCACAGGTGCCTGAGCCAGCCACTGCACGTCCGGGTTGTACCAACTCACGACGGCGCCCACGCCCGGACGGCCCTTGCCGCTGAACTGCACTGGCTGAGTGACCCAGCGTCCCGCCGCCGGCTCGTCGAGGACAGGCACAAAAGTACCCAACATGACCGAGCGCAGGGTTTCAAACGATTCGAAACCGTCCCGGGATGCAAATGCCTCCAGCCGGTAAAGCCCCCCGACCAGCGAACTTGCATCGAGCATCGCTGACCAGGTGCGATTTTCCTGCACGATTCCACTTGCCGGCTCTGAGCGCGTGGCACCGACCAGCGTCACCGTAACCGTATCGCCCGGCACGCCAAAACCGCACACCACCACCTGCTGCCCGATGGCATCGTCCTCGATCGGGGTTTCAATGAAGGGTGCCGCTGGCACGACGTCAAAGTGCAGCGGCTCGCTGTCTTTCGACTCCTGCAGTGTGCCGCTTTCATCCATGAACCTTTGCCGAGCCCAGATTGTTTTGCTGCCCACCGGCAACGTCACTTCGGCTTGCCAAATGCCCTGCCAGTCGACACCGACATTACTGAGTAGAGGTTCGGTGAGCCCTAGCAGACAGACTTCGACAACCCCGCCCCTCATGCCGGTACCCTTGAGCAATGCAGTTCGTGGCAACTTGCCGTTTGGTATCGGCTGGAGAAATTCTGGCGGCAGCAACACCACCGTCAATTCATGCTCGTCACTGTACAGCGAGGGTCGACCGTCCAGTGTCTGCTGTGCGTCGAAGGTGTAGAGCCTGAATTCCAGAAGGCTCAGGTCAATCGACCAGTCGCCGTCCTGGCTCAATACTTTCGGCTCTCCCAACGGACGGCCAAAACGTTTGTCACGCAGTTGCAAGGTAGCACCCACCATTCCCATCGTGCCCTCGACCGTTACGACACGGCCGACTTCCGAGCCGTCCGGCGGCTGAGTAATCACTGGCGTGACCATCGGCCTCCTGACAATAAAGGTTCTGGACGCCGGCTCCGAAGTTTGCTGCGCGGCGAGCTGGGTTACCGTGACGGTATGGGAAATATCCGGGGCAAATTCTTTGTCGCGCCTGAACTGCCACGTGCCAGCACTGACGATGCCCTTGTGCACAATGCCGGTTTCGTCGCTGTACTCAATGTTCACGGTTGCACCCGGCCAGCACGTGCCGCTGAACCTGGGCGAAAGTCCGTCATCTTCAGGGTCGTTCAGGCCTGGGGCTTGCGGCGCGATGGTGACTTTCAGCACAAACCAGTTTGGCGACTGATGACCGTCGAGAAATTGCTTTATGTGTACCTCACGCTCGAACGACGGTCCCCAGACCGTTGAAGCCTTGGTAGACCATCGCCCGCCGTCGACCTCAGCTTCAGGCGCTTCGAGGTATCCGCTATTGGGCCTGTTTGGATGCACCATGGCTCCGTTGAAGCCTTTGCCGCTGAAGGTCGGTTGGTAGTCGTTGGTGAATTGCACGTCACTGACATCGGGGAGGATGTTTTTGACCTCAAAGGTCAGCGGCAGCGAGTCGATCCAGCCGCCGGCGTTGTCTCTGATCTTCTGGACGGCGTTGATCTCATAGGTGCCAAGTTTCCAGCCCGTTACGGCGGTGCTCCAAGTGCCGTTGCGCTGTACTTGTGCGTTGGGAGGCGCGACCGGCATTGGGCCGGCTGGACTTTCGAGGATAGTGAACTCGATTTCGGTTCTGAGCTTCTCGTCGAAATGTCCGGTGCCGGAAAATGTGATCGTTTCATTGGCTTGCGTGTATGTGACCGTCGGCTTGCCCGTGCGTACCCGTATGCCGAAGGGTTGGCTGGTCAGCGATGTCACTCCCAAATAGGTATGCGTGCCGACAATTGAATGCGGACCAGGTGTCAGCGTGAAAGATGCAGACCATGCGCCTGTGGCGGCATCGGTTGGGATGCTGATTTGAGCTTGGGTGTTTTCCGAACGCACAGCAACAGCACTGGAGATCCCGGCGACGACAGTGCCTGTGAACGTCGATGTCATGTCCACCGTCTGCGTCAATCCAGGAGACGTTATTCGGGGGGGGTCAATGACATAAAAATTTCGTTGGACTGACGGCACAGATGTTGCGCCATCGTATCTTTGACTGGCGACTAGAGAATAATTTTCGCCGAACGCAAACGTATAAGTGCTGGTACCACCCCATGACCCATCAATTTCGATCTTTGCGTCGGCCAATACTTTGATCGATGTGCCTTTGATGTAAACATCCAATCTCGTCATCGCTTGGTGCAGACCGCCTGTACCCGCAAATTGCGGCGTTTGTGTATTTATAACCTGCGGCAACGGCGTGAGCGTTACAGGCTTGAGTACGGTCAGTGACGCTTTCCCCGCGTAGCGCCCCTGCGTACTTCCATACTCCTCACGGATGATGAAATCCTGTAAACCCTGGGGGACATTATCAAGGAGTGTGACAGTCCAATTTCCGTAGCCATTGGTAATGGTCGTTGTGCTCAGTACAGTGCCTGAATTGGGACGCACAAGCGTGATTTTGCTGCCTTTACCGGCGAGGCCTGGAACCGTTGTAGTCACAGTACGATTGCTAGCAATGCGAGCAGCCTTTCTGACCAGCAAAGTCCGCGGTGTCCACCTTGACCATTGATCAACGTAATGCCATCTTCCATCAACTCTGACTTGCAGGTCACTCTCGGGAAGATCTTCGACTCGAATACTGTGCCAGACGCCCCCCAACCATGCACTTTCAGTGATACGCCGGTAGTAATTATCGGCTCCGTGAAAATCCAGATGAACTTTGTGATAGCGGCCATCGTTTACCGGTATACGAAACTTGAAGTCCATCGTGGTATCTACTAACAGTGACCCGGAGCCGGCCTCATACTCCAAATCCGCGACCAAGATTCCCGGCTCTTCGGAAATCGGATCATCGGATTTTTGGGAAGGGCGATGGTCCTCAGGAAACGGGCCATCTTCTGGAGAATTGGAGCCTGGGTTCTCATGGTCGGACATGGTTGAGCTTCCTTATACCGTCGGTATCTGGGTGCCTCATTGAAGAACCGTAAGCACGAAATGACACCTGTAAAACCTGACAGTCCCGACCAGCGGTAACTATTCCCACGCTGCAACATGCTGACGTCCTTCAGTCGTTAACACGCGGCTACATCAGGTTGCGCCGTTGCCTACACATCACTCAGAATCCGCCGGCTTGTGCGCTTTGAAGCTGCCCCGTAACGTGATCCGTGCCGCTGCCAATCAGTGGTCGGGTTTAGTCGCCCGGTAGGCATATGAAGGTGCATAAGCGTCATCCAGTCGGGTAATCCCTATCCCCGCACTTGATGGTGGCTGTGCGCAGGGCGCCTTCGGGCGCGCCGGTAATTCGTATGCCTCCCGGTCGACTAACCTGCGTTCAGCCGCCACCCTTTTCGTTTAGTCGCGAACAGGTATTGGCCCTCATCGAGGCAATACGACAATGATCAAACCAACACCCAATCCCCCTGAAAGCGAAGACTCGACCTCCCCCTACGCTTCCCCCGATTCCACCAGACTCCACGAGGCCGCTGAAAAAGCCCTCGATCACTACCTGAAAAAACCCGGCGCTGCGCCGTCGTGCAATTCCGTCGATCGCGGCATGCAGATGTTCATGGTCGCGCCCGACATCAACCCCGAAGCGATGGCCATTCAAACCTACGAGACCTTTTCTTCGGTCAGCATTCTGCTGCTCGACCTGGCGGACAGCCTCGAGGACAAGCCGCGACATCTGGCGATGGCGATCTATCAGTTGAGCGAGATGGGGTTATTGCTGGCGGAGAAGGCGCTGGATCAGGAGCGGGCGATCGCGGTGGCGTGACGTCAAGATCAAAAGATCGCAGCCTGCGGCAGCTCCTACATCTGGAATGCGTTCCCCTGTAGGAGCTGCCGAAGGCTGCGATCTTTTGTTGTTCAGGCAGAAGCGGGCAACGGCTGAAAACTGAAGTACTGCTTCAGCGCCAGCACCAGCTCGCCGAACTCCGCCGGCGCACGCCGCAGGATGAAACCAGCGTCGTAATGCAGCGGTGTGGCGTCTTCATGGCACCACACGCAGCAGGCGCTGAAATCGATGACTTGCTGGCTGCCATCGCGGGCGGGGACTTTGACGCGCAACTGAAAATCCACCCCGATCATCATCGGCAACTGGCTGATCAGCATCAGCCCGTCCGCAGACACGTTGCCGAGAAAGCCGACGGGTTTGTCGGTGATGCTATTGAACACTCTGAGGTAATACGGCAACTGGTGCCGTTCGATCCGGCGGTCGGTAAACATGATGTGCTGTACGCCATGCAGGGCTCCGCCAGGGAGCCGCACCTGTGCTTCGGAACGAGCCTGTAGGCAGGCCCGCTCTCCCCGCTTCCGGTGTGACGGTCGCGACAATCGCCGTCACTTTTACCACTGCCAGTCGCAGGTGTTGCGCCGCCATCGAGACAAGCCTCGCAAGCGGTTTCCTTGACTATAGCGGAGCTTGTACAGACGGCCAGATTTTGTACGACAGTACCGTCAGAAGCGTGTCGGCCGCACCACCGCAGCGGCGCTGCGTGTCGGGTAATGGCCCAGGCTCTGCAAGGTTTCCAGACGCGCGCGGGCGCGGTAGGCGTATTCGCTGTTGGGGTACGAAGCGATGATGAACTGGTAGGTTTGCACCGCGTCGATGTACAGCTTCTGCCGTTCCAGGCACTGGCCGCGCATCATCGACACTTCCGGCCACACGTACGGGCGGGCGCGGCTGGCACGTTCTACTTTGGACAGTTCAAGCATGACCTGCTCGCAATTGCCACGTTCATAGGCGCTGTAGGCGTTGTTCAAATGATGGTTCATCGACCAACGGGTGCAGCCCGTCGCGGCGAGGACGCTGAGGGCAAGGACGGCAATGGGCAACAATCGCATGGGGGTTCTCCTGTCTTGTGCTCTGTATCGACCCCTGGTCGAAAATCTTCAGGCGCGTTTGTCCCGAAGTTGCCACGTTCAATAAAGAAAACGATAAGTAGTGCATTCGAACAATGACTACACCCTTCGAGCATAGTAGCCTCTGCCTGCGCTTGAACTCAGGAGTCTTTGCATGTCCGTCCGTCGTACCAAAATCGTCGCTACCCTTGGCCCGGCCAGTAACTCGCCGGAAGTTCTCGAACAGCTGATTCTGGCTGGTCTGGACGTTGCCCGTCTGAACTTCTCCCACGGCACCCCCGACGAGCACAAGGCTCGCGCGAAACTGGTGCGTGACCTCGCTGCCAAGCACGGCCGCTTCGTCGCCCTGCTCGGCGACCTGCAAGGCCCCAAAATCCGTATCGCCAAATTCGCCAACAAGAAGATCGAGCTGAAGATCGGTGACAAGTTCACCTTCTCCACCAGCCATCCGTTGACCGAAGGCAACCAGCAAGTGGTCGGCATCGACTACCCGGATCTGGTCAAGGACTGCGGCGTGGGCGACGAGCTGCTGCTCGACGACGGCCGCGTGGTGATGCGTGTTGAAACCGCCACTGCCACCGAGCTGCATTGCGTGGTGACCATCGGCGGCCCGCTGTCCGACCACAAAGGCATCAACCGTCGCGGTGGTGGTCTGACCGCGCCGGCCCTGACTGAAAAAGACAAGGCCGACATCAAGCTCGCCGCCGAAATGGAAGTCGACTACCTCGCAGTGTCCTTCCCGCGTGACGCCGCCGACATGGAATACGCCCGTCAACTGCGTGACGAGGCCGGCGGCACTGCCTGGCTGGTGGCGAAGATCGAACGCGCCGAAGCCGTGGCCGACGACGAAACCCTCGATGGCCTGATCAAGGCTTCCGACGCAGTGATGGTTGCCCGTGGCGACCTCGGTGTGGAAATCGGCGACGCCGAGCTGGTGGGCATTCAGAAGAAAATCATCCTGCACGCACGCCGCCACAACAAAGCGGTGATCGTCGCGACGCAGATGATGGAGTCGATGATCCAGAACCCGATGCCGACCCGCGCCGAAGTGTCCGACGTGGCCAACGCCGTGCTCGACTATACCGACGCCGTGATGCTCTCGGCAGAATCCGCCGCTGGTCTCTACCCGCTGGAAGCCGTGCAGGCGATGGCGCGCATCTGCGTCGGCGCCGAGAAGCACCCGACCGGCAAGACGTCCAGCCACCGCATCGGCAAGGAATTCAGCCGTTGCGACGAAAGCATCGCGCTGGCGACCATGTACACCGCCAACCACTTCCCGGGCGTCAAAGCGATCATTGCGTTGACTGAAAGCGGCTTCACCCCGCTGATCATGTCGCGTATCCGCTCCTCGGTGCCGATCTACGCGTTCACCCCGCACCGCGAAGCCCAGGCCCGCGCGGCGATGTTCCGTGGCGTCTACACCATCCCGTTCGACCCGGCCTCGCTGGAACCGCACGAAGTCAGCCAGAAAGCCATCGACGAACTGACCAAGCGCGGCGTTGTGGAAAAAGGCGACTGGGTCATCCTGACCAAGGGCGACAGCTACCACACCACTGGCGGCACCAACGGCATGAAGATCCTGCATGTCGGTGATCCGCAGGTCTGAGTGACCGGCCGCTGAAACGCAAAAGCCCCGCCATGTGAATGGCGGGGCTTTTTGTTGTCTGCATGTCGCTGAAAACCAGTTTTCACAGAACGTCAACTGTCAGTTCTGTCAGTTGTTGCAAGAGCCATTCTTGACTAGCGTGCTACCTCACCACCCAACCACTCAAGACTGGACACGAGTCGTGATCAAGGAGGATTGAAGATGGACGTTGCGGCAAACATCTCGCCAGGTAAATTCGACCCAACGTTTGGCAATCAGGGCGTTGCCACTCCGAAAAAACCTCCCGATTTTTCAGGAAACCTTGTCCTGCGGGGGGTGATGGTCGACAAATCAGGGCGCACCTATATCGCGGGAAGCGTAGGCCAATCGAACGGTGATGCCTACTACTTGATCAGACTGGATAGCAATGGCGTTCACGACACTCAATTTGGCCAGAGTGGCTACGTAACCGGTCAATTTGAGGACGGAGAAGGATCGCATTCCTTCGCTAACGAAATAGTGGAACAGGCCGACGGCAAACTGCTGCTCATCGGCAGTTTCTTTCAGGCTAACCTCAAGCGTGCCATAGGAGTCGTGCGTCTCGACGTCGCTGGCAACCTTGATCCGGCATTCAACGAAACCGGCAAAGTCGCTGTGTACCTCACGGATGACGACACGGCAGATCAGAAGCACCAGCAACTACCCAACGCAGCGAACTCAAAAACCGGTAGCCAGCGGTCGACCGTTCTGCCTGACGGCAAGATCGTATTGCATACCACCGTAGATCGGGATGGAAACAAAGTGGCGACAGCCGTCATTCGACTCTTGCCTGACGGCACACGGGATATTGAATTCAACGAGGGAGAAATCGCCTATGTTCTCCACCCGAATTTCACTCACACGGAGCTATACGATCTATTGGCAAAACAGGATGGGACCTACGTGCTCGCGGGCTGTGTACGTGGCAATGATCCTTACCGGGCAGTACTCAACCGCTTGACTGCTACCGGGAAAATTGATGACTCGTTCGCCGTTGATGGCTTTGAAGTGATGGATCCGATAGAGAACTCGCTGAGCGTCAATGTCTTGAAAGTTATCGGGCAGACGAATAAGCGGCTGTTATCCGTTGGGTATACCGAGCCTGCACACCATGGCGTATTGATCAGCCGGGAATCCGACGGCAAACCCAACATCCAGTTCAACTCAGGCAAACCACTTCTGAGCAGACTGCAAGGCATTGACACCTTATGGCTTGACGCGTCTATCCAGAGCAGCGGACACATACTTGTTGCCGGGTTGAGTCAACTGTCCTCTGGTTTTAACCATGTTATTGCCAGATTCACCGATGACGGCAAATTGGACACGGATTTTGCGGATGGCAAAGGCTGGCGAGTGTTCGACCTGGAGAGGGGGATCTGGACCGGGGTTGCAATCGGTGAAGGTAAAATGACGTTCCTCGGCCAAAGGCAAGTCGACGGGCAGCGGGTTCAATGCGTCGGCCGTGGATTGATCGAGTGACCTGGCGACGAGTTTACCGGCTGCCCCTGATTGAGAGTTTTATGGTCTGGTCAACCCCTTTCGCGAGCAGGCTCGCTCCCAACTTTGAAATGCGTTCCCCCGTGGGAGCGAGCCTGCTCGCGAAGGCGTCTTGACCGTCACCGAAAAAACCTGCTCAACGCCGCAAACGCCTCCGGCGAACAATGGCGCTCTCATCCAAAACCATCGATCACGGACCATACAATGAACATACAAACATCAAACAGTGCAGGGACCCTGGATTTTGATTTTGGCGAAAATGGGGTCGCGATGATTACCGTGCCGCCATACCCGTCAGCAAGCATCCACGGAGTGGAGATCGGCCCGGATAAAAAAATTTACTTCGTAGCAGCTCAACCTGTGGCATTCCCGACCCAATACATACTCGGCCGGCTATTGAGTGACGGTAAAGTGGACACCGATTTTGGTAAGTCCGGGTTTGTCATAGGTAATTTTCCGGGTTTTGCACTAAGCACGAATGGAGTGCAGTCCTTAACCATCCAGCCTGACGGAAAAATAATTGTGCATTGTATTGTTAAAGGTTCTGCAGGCCAGAACGCCGCGGCTTTTTGCCGCTACGACGCTCAAGGTCAGCCGGATACGGATTTCGGTACAAACGGCCAAACCGTACTGGATATAATTTTATCGCCACCGGCCGTAGCCCCCTCTACAGTCAAGCCTCAATCCTTCGAGGGGAACGCCGCCACACCGCTCAGTGTAGAAGTTTTGCCCAACGGCAAACTACTTGCGTCCCATTATTACAGTTTCGACTGGCAGCAGAGCCATGGCCTGATTATCCGACTCAACGAAAACGGAACGCTGGATACGGATTTCAATCAGATTGGCTACATCGCGGTAATTCATCCCCGATATTTGCTTGGTAACACCGTTCTGCTCAATCTAATGGTACAGGCTGATGGCAAATATCTTGGATGCGGCAATGTCGGGGAACTTTCAGATCCATTCAGTTCGGCCATGTTTGTGCGTTACGACACCTCGGGTAAGCTCGATAGGACATTTGGTGAGGGTGGTTTCGTTACTATCGCCAGCGATGCGCATTCACTTCTGATTCGCAGCATGGTATTGCAACCCAACCAGCACATTCTGGGTGTAGGTTATACAACAGGCGAACCCGCCGTACTGATCAGCATCAAGGCCAATGGTGAGCCGGACGGTGAATTCAATGGCGGCAAGCCCCTCTTTACCAAACTTGAGGAAAGCGCTTTCACCACTTGGCTAGTCGGACGTATTCAAGCGGACGGAAAAGCTGTAGTTGCCGGGGGAGTCAGAAGTGACAATGAAGGATATATTGTCATCGCGCGATTTATCGATGAGCAATTCGACCCATCGTTCAATTATCCGCACGGCTGGGTTCGCACTGAGTTGGGAAGCGGTTTGCACGTAGCAACTGGTTTGACATTACAGGAAGACGGCAAGATTTTGATTTGTGCTCGCCTGCCTGACGGAAAAATCGGACTGTTGCGCTACCACGCCTGATGGGTGGAAGTCCCGCTATATAAACGGCGGGACGCTTTGTCAGGTGATCCAGAAGGTGGGGTGACTTATCGAAAGCGATTGGCCCAACGACGCTCTCAATGCCGTTGGACAAATCCGATCAGCGCCGCCACCGCCTCCGGCGAACGCAGGCGCTGGGTGAACAACGCACCCTCCTCCTCGATCACCTTGCGCAGCAGATCCCGATCCGGCGCTCGCATCAATTGCTTGCTGATGCGCACCGCTTCGGCCGGCAGCTCATCAAACCGCAGTGCCATTTCCCTTGCTTTGCTCAACGCAGCCGCGCCACTGTTCAGCGCTTGTGTGGCAATCCCCCATTGCGCAGCCTGCTCGCCGCTAAAGCCTTCACCGAGCAATAACAGCTCCGCAGCTTTCGCCTGCCCAAGCAAACGCGGCAGGATCAGGCTGGAACCGAATTCGGGACACAATCCGAGGTTGACGAAAGGCATGCGCAGCCGGGCGTCGCGGCTGACATAGACCAGATCGCAGTGCAGCAACATCGTCGTGCCGATGCCTACCGCTGCACCGGCGACGGCGGCGATCACTGGTTTGCGGCACTCGAGCAGGTTAAGCATGAAGTGGAACACCGGGCTGTCGAGGTCGCTCGGCGGTTGCTCGATAAAATCGGCGATGTCGTTGCCAGCGGTGAAGCACTCGGCGCTGCCAGTGATCAGCACGGCGTTGATTTCCGGGTCATCGTTGGCCTGTTTCAGTGCTTCGGCGAGGCGGCTGTACATGGCGCGGGTCAGGGCGTTTTTCTTGTCCGGGCGGTTGAGGCGCAGGGTCAGCAAACCGCGTTCGCGTTCCAGCAGAATGGCTTCGGTCATGGCGTGTCTCGCGTCTGAAAATCAGCGCTCAACCGCGGCTCACAAACACGTCGGCCAGCAGTTGATTGCGCGGCAATCCGGCCAGGTACAGACGCTTGGCGAAGGCGTCGACACTGGCCGTCGAGCCGCAGACTAAGGCCAGGGTCTGCCGGGAAACAAGGCGCAGTTGCGCCAAAGCGGCGGCCGACTCGGCCGCGGTCCACAGCTCGACACTGAGGTTTTCCCGCTGCGCAGCCAGTGCGGCAAGGGGTTTGGCCAGATAGTGCTCACGTTCGTCATGGGCCAGGTGAATGACGCGGATGGCGCCTTGGTGATCCTGACGCAAGGCTTCGCGCAGCACACCGAACAACGGACCTAAACCGCTACCGGCGGCCAGCAGCCACAGCGGGCGCGTATGCCAGTCCGGGTCATAGTGCAAAGCACCACCGCGCAGCTCGCCGAGGCGGATCGAGTCGCCGATCTGCAGCTTGCGGGCGGCATCGATGAATTCGCCGGGCTGGCGGCAATCGAGGTGAAACTCGAGGAAGCGGTCTTCTTGCGGCAGGCTCGCCAGCGAGTACGGGCGGGCGATGTGGCCGATCCACAGCACCAGATGCTGGCCGGCGCTGTAGCGCAATGGCCGCTGCGTTGTCAGGCGCAGGCGCAGAACGCTGTCGCTGAGCCAGTCCAGCGCTTCGACCAAGGCCGGCAGACCGTCAGTAATCGGGTCGAAGGTATGCACCTGCAAGTCTTCGACCACTTGGCATTGGCAGGCCAGGCGCCAACCGTCCTGACGTTGCTCGGCACTCAAGGCATCCGGACGGTTGTCGCTGGGCAGGCCTTGCACGCATTGCACCAGACAGGCATGGCAACTGCCGGCGCGACAGCTGTAGGGCACGGCAACGCCGTTCTGATTGAGACTGTCGAGCAGATTGCTGCCCGCCTCAACCCTCCACTGCCGATCACCGACACGCAATTCAGGCATCGACGTTCTCCCACGCGGCGGCACAACGATTGCGCCCGTCACGCTTGGCCCGGTACAGCGCCTGATCGGCACGCTGCAACGCCTCATCCAGATCATCGCCAACGGACAGCAGGGTCATGCCCGCCGACAGGCTCAGGTTGCGCACTTGCAGGCCCATCAATTCCACCTCGCTGAAGGCGATGCGCAAACGCTCGCAACAAGCAGTCAGGCGTTCGGCATCGCAGTCGGGCACCAGCACCACGAATTCCTCGCCACCATAGCGCGCCAGCACGTCACCGTCGCGCAGGCAGGCTTGCGCCACACCGGCAAATGCCTGCAATACCTGATCGCCGGCGGCGTGGCCGTGCAGATCGTTGATGCGTTTGAAGTGGTCCAGATCGATCAGCGCCAGCCCGTGCATTACGTCGCCGTCCAACGCGTTGAGCTCGCGCGAGGCGATGCGCAGGAAATGCCGGCGATTGAACAGCCCGGTCAGTTCGTCGGTGGCCACCAGGTCTTCAAGCTGGCGCATCATCCCGCGCAGGGTGTCCTGATGCGCCTGCAAGGCAAACCGGCGCTGACGCTGACGTTGCCGCGAGACCTGGACAAAGCGTGCGTAAAGCACCAGCCACGCCAAAACCATCGCCAGAATGCACACTTGCAACGCCGCGAGCGCAGGCTCGGCCAAGCGGAAGTGGTAAGCGTCCCACAGGGTAATCGCGGAGAAACTGAAGAACACCAGCAGCGCGCAGCGGATGAACACCCGTCGGGTGAGATGGAACAGGCCGAACAGCAGGATCAGCACATAAAACACCAGAAACGCGCCGCGTGCCTCGTCGACATGGGCGATCAGCCACGTCTGCCAGCCGAGGCCCATCAGCACTTGCGCTTCGGTCAGGCTGGGGTCGGCGAAGCGCTGGTTGCGCCCGCTCCAGAACATGGCGAAAAGGCTCGCCTGACTGATAACCACCAGAGCGCTGCCGATGGCCACTCCACTGAGCGATTGCTGATAATGCCCGGTGAAAAACGCCAGCCACAGCAGCAGCAAAGCCAATCCGTAGGTGGCCGCAGCGAGGGCGAAGCGTTTGAGCAAAAGGCGTTGAATGGCGTTATGGGTCAATCGTTGACTCACCGTGCGATAGGAGGCTGACCGAGTGTCCTACTCTACAGACCGGATGCCACTTTAGAGGGCCGGTCGCTAAATGACCACCGATTTTCGGGCTCGAAAATTGACGTCAAATGCATGACCTGATTGAGCTGCATTGATGCCCGCACCAGGTCCCTGTGGTGAGGGGATTTATCTTCGATGGGCTGCGAAGTGGCCCCTTGCAACCGGTCAATCACTCTGAGCTCACAGGTTTTACGACTGCTGCGCAGCCGAGCGGGGATAAATCCCCTCGCCACAGGGTCATCCGACCAAAAGCCAATGTGCCCCCACCACCGAGGCGCGGTATACTGCCGCGCCTTTTTAGCGTCGCGCCACAAAGGGACAGCCATAAGCCGCAAGCCTCAAGCGGCAAGCTCAAGCTGTCCGCGTAATGCTTTAACTTGCCGCTCGAAGCTAGAAGCCTGTAGCTTCCCCACCGTTTTCAGAGGAGCGCGACTCATGACCGTGATCAAGCAAGATGACCTGATTCAGAGCGTTGCCGACGCCCTGCAGTTCATTTCCTATTACCACCCCGTGGATTTCATCCAGGCGATGCACGAAGCCTACCTGCGCGAAGAATCGCCAGCGGCCCGTGATTCGATGGCGCAGATCCTGATCAACTCGCGCATGTGCGCCACCGGCCATCGCCCGATCTGCCAGGACACCGGTATCGTCACCGTGTTCGTCCGTGTCGGCATGGACGTGCGCTGGGATGGCGCCACCATGGGCCTGGACGACATGATCAACGAAGGCGTGCGTCGCGCTTACAACCTGCCGGAAAACGTCCTGCGGGCATCGATCCTTGCCGACCCGGCAGGCGCTCGCAAGAACACCAAGGACAACACCCCGGCCGTAATTCACTACTCCATCGTCCCGGGTAACACCGTGGAAGTGGACGTGGCGGCCAAGGGCGGCGGTTCCGAGAACAAGTCGAAAATGGCCATGCTCAACCCGTCCGACTCGATCGTCGACTGGGTATTGAAGACCGTGCCGACCATGGGCGCCGGCTGGTGCCCACCGGGCATGCTGGGTATCGGCATCGGCGGCACCGCCGAGAAGGCCGCAGTGATGGCCAAGGAAGTGTTGATGGAATCCATCGACATCCACGAGCTGAAGGCCCGTGGTCCGCAGAACCGCATCGAAGAAATGCGTCTGGAACTGTTCGAAAAGGTCAACCAGTTGGGCATCGGCGCCCAGGGCCTCGGTGGCCTGACCACCGTGCTCGACGTGAAAATCATGGACTACCCGACCCACGCTGCCTCGCTGCCGGTGTGCATGATCCCCAACTGCGCCGCCACCCGTCACGCACACTTCGTGCTCGACGGTTCCGGCCCGGCCTCGCTGGAAGCACCACCGCTGGACGCCTACCCGGAAATCGTCTGGGAAGCCGGCCCATCGGCCCGTCGCGTCAACCTCGACACCCTGACCCCGGAAGAGGTGCAGAGCTGGAAGCCGGGCGAAACCGTGCTGCTCAACGGCAAGATGCTCACCGGTCGCGACGCCGCGCACAAGCGCATGGTCGAGATGCTCAACAAGGGTGAAACTCTGCCGGTCGACCTCAAGGGTCGTTTCATCTATTACGTCGGCCCGGTTGATCCGGTCGGTGACGAAGTGGTTGGCCCGGCCGGCCCGACCACCGCAACGCGGATGGACAAGTTCACCCGCCAGATCCTCGAGCAGACCGGCCTGCTGGGCATGATCGGCAAATCCGAGCGCGGCCCGACCGCGATCGAAGCGATCAAGGACAACAAGGCCGTGTACCTGATGGCTGTCGGCGGCGCCGCTTACCTGGTTGCGCAAGCGATCAAGAAGTCCAAGGTGCTGGCATTTGCCGAGCTGGGCATGGAAGCGATCTACGAGTTCGAGGTCAAGGACATGCCGGTCACCGTAGCGGTGGACAGCAAAGGTGAGTCGGTACACATCACTGGCCCGGCGATCTGGCAGCAGAAGATCAGCGAGAGCCTGGCGGTAGAAGTGCAGTAAGCTTCTGGCGTCATGAAAACGGCCGGTGCATCCGCAAAAATGCCCCGGCCGTTTTTGTGTGTTCAAACCAATTGCGATAAAAGAATCGCCCAAGCACAGAAAACGATCTTGCGCACCTGTCAGATCTGACAGGTCCATTAGCAGCCCACTCCTGTTAGCGTCTATCCATACGCCCTATGTAGCGCGAATGGATTCGACCATGGCCGATCAAGACCTCAGCATCACAGCTCCTTCCATCGCCAGAAGCTCATCGATCGCCACCATCGGCAAAAGCTGGAGCGCCGTTGGGCCGACCGCCTCGGCTGGATGCGAATTGCTGATCCCGCTATCGAGCGGTCGTGGCTACGGTCCGCAAATACCCTTGGCAATCAACAGCCAGAGCGGTAACGGTTCGTTTGGCCTCGGTTGCCACCTGGGCCTGAGCCAGATCAGTCGCCGCACCAACAAAGGTGTTCCACGTTATACCGAGCACGATGAAATCATCGGGCATGACGGCGAGGTGTGGATGGCAGAGCTCGATGATGCCGGAAACCTGAAGTCGCGCACGGAACACAGCTACAGAGACCGCCCCATCCCCGAACACAACGTCGTGACTTACCGGGCGCGGATCGAAAGTGATTTTTCCCTGCGCGAATGCTGGCATCCGGCTGACGGAGGAGCCCCTTTCTGGCTGATCCACGGCGCCGACGGTACGTTGCAGGTCTACGGCAAAACCACCGCCTCCCGCCGTGCCGACCCCGACGACCCATCACGCATCAGCAGCTGGCTTTTGTGTGAAAGCATGAACGCCCATGGCGAACACATCTGCTACGAGTACAAGGCCGACGATCAGCCTGACGAGCAAGACCCGATTCACGACTACCGCGCCCAGCGCTATCTGCGACGAGTGTGTTACGGCAATGCCACGGCGAGCGATCACCTTTACAGCTGGGACACTGACCGACCGACGGATCTGCCATGGCATTTTCAACTGGTGTTCGATTACGGCGAACGCAGCGACTCGTTGACGGAGATTCCGAGCTACGAGGAAGTGAACCGCTGGCGGCTGCGGCCTGATCCGTTTTCCACCTATGGCCAGGGTTTTGAGCTGAGCACCCGCAGGCTCTGCCAGCAAGTGTTGATGTTTCATCACTTCCCCGGGGGCCTGGCGACAGAGGCGAAGCTTGCACGTCGCCTGCTGCTGGAATATCGACCGATCCAGAACACTGCGCAGTGGGCCTACAGCCAGATCAGCGCGGCGCACTATCAGGCCTTCGATGCGCAAGGCAATGTCGAGCACTCACCGCCGCTAGAGTTCGAATACTCGCCCTTCGAGATCAACAAGGCACCTGCACGCCTGTTGGAAAACGAGACTCAACCGGGCATCGAAGACGGCGGGTTCTATCAATGCGTCGATTTGTATGGCGAGGGCGTGCCGGGCTTTCTCTGCCGCTACGATAACGCCTGGTATTACCGAGAACCGCTACGCGCGGCGCCTGGTACCGAACTGATCGGTTACGGCCCATGGGTTTTGCTGGACAGGATCCCGGTGGCAGATCGCAACCGTGCCGTGGCGCAACTGCTTGATCTGACCGGCGACGGCCGCCTGGACCTGATCATCGCGCGGTTGGGTTACTGCGGGTTTCATGCGCTGAATGCGCAGCGGCAATTCGAACTGTTCAGCGCGTTCGACACGTTTCCCCGGGAACACCAGGATCTGACTTTGACCATGGGGGATTTCAGCGGGGACGGGCTGATGTCAGCGGCCAGCATCAGCCCCGACCGCGTGCGCCTCTATGCCAGCCTGCGCGAAAAAGGCTTCGCCGCCGCACAGGAAATACCCCATGAATACGCAGACGACCGTCTGCCGGTGTTCAGCAACTCGCGAACCGAACTGGTGCTTCTGGGCAACCTGCTCGGCAGCGACATGCCCGAGCTGTGCCGCATCCGCCATGACGAGGTCCGTTGCTGGCCGAATCTTGGTCATGGCAAATTCGGTCAAGGTCGCAAGATCAGCGCCCTGCCCTTCACCCATGAAGAATTCGACGCCTCGCGGGTACGTCTGGCCGATCTCGATGGCTCCGGCGCGCCCGCGCTGATCTATCTCAAATCCGAAGGGTTCGACATTTACCTGAACAGGGGCGGCAACGGCCTGGAGCAGATTCCCGTCAGCGTGCCGTGGCCTGAAGACGTGCGCTATGACCGTTTGTGCCAGGTCAGTTTCGCCGACCTGCAAGGCCTCGGTTGCGCCAGCCTGATTCTGGCGGTGCTGCATATCCAGCCGCGGCATTGGCGCTACGATTTTGTTGCAGCCAAGCCCTACCTGCTGGTCACCAGTAACAACAACATGGGCTGTTCCAGCAGCGTGACTTATCGCAGCTCGGCTCAGGAATGGCTGGATGAAAAGGAGCGGCTGCTGGCGCTTGAGCGTGCACCGGTATGTCACCTGCCCTTTCCGCTGGCCGTGGTGAAGAAGCAGGAGCAGCACGACGAGATCACCGGCAACCGGTTGACCCAGTCGTTCACTTGGCGCGAAGGGTTCTACGACGGCAGGGAGAGGGAATTTCGCGGGTTCGGCTACTTGCAGCAACTTGACTGCGAGGTTGGAACCGATCCTTCAGAGCCTGGCTTCAGCGAGCCGGTGCAAACATGCACCTGGTTTCACAACGGTCAGGAAATCAATCGCTCCCGCGACGATTATTTCAGCGCGGATGTGGACGCCTGCCCGTTGGGCGAAACCCTCTTCAGTCGTTACCACCCCAAAGGTGAAATCGATGAGCCCGTCACCCCGGAGGGCTCCGACAGTCGCTATCGGATTGCGCAGGCACTGGTTGGCTCGGTCGCTCGAACAGAAATTTTCCCCTACCGCGCCGATGCGCAGGCGGCCGGTGCAGCCGCGCTGTACTCGGTAGAAGAGAAGCGCTATCTGGTTCGCGAGGTGCGGCCGCAGGGGCCATATGCCGCAGCCGTTCTGCTGCCCCTTCAGGTCGAAGCCATCAGTTATCAGTACGACGGCTTTATCAACGACCCGCTGTGCCGCCACGATGTCACCCTGCGCTGGAACGCTTATGGCGCCGCGGCCCACGCACTTACGGTGAGCTATGCGCGCAGGTTGACCGCCCAGAGCCCGCCCCCCTTCACCGAAGACCATCTGAATCAATGGTGGTCCGACGCTCACGACGAGGCGCAGCAATACTTTTACATCAGTGAAACCCGTGCACGTCTGATCAATCTGCCAGAGCCACAGCAATGGCGATTGGGCTTGCCGTATCTGGAACGGGGCGATGCGCTGAAATTGGCCAAAGGTACGCTCCCCGGCGAGTTGAACCCGGCACGGGTGTCTTTCGAATCACTGAGAGAGCTGCAGGATACGCAAGAATGGGCCATGGAAAGGGTACTGACTTCGCAATCCATACAGCGTTATGTGGACGTAGAAGGTATTGAACTGGATGACGGCGTCGCCGGATTCGAAGCGCTGTCGCACTCTCTGGAGCTTGCCCTGCTGGATAAAACCGCGCTGGACGCTTACAGCATTGTGCCGGACCTGAATATCCGCGAGGCCCTCGCGGCAATTGGTTACTCACCCATGGCGCTGCTGTTCGAAGCACCGCCCAGCGAGGAACCAAACCTCTGGTCGTCGCGGTTCAATCTGGCCCGGTACGGCGACTTGCAGGCGTTCTACAACGTGCTCGATTTCAATGAAACGCCAAGCCATGGCGTGACCAAAGCCGAATACGATCAACACTATCTGACAGTCATGCGCATGGAATTGCCCGACGGTTGTGCCGTCCAGGTCGCGGAGTTCGATTATCACGCCCTGAAACCCAAGCGAATCACCGACGCCAATGACAACACTGAAGAAGTCATCTACGAGCCTTCCGGTCAGCCACTGATCATCAGCTTTCACGGTACCGAGAACGGCAAACCTGCCGGATTCGACAAGCTGACCGATGACTGGACCTTGCCGGATCCCAGTCCGGAATACGCCATTCAGTTTCCGGAAGATACCGTAGGACACGCAGCGAGCACTCTGCACAAAAACCTTTTCAGCTGGATGGGCCTGATACCCGCCTCCACACTTCAAAGCCGCTCGATCAAGCAAGGTGACCTGTTGCCCGGCGGGCATATCCGTGCCAGCGCACGTCGCCGGCTTGCGCGAAATCCCGGCCCGACGCCTGAAGACCAGCAATTGCTCATGGCCATCGAACTGGCTTACCGAGAACCGGTTCACACCGTAGTGCTCAGCGCCGACCGCTATCCCTACGACGCCATAAAGGCGCAGATCCAGATCGTCAAAACCTGCGTCGACGGCTTTGGTCGGGTCCTGCAAACCCAGCAGAAGGTCGATCCGGGGTTGGCTTATGTGGTGGGTGAGGATGGTGAGTTGCTCATCGAAGAAGGTGAGCAACCGACGCAGACACGCTGGCGCATCAGTGAACGCGTCGAATACAACAACAAAGGTCTGCCGCAGCGCCAATACCGGCCGTTTTTCGCCAACACCCACCGCTACGTCAATGATCAATCGCTGCACCAACTCGGGTTGTTCGATCAGCTGTTCTATGACGCAACGGGGCGTCCGATCAAGCTGATCAACGCCAAGGGCGACTTTTCCCGCGAGACTTATCATCCCTGGTATCACGCCAGTGAGGACTTCAACGATACCGCCGAAGAGCTGGTGTCTACGCGTGGGTCAGGCTCATGAGCGCCTCCATACATTGGCGCACGCCTTCGCTGAGCGTCAGCGACGGACGTGGCCTGCCAGTCCGTCAGGTCGCTTATTTGCGTACCGTGGCGGGTGACACGCCTAGCGCACTCGTGACCCGCCAGCACCACGATGTCGCCGGGCGTCTGGTCGCGCAACAGGATCCGCGCCTGCCGACAGCAAACACAACCAGCGTGTTTGCGCTGAACGATATCGCCGTGTTTACCAACAGCCGGGATAGCGGCTGGCGCCTGCTGCTGCCGGGCAGGGCCGGGGAGCCCGGACACCGTTGGGATGAGCGCGGCCACGTCTGGCAGTCGACCTTCGACGAGCAATTGCGCGTGGTGCAGCTCGAAGTTTCGGGAAACGGCGAAAATCAGCTCGATACCTTCACGTACGCCCCAGGCTCTGCCGAAGCAGACTCCAACCTGCGCGGCCGGTTGATCCGGGAGACAGATCCGTCAGGTTCGCTGGACATCACCGGCTATGCCCTCACCGGACAGGCACTGGTGGAAAAGCGCACTTTTCACGATAACGAAGCGTTCACCAGCCATCAGGTGTTCAGTCCGCTTGGCGCCGTGCTTGAACAGACCGATGCCGGCGGCCATCGCAGAGCATCGCGCTATGGTCTTGCCGGGCAGCTCAGGCAAATGGAGCTGCAAGTCGAGACGAAAGTCACGCAGGTCTTGCTGGATGCGCAATACAACGCCAACAATCAGATCACCTCGCAACTGGCCGGTAACGGTGTCCTGAGTCAGTGGACGTATGACCCGGCCGACGGACGCCTGCATACGCGCACCAGTCAAAAAACTGCTCAGCCCAGGTTGCAGGATCTGCAATATTTCTACGATCGCGCCGGCAATATCATCCGCATCGAAGACCACGCCTTCGAGCCCGTCTGGTTCGCCAATCAACGGGTCGACGGCCACCGCGAATTCAGCTACGACTCCCTGTACCGGTTGGTCCGCGCGACCGGTCATGACGACGCGCTGCCCCCGGACATTCCCGGCCTGCCGCGACCGCCCGACGAGAAAAACCGCCTCAATTACACGCAGACGTATAGCTACGACGATGGCGGCAATCTGACCGAATTGCGTCATCAGCGCGACGGCAACAGTCGTACCCGCACGATGTACATCGACCAGAAAAGCAATCGCGGGGTGCGTTGGGAAACGGGCGACGAGCCGCCGGACTTCGGTACCTGGTTCGACCCGCACGGCAATCAACGCAAGCTGCGCCACGGTCCGTCATTGCAATGGAGCAGGCGTGATGAGCTGGAGCGCGTGGATCTGGTTATCCGTCAGGACGGCGATAACGATGCCGAGTATTACCAGTACAGCGCCGGCCAGCGGGTCCTCAAATGTCATGAATGGTTCACCGACAAGGTCCGCCATTTCCACCAGGTGCGCTACCTGCCGGGGCTGGAAATTCGCAGCAAGGACAACGGCGAAGTGCTGCACATTATCAGCCTCGGTAACGCGCGCTGCCTGCATTGGGCGCAACGTTCAGTGCCGATAGACGACCAGATACGTTACACCCTCGAAGACCACCTCGGCTCTTGCGTGATGGAGCTCAATGAAGACGCTGTGGTCACCAGCGCAGAAGGCTATTACCCGTTCGGCGAAACCGCGTGGATGGCGCCGGAATCGGAAATCGAATACCGCTTCATCCGATATTCCGGCAAGGAAATGGATGTCAGCGGTTTGTACTACTACGGCGCCCGCTACTACGCGCCGTGGTTGCAACGTTGGGTCAGTGCGGACGCCGAGCAGGCGGACGGCCTGAATTTATATGCATTCGTGGGAAATAACCCGATCCGTTTCATCGATCCGGACGGCAACAAGCGTGCAGAAGGCGTGATCATGCTGTATTCGGCGTTCGCATCCGCCGTGGAAGGGCATTCCGAAGAAGTACTGGGACAGCTGCACAACATCATTCATCAGGATGTTGCACTGAGCATGGCAATGAATCTAGCGGGAGAAACCCTCAGAGGCGTTATCGGTTATGAGGGTGGATCCATCGGTGGTACGCAATTTGACACCATGATCCCCGCTCTTGAAGTAAAGCCGAATGTGTTGAAACCCTCAGGCTTGATCGGCGGCAACATCGGTGGAGATGTCGCCGCAGCTATTGGCGAACCACTGGCTGACCATGTCAGGCTTCGCGTCGGTCCTTTGATACCGCAGACCTCGCAGATGTCCGTCAGCGCGATTGATCAAAGTCTGGGAATTCAGGAATCGGTCAGGGAGATCAACTCTTGGAAAGACTTCAGGAGGGAGCTGCTCCATCCAGCACTCAATGCGATCACCAACCCAGTGTTTTTGATGAACAGAGTATTCGGATCGGTAATCGCCATCATTCCCGGCGCACTGAATATGGGAAGTCGGGCGCAGGAAGCACAGGACATCAAGAACCGCCTCGACCCGGTGAAAATCGAAAAGATCGAGAAAATGCTCAGCGACTGGAAAGCAGCCATCGAAGAACGGTCTGCATGGGCAGAGAATGCCTTTGATGCACTGGGCGTTGACAGTGTTTCGCCCGCCAATGTGCTGCCGAATGCGAACAGCAACACGTCCAGCGAAACGTTGGCGGTCATCACGCGTTCCGGCCTGCAACAAAGGAACCGGGCTGTACTTGCGAACATCGCGCAAGCGCAGGCCGGCCTCGCGCATTACAAAGAGATGGGGTCGACGGACAACCAGTATTTGGCAAGGCAGCGACATCTGGCATCGAAAAAAACTGGCAGTCCACTGGTTGCCAAGTTTAAAAATGGACGATGAAACCATGCACTTGCGCACGCCGTCCTTATCGGCCACTGATGGTCGAGGCTTTACTGTCCGGCAGGTCGATTACCTGCGCAACCTGGCCGGCGCCTCCCCCAAAGCCCTCGTGACTCGCCAGCAATACAATTTGGCCGGCCGTCTGGCACTGCAGCAGGATCCGCGTCTGGCCGTTGCCAACGTCAGCACCGTTTACGCGCTGAACGGCGATGCGCTGTACACCGCCAGCGTTGACAGCGGCCAGCGTTTGATGCTGCCCGGGTTGGCCGGCGAGCCAGTGCAGCGATGGGACGGCCGCTACCAGCATTGGCAGTCGTCGTTCGACGAGCAACTGCGCGTGGTGAAGCTCGAGATGACCGGCAACGACAAGACACAGCTCGATACCTTCACCTATGCCGACGGTTCTGCCGATACAGGTAACAACCTCCGTGGCCAGTTGATCCAACGGACAGATGCCTCCGGTTCGTTCGAAGTTGCCAGCTACGCTCTCACCGGCCAACCACTGCAAGAGACCCGCCTGTTTCACGACGGCGCATCTTTCGCCAGCCATCAGGTATTCAGCCCGCTCGGTACCATGCTCGAGCAAACCGACGCCGGCGGGCATTGCCGGCAATCGCGCTACGGAGTCGCAGGACAGCTTAAAACAGTGGATCTGCTGATCGGAGGCACAGAACGGCACCACGTATTGCTGGCTGCGCACTACAACGCCAATGGCCAGATCATCGAGCAACAGGACGGCAACCTGGTGCTCAGCCAATGGACCTACGATCCAGCCGACGGACGCTTGCGCACCCGGATCAGCCATAAGCCCGGCCAACCCGCATTGCAGGATCTGCAATATTTCTACGATCGCATCGGCAATATCATCCGCATCGAAGACCACGCCTTCGAGCCCCTATGGTTCGCCAATCAACGGGTCGACGGCCACCGTGAATTCAACTACGACTCCCTGTACCGCCTGATCCGCGCGACCGGTCATGACGACGCGCTGCCCCCGGACATTCCCGGCCTGCCGCGACCGCCCGACGAGAAAAACCGCCTCAATTACACCCAGACGTATAGCTACGACGATGGCGGCAATCTGACCGAATTGCGTCATCAGCGCGACGGCAACAGTCGTACCCGCACGATGTACATCGACCAGAAAAGCAATCGCGGGGTGCGTTGGGAAACGGGCGACGAGCCGCCGGACTTTGGTACCTGGTTCGACCCCCATGGCAATCAACGCAAGCTGCGCCACGGTCCGTCATTGCAATGGAGCAGGCGTGATGAGCTGGAGCGCGTGGATCTGGTTATCCGTCAGGACGGCGATAACGATGCCGAGTATTACCAGTACAGCGCCGGCCAGCGGGTCCTCAAATGTCATGAATGGTTCACCGACAAGGTCCGCCATTTCCACCAGGTGCGCTACCTGCCGGGGCTGGAAATTCGCAGCAAGGACAACGGCGAGGAGCTGCACATCATCAGCCTCGGTAACGCGCGCTGCCTGCATTGGGCGCAACGTTCAGTGCCGATAGACGACCAGATGCGCTACACCCTCGAAGACCACCTCGGCTCTTGCGTAATGGAGCTCAATGAAAACGCTGTGGTCACCAGCGCAGAAGGCTATTACCCGTTCGGCGAAACCGCGTGGATGGCGCCGGAATCGGAAATCGAATACCGCTTCATCCGATATTCCGGCAAGGAAATGGATGTCAGCGGTTTGTACTACTACGGCGCCCGGTATTACGCGCCGTGGTTGCAGCGTTGGGTCAGTGCCGATCCGGCGGGGGATGTGGATGGGTTGAATCTGTATGGATTCGTCGGTAACAACCCGATCGTTCATGTCGACCAGACCGGTGCCTTCAAAGTGGTGTTTGACCTGATCAGAAAAGCGGTGGGTATTTTTGATCAAGCGCAAACTGCGGCGGAGCAATTGCACAACCTGACCACCGAGTTCGATGGCCTGATTCCTGAAGGCCAGAACATCGAGGAGGTGCGCAAAAGCATGACGTTCGGCAAATTCATCACCTCCCGGGCCGGCATCAAATCGGTCTTTTACGGTATCGGCAAAGGCATCGCCATCGGCAGTGTCATCGGCACCGTGGTACCCGGAATCGGCAACGCCATCGGTTCCGGCGCAGGGGCAATCGCGGGGGCAATAGTGTTTCCGGTATTGCGTTACCACTTCTTCAAGAAAGGTTTGAAAGCAGCGCAGACACTGCAGACCCAAGAGCTCAAGGACGGGCTGAAAACGCTGGGCGACGGCGCTGCAAAAGCCGTCGACGGCGCGGGGGCTCTTCTTGATGGAGGTGCTGCGCTTATCGACAGCATCAAGACCTTCACGGATAACCTCAACAGCTACTCCGAGCACATCCAGAAGATGTTCTATGCCCAACTGGACGCACTGGATGCAGAAAAACAGCGTCAGGTCATGAAGCTGTCCAGGAATGGTGTAGACCCGTTCGAAGCCATCGACAAGGTCATGCAAACCGCACAGGCAATCATCGAAGCGCCGAGCGAGGCGCAAGGCGTGACTGAACGCCTGCAGCAACTGGAGCGCTCGCTCGCTGCCGAACCTCAGGCAAGACCGGTGCCGAAGCCGAGGTTGAATCTTGTGCATCGACGTCAGGTACAGGAGACAGCTGTTTAGCAGACACGGCCGGCGCGAACAGCGCGCCCGGCCATCTCGGCCCATGCTATCGTGCCCGCCCGTCCTGCCGACCTTTGATCCAGCATGCTGCCGACTTCCCGTACCCTGCGTCTGTCGTTGTATTCCCTGCTGATCATTGCCGGCACGGTCATTGCCGCGACGCTCGCGATGCGCCACGCCGAGCGTCAGGCGCTGGAAGAAGACGCCGCCCGCGCCAATCAGCAACTGGGGTTGTACGCCAACTCCTTGCACACCCTGATCGACCGCTATCGCGCCCTGCCCGCCGTGCTGGCGCTGGACCCGCAATTGCGTTCGGCCCTGGCCGGACCGGTCGATGCTGCGCAGCAAGCGGCATTGAATGTGAAGCTGGAAAAGATCAACGGTGCGGCGCAGTCCTCGACCCTGGAACTGCTGGATCGTACCGGCCTGGCCGTGGCCGCCAGCAACTGGCGGCTGCCGAGCAGTTATGTCGGCCACAACTATGGTTTTCGCCCGTACTTCAGCCAGACCCGCACCCAAGGCACCGGGCGTTTTTACGCAGTGGGCGTGACCAGCGGCATTCCCGGGTATTTCCTTTCCAGCGCCGTACTTGGCGACAACGACGAGTTTCTCGGCGCGATGGTGGTCAAGCTGGAATTTCCCGAACTGGAACGTGAATGGAGCCAGGGCAGCGACACGCTGCTGGTCAGCGATGCGCGCGGGATCATCTTTATCGCCAATCAGCCGGGTTGGCGTTATCGCGCCTTGCGGCCGTTGAGCGCCGATGATCTGGCCGAGATCAAAACCACCCGCCAGTACGACAAGCAATCGCTGCTGCCGCTGACCCATTTGCCGCTACGGCGCTTCGATGACAACAGCGATCTGCGCCGGGTCGAAGGTCCGCAGGGCACGGCGGACTATTTATGGGAATCGCTGCCGCTGACGACCGAAGGCTGGACCCTGCACCTGTTGCGCCGTCCGCAAGTGGCCTTCGAAGATTTGCGCAACGCCGCACTGGCCGCCGCTGGCGTTTGGCTGGCGCTGGTGTTCTTGTTGCTGTTTCTCAATCAGCGCTGGCGGCTGGCCAAGGTCCGTCAGCGCAATCGCGAAGAACTCGAGCGTCTGGTCGAGGAGCGCACCCGCGACTTGCGCACCGCGCAGGAAGGTCTGGTGCAATCGGCCAAACTCGCCGCGCTGGGGCAGATGTCCGCCGCACTGGCCCACGAAATCAATCAACCGCTGACCGCCCAGCGCATGCAACTGGCGACTCTGCGCCTGCTGCTCGAACATGGCCGCGTCGATGACGCCTACAAGGCGCTGAAACCGGTGGACGATATGCTCACGCGCATGGCCGCCCTCACCGGCCACCTCAAGACTTTCGCCCGCAAGAGTCCGAGCGGTTTGCGCGAACGTCTGGATCTGGCGACGGTGGTCGATCAATCGCTGCAACTGCTCGATGCGCGCCTGCGTGACGAACAAGTCAGCCTTGTGTTGCACCTGACCCGCCCGGCGTGGGTGCGCGGTGATGCGATTCGTCTGGAACAGGTGTTGATCAATTTGCTGCGCAACGCGCTGGATGCGATGCAGGGTAAAGCCTGCAAGCGCCTGGAAATCCGTCTGGAGGCCGATGAACAATTGTGGCGGCTCAGCGTCAGCGACAACGGCGGCGGGATTGCCGAGGAACATCTGGGCCAAGTGTTCGATCCGTTCTTTACCACCAAACCGGTGGGCGATGGTCTCGGCCTGGGGCTGGCAGTATCCTTCGCCATCGTGCATGAATCCGGCGGGCGCCTGAGCGTCGAGAATGGCGACCACGGCGCGGTGTTCAGCCTGACCCTGCCAATCGATCTGGAGGCACACATCTGATGCTCAATTCGGTGATGGTGGTCGACGACGAAAGCAGCATTCGCGACGCCGTTGAACAGTGGCTGAGCCTGTCGGGGTTTCAGGTGCAGTTGTTCAGCCGTGCCGAAGAATGCCTCGCCGCGCTCCCGGAACATTTTGCCGGGGTGATCCTCAGCGACGTGCGCATGCCCGGCATGGACGGCTTGCAATTGCTCGCCGAAGTGCAAAAGCGCGACAGCGATCTGCCGGTGATTCTGCTTACCGGCCATGGCGATGTGCCGATGGCGGTCGAAGCCATGCGCGATGGCGCCTACGACTTTCTGGAAAAACCGTTCAGCCCGGAAACCCTGCTCGGCAGCCTGCGCCGGGCGCTGGACAAACGCCGCCTGGTCCTGGAAAACCGCGCCCTGCACGAACTGGCCGACAACCGCGCAAAGCTCGATGCGACGCTGCTCGGCGTGTCCCGCGGTTTGCAGACATTGCGTCGGCAAGTGCTGGATCTGGCGACGTTGCCGGTCAACGTGCTGATCCGTGGTGAAACCGGCAGCGGCAAGGAACTGGTCGCGCGTTGCCTGCATGATTTCGGCCCGCGCGCCGGTAAGCCCTTTGTAGCGCTCAATTGCGCGGCGATCCCGGAGCAACTGTTCGAGGCCGAGCTGTTCGGCCATGAGAGCGGCGCGTTTACCGGCGCCTCGGGCAAGCGCATCGGCAAGCTGGAATACGCCGATGGCGGCACGCTGTTTCTCGACGAGATCGAAAGCATGCCGCTGGCCCAGCAGGTGAAATTGCTGCGGGTCTTGCAGGAACAAAAGCTCGAACGGCTGGGTTCGAACCAGAGCATTCGCGTTGATTTGCGTATCGTCGCGGCGACCAAACCGGACCTGCTCGACGAAGCTCGCGCCGGGCGTTTTCGTGAGGACCTGGCGTATCGCCTCAACGTCGCCGAACTGCGCTTGCCGCCGCTGCGTGATCGCCGCGAAGACATTCCGTTGCTGTTTGAAACCTTTGCCCAGAACGCCGCCCAGCGTCTGGGCCGGACCTTTCCGCCGTTGACCGGTGCGCAGCTCAGTCACCTGCTCAGCCATGACTGGCCGGGCAATGTTCGCGAACTGGCCAACGTTGCTGAGCGTCAGGTGTTGGGGCTGGATGAACCGGTCGCCGGAATCGATCCGGGGCAGTCGCTGGCGGCGCAGCAGGAAGCGTTCGAAGCGCAATGCCTACGCGCGGCGTTGACCCGGCACAAGGGTGATGTCAAAGCCGTGCTCGAAGAACTGCAACTGCCGCGCCGCACCTTCAATGAAAAGATGCAGCGGCATGGGTTGAGTCGGGAGATGTTTCTGGCGGAGTGAGGCAGAGATTTGTGGTGTAGTTGAAATCCATCCCCCTCACCCCAGCCCTCTCCCCCAGGGGGCGAGGGGGAAGGGAGCCGATCTCCATGCTTTCCCGAATCTGTATTCGACTCGATATTGCAGGTCGATGTAACCCACAAGAACACCTCGGTCAGTCCCCTCTCCCTCTGGGAGAGGGCTAGGGTGAGGGGCTTTTGATCTTCACGCGGTAAGCGGAAATCCGCTCACTCAGCCCAATCAGTCGGCACAAATCCGCTCACTCCTCCCCGCCACCCCTTCTAAACCGGCCCCTCACCCCTTGGCACACCTCCTGCTATAGCCCTGGCAGGCTGCGTTCCGACGCGCTCCACAAAAACAATTAAACGAAGGATCCTTCAATGGATAACTCCAACGCCCTGCCCCTTGGGTCGGCTGCCGTGCCGGCCAAACCGAGAACCACCGCCAGCCGGATCAAATCGATCTTCAGCGGCTCTGTCGGCAACATGGTCGAGTGGTACGACTGGTACGTGTACGCCGCCTTCTCCCTGTACTTCGCGAAAACCTTTTTCCCCGCCGGTTCCACCACCGCGCAACTGATGAACACCGCAGCGATCTTCGCCGTGGGCTTCCTGATGCGTCCGATCGGTGGCTGGCTGATGGGCATGTACGCCGACAAGGTCGGGCGCAAGAAAGCGCTGATGGCCTCGGTATACCTCATGTGCTTCGGCTCGCTGCTGATCGCTCTGAGCCCGAACTATGAAACCATCGGCATCGGCGCGCCGATCCTCTTGGTATTCGCCCGCCTGCTGCAAGGCCTGTCGGTCGGTGGCGAGTACGGCACCTCGGCGACTTACCTGTCCGAGATGGCGACCAAGGAACGTCGCGGCTTCTTCTCCAGCTTCCAGTACGTGACCCTGATCTCCGGCCAGCTCATCGCCCTCGGCGTCTTGATCGTGCTGCAAAACATGCTGACCACCGAACAGCTCTACGCGTGGGGCTGGCGTATTCCGTTCGCCATCGGCGCGCTCTGCGCAGTGGTAGCGCTGTACCTGCGTCGCGGCATGGAAGAAACCGAGTCGTTCACCAAGAAAGAAAAATCCAAGGAAAGCGCCATGCGCACCTTGATGCGCCACCCGAAAGAGCTGTTGACCGTGGTCGGCCTGACCATGGGCGGCACCCTGGCGTTCTACACCTACACCACCTACATGCAGAAGTATCTGGTGAACACGGTCGGCATGAGCATCTCCGACTCGACCACCATTTCCGCCGCCACGCTGTTCCTGTTCATGTGCCTGCAACCGATCATCGGTGGCCTGTCGGACAAGATCGGTCGTCGCCCGATCCTGATCGCGTTCGGCGTGCTCGGTACGATCTTCACCGTGCCGATCCTGATGACCCTGCACACCATCCAGACCTGGTGGGGCGCGTTCTTCCTGATCATGGCGGCGCTGATCATTGTCAGCGGCTACACCTCGATCAACGCGGTGGTCAAAGCCGAATTGTTCCCTACCGAAATCCGCGCCCTGGGCGTCGGCCTGCCGTACGCGCTGACCGTGTCGATCTTCGGCGGCACTGCCGAATACATCGCGCTGTGGTTCAAGAGCATCGGCATGGAAACCGGTTACTACTGGTACGTCACCGCGTGCATTGCCGTGTCGCTGCTGGTGTACATCACCATGAAAGACACCCAGAAGCATTCGCGGATCGTGACTGACTGACGGGGCTACATCGCTGGCAGGCCACAAAATCTGTGTCCTGCCACGAACCCTACGGGGTCTCGCGTCTGGCTGGAAATATGCGCTGGGTCCTTGCACTATGGCTGCATCCGAATGCAGCTCAGGAATCCGCTCCCCATGCCCGATGACATCCACTTCTACGAACCCGCCAACGGCCACGGCCTGCCTCACGATCCGTTCAACGCCATCGTCGGCCCGCGGCCCATCGGCTGGATTTCCTCCCAGGATGCCGAAGGCCGGCTCAATCTCGCGCCGTACAGTTTCTTCAACGCCTTCAACTACGTGCCGCCGATCATTGGTTTTTCCAGTGTCGGGCGCAAAGACAGTCTGAACAACATCGAACAGACCGGGGAGTTCGTCTGGAACCTCGCCACGCGCCCGTTGGCCGAGCAGATGAACCAGAGCTGCGCGATGGTCGCGCCTGAGGTCAACGAGTTTGAACTGGCAGGGCTTACGACCGTGGCGTCAAAGGTGATTTCGGTGCCACGGGTCGCCGAAAGCCCGGTGTCCTTCGAGTGCAAGGTCACGCAGATCATCCAGCTGCAACGCGCCGATGGCGAAACCGTGCCGAGCTGGCTGATCCTCGGCGAGGTGGTCGCGGTGCACATTGCCAAATGGCTGCTGAAGGACGGCATCTACGACACCGCCGCCGCACAACCGATTTTGCGCGGCGGCGGGCCGGCGGATTATTTCCAGCTGGGGCCTGAGGCTCTGTTCAAGATGTGGCGCCCGGGCGCACAGAAGTAATTACCAGATCAGCTCGGCGTCATCGGTGACGCCCTTGAGCTTGTCCAGCTCGTTGATGGCTGCATCATCGGCAGCAATGGCGCCGGGAAACACCTGCTCATCGAGCAACTTGTGAAAGCGTGGTGCGCCGCCATCGACCAGGGCCTTGACCGCGATCGCCGCGTAATAACCCTTGTTGCCGCCCAGCTCGACGGGGACGACTGCGGAGACTGCTTCGAAGCGTTCAAACTCTTTACGTGCCATGTCGCGGATCCTGGCTCAATCAAATAAGCCGGACATTAAACCCTCAACCGGCGAGTTTGTGTATCGGCGCGGCGCATTGACCGAGGGCCTGCGCGGCGGAAACGTCCCTGAAGGTGTGGAAGTCGAGGCTGTTGACCACCAGGTCCTGGACCAGCTCGGCGAAGACTTCCATCGACGGACTGTTGAAATAGGTCGTCATCATCTGTTGGCTGCTCCAGTAGCCGCTGACCAGCCACAGGTCGGCGTCGCACTGCGATTGTTGCAGGGAAAAACTCAGGCAGCCGGGCGCCGCGCGCGAGACCTCGATCAACGCGCTCAGGCGCACACCGAGTTCCGCCGAGCGCCCGGCCTGGGCACGAACGAAGGCCATATGACTGACAGGCATTTGCTTGGACATGATCAACCCTCCATGAAATCGCGTGGCAGCCGGGGGACGGGCTGCGACTGAAGCAAAGATTAAGGGCCGGGCCGGCTGCGCCGTTAGTCGATTCCTGCCTTCGCGTTGCACAATCCTGCGAGACTGCGCAGACGACCTGTAACAACCTGTAAACACGCGCAACACGTCTGTCATACGGGTTTTGTGTAGAAGTTGCCGAAGGCTGCGATCTTTGGCTTTTGCCTTGAAGATCAACGATCGCAGCCTTCGGCAGCTCCTACGGAATCGTCTGGCGGGTGACCTGCGTGCACCTGCGGGCAGAATCAGGCAAGCATTTGGCAGAATGTGTCTACCGCTGCTGCTTGCACAAACATATGCTCTGCTGCATTCCCCCCTCACTTGCCGAGGATGCCGTGCATGACGTCATTCGATCGTTTTCAAGCCGAACCCAGCGCCGACATGGAAAAGCAGCGCGCGGAGCTGGCGGCGATCATCCGCCGCAACACCAGCGACGATGGCAGCTACCAGACCGCGATCGGTTCGCTGGTGATGTCGCGCCACACCCAGTCCCATGACTTTGCCCCGGTACTCGCGCAGCCGGCGCTGTGCATCATGGCGCAGGGGCGCAAAGAGGTCCGCCTGGCCGATGAGTTCTTCAACTACGACCCGCTGAATTATCTGGTGGTGTCGGTTTCGATGCCGCTCAGCGGCCGCGTGGTCAACGTCTCGCCAGAGGAACCGATCCTCGCCGTGCGCCTGGATATCGATCCGACCGAAATCACCGCGCTGATCGCCGACGCCGGCCCGATGGGCGTCCCGACGCGGCCGACCGGACGTGGTCTGTACGTGGAAAAAATCGACAGCGCCATGCTCGACGCGGTGCTGCGTCTGGCGCGGCTGCTCGACGCGCCGAAAGACATCGCCATGCTCGCGCCGCTGATTCGCCGGGAGATTCTCTATCGCCTGCTGCGTAGTCCGCAGGGTCATCGTTTGTATGAGATTGCGATTGCCAACAGCCAGAGCCATCGCATCAGCCAGGCCATCAAATGGCTCAACGGCAACTTCGAGCAGCCGCTGCGCATCGATGATCTGGCGCGGGAAGTGAACCTCAGCGTGTCGACGTTGCATCACCGTTTCAAGGCGATGACCGCGATGAGTCCGTTGCAGTACCAGAAGCAACTGCGCCTGCAAGAGGCGCGGCGGCTGATGTTGACCGAAGGGCTGGAAGCCTCGGCGGCAGGGTATCGGGTGGGCTATGAAAGTCCGTCGCAATTCAGCCGTGAGTACAGCCGCCTGTTTGGTGCGCCGCCGTTGCGAGATCTGGCGCGGTTGCGGCTGTCGGTGTAACTCCATAGAAGCCCCTCACCCTAGCCCTCTCCCAGAGGGAGAGGGAACCGATTGGGGGATATTGGAGAGGTTCATCGACTTGCGATATCGGTGCTGAATCCGGAATCAGCCAAGCCAGGCCAACCCAGCGTTGGGTTGATGACCTTCAAATCCATAATCGACTCGGTTTTTCAGGTCAACGAAGAAAGCAAGACACCTCGGTCAGCTCCCTCTCCCCCTGGGAGAGGGCTGGGGTGAGGGCAGGCTTCTACACCGCTCGCACGACGTGCTTGATCTCCAAAAACGCCGCCAACCCCCAAGGCCCCAGTTCGCGGCCGACACTGCTCTGCTTGTACCCACCCCATGCCGTCTGCGGGAAGATCACCTGTGGCGCATTGATCCACACCAGCCCCGCATGCAAGGCGTTGGCCACGCGATCCGCCGTTGCAGCATCGCGCGTCACTACACTCGCGACCAGGCCGAACTGCGTGTCGTTGGCCAGCGCAATCGCCTCGCTCTCACTGGCGAAACCGCGCACACACACTACCGGGCCGAAAATCTCTTCACGCCATAACGCGCTGTCCAGCGGCACGTCGGTGAACACCGTCGGTTGCAGAAAATAACCGCGCGGCAAATGCGCCGGACGATTGCCGCCGCACACCAACCTCGCCCCGGCGCTCAAACCGCGATCAATATGCCCAAGCACCCGCTGGTACTGCGCCTGATTGACCAGCGCGCCCATCTCCACATCCGCATCAAACGGATCAGCGACTCGGATCGCCTCCGCACGTTTTTGCAGGCGCTGAAGAAATTCATCCATCAATGCCTCGGCCACCAGCACGCGACTGGTGGCCGAGCACATTTGCCCGGCATTGAAAAACGCCCCACCACACGCCAGTTCCACCGCCAGCTCCAAATCGGCATCCGCCAGCACCAGCAAGGAAGATTTGCCACCCAGCTCCAGGCTGACACCCTTCACGGTTTCAGCAGCGCGTTGCATCACCTGCACACCAACAGCGTTGCTGCCGGTAAAGGAGATCTTGGCAATGCGTGAATCGGCCGACAACGGCGCGCCCACCGCCAGACCAGTGCCGCAGACCAGATTGAACACGCCGTCGGGCAAACCGGATTCAGCGATGATCGCGGCCAGTTCCAGCTCCGGCAGCGGCGTCACTTCAGAAGGTTTCAGCACCACGCAGCAACCGGCGGCGAGCGCTGGCGCCAGTTTCCATGCGGTGGTGACCATGGGGAAATTCCACGGCACGATCAGCCCGACCACACCGCATGGCTCACGACGCAGGCGTGCGCTGAAGTCATCGCTGGGCAGCGGCACGTTGCTGTCCTGCCCGGCGTCGAAGCCTTCGGCGAGTCCGGCGTAATAGTCGAACGTGGCGATCACGTCATCGACATCGATGGCCGCTTCGAACTGCGGTTTACCGTTGTTGCTCGACTGCAGGTTCATCAAGTGATCGCGACCGTTGCGCACGCCGTTGGCAATGTTGCGCAGGATCGCAGCGCGCTCGGCGCCGGTGGTTTTCGACCAGTGTTCGAACGCCTCGGTCGCCGCGCTGATCGCCTGGTCGACGGCGTGTTCGTCACCGCCATTGACGGTGGTCAGCAGCGCTTCGGTAGCGGGATTGATCATCCGTAGATGCTCGCGGCCCGACGACCATTGACCGTTGATGTAGAGCCCGTCGAGTGTGGTTGGAAAACTGATCATTGGGCCACCGCCTGCATCCACTGGTTCTGGTCGATTTCAATCAGCGTCGGGCCTTGTCGGTCCGTCGCTTTACGCAGCGCTGCGCGCAATTCGTCGATGCTGCTGATGGCTTGCGCGGCGCAACCGAGGCCCTTGGCCACGGCGACGAAATCCGGGGTGTAGATGTCCACGCCGACCGGTTCGATGGCGCGGTTGACCATGTACTTTTTGATCTCCTCGTAACCCTGGTTATTCCACAGCAGCACGATTACCGGCACCCGCGCTTCAACGGCGCTGGCCAGTTCCGGCAGGGTGAACTGCAAGCCGCCGTCGCCGATCAGGCACACCACTGGCGGTCGCGCGCCGTTATCGAGTTGGCCGCCGAGCCACGCACCAATCGCCGCCGGCAACGCATAGCCGAGGGTGCCGTAACCGGTGGATGCGTTGAACCAGCGACGCGGACGCTCGGGGTTGAACGTGAGGTTGCCGGTGTACACCGGTTGCGTGGAATCGCCGACGAACACCGCTTCGGGCAATTCGTGCAGCACGGTTTCGAGCAAACGCGTCTGCGCCAGCGTTGATGCATCCCAGCTCGCCGCCAATTCATTACGCAGACGCGCGGCGCGGACCTGGCCCCAATCATTGCGGCGCTCGGCCAGCGGTTGGTGCGACAAGGCGCTGAGCAATGCTTGCGCGGCGTTGCGCGAATCAGCGACCAGTGCGATGTGCGGCGGGTAGTTGCGCACGGTCTGATCGGCATCGATGTCGATGCGCAGCAGCTTGCCGGGAATCTCGAAGCCGCCGGCGAAGGTCACGTCGTAATCGGTCTCGGCCAGCTCGGTGCCGATCGCCAGCACCACGTCGGCTTCAGCGACCAGTGCGCGGGTGGCGACCAGGCTCTGCGTCGAACCGATCAACAACGGATGACTGGTCGGCAGCATGCCTTTGGCGTTGATGGTCAGCGCCACTGGAGCGTCGAGCAGTTCGGCGAGTCGGGTCAACTGCGGCGCTGCGTCGATGGCACCGCCGCCGGCGAGAATCAGTGGACGTTGCGCGGTGGCGAGCAGTTCGCTCATGCGGGCCACGGCAGCCGGTGCGGCGCCGGCGCGATCGATATTCACCGGCAGGCTGGCGAGCAACTCATCGGCCTCTTCCACCAGCACGTCCAACGGAATTTCGATGTGCACCGGACGCGGTCGCCCGGCCTGGAACAGCGCGAAAGCGCGAGCAAGCACCACCGGCAGTTCGGCAGCGGACATCAGCGTGTGCGAGAACGCTGCGACGCCGCCGACCAGTGCGCTCTGGTTCGGCAGTTCATGCAACTTGCCGCGCCCACCACCCAACTGACTGCGCGACTGCACGCTGGAGATCACCAGCATCGGAATCGAATCGGCGTAAGCCTGGCCCATGGCCGTGGTGATATTGGTCATGCCCGGGCCGGTGATGATGAAACACACACCGGGTTTACCGCTGGTACGCGCGTAGCCGTCAGCCATGAACCCGGCGCCCTGTTCATGACGAGGCGTGACGTGGTTGATGCTTGAACGCGCGAGGCCTCGGTACAGCTCGACGGTGTGCACACCGGGAATGCCGAACACCTGCTCGACCGCGTAATTCTCCAACAGCTTGACCAATACTTCGCCGCACGTTGCCATGTTGATTGTCCTTTCATTCACTGAACACTCCCTGTGGGAGCGAGCCTGCTCGCGAATAAGCGGTCCAGCCAACATCCGTGTCGAACCTTGAACCGTCTTCGCGAGCAGGCTCGCTCCCACAGGGTCCGTGGAGTGCCCATTGGAACGGTGCGCAACTGGCAGCAACAATCGATTAAAAGTCATACTAGCCATGTCGCCACGTCATACCTCGGATCGCCATGAAACGCCTGCCACCCCTGCCCGCTCTGCATACGTTCTGGATCACCGCGCAATGCTGCAACTTCACTCGCGCCGCCGAGCAGTTGCACATCACTCAGGGCGCGGTGAGCCGGCAGATCGCCGGGCTCGAAGAACAGCTCGGTTATCCGTTGTTCATTCGTCTGGCCCGAGGTCTGGCGCTGACGGCCGAAGGCCGCGAATGGCTGCCGCGAGTGGAAAAGGTCTTCGGGCTGATCAGTGAAGCGACCGAGCAGATCGGTCAGACGCGGCAAACCTTGCAACTCAAGGCGCCGAGCTGCGTGATGCGCTGGCTGCTGCCGCGTCTGCTGCAATGGCAGAAGGAACGCCCGGACGTGCCGGTCAAATTGACGGCGTCGCTGCAACACGGTGTGGATTTCCAGCGCGAGCAATTCGACGCCGCCGTGATCTACGGCCCGCCGCCGGACCATTCGCCAGGCGCGCTGCATCTGTTCGACGAGCAACTGACACCGGTCTGCTCGCCGCAATTACTCAAGGGTTCGCCGGCGCTGAATTCACCGCAGGATTTGCAAGAGCATCTGTTATTGCACCCGACCCACGACATTCAGGACTGGTCGGTATGGCTCGATGCAGCGGGATTGCGCCTGGGCAACCTCGGCAGCGGGCAGCATTTCGAAACGCTGGATCAGGCGATGTCGATGGCCTCCCATGGCACGGGTGTGGCGATCGGGGACTGGTCGCTGATTGGCGATGATCTGAACGCAGGACGGCTGGTGATGCCGTTTGCGTTGAAGGTGAAGACGGGGTTGGCGTATTACGTGGTGGTGCCTGCCGCAGCCGAACCCTCGCCGCAACTTGAGGAGCTGATGCTCTGGCTGGTTGAGCAGGCTCATTTGCGCTGAAGCCTCTCCCCTCACCCTAGCCCTCTCCCCAGGGAGAGGGAACTGATTGGGGATACTCAAGAAATTCATCGACCTGACACAGCCACGCCGAATCCATAATCGACACGGTCGTTCAGGTCAATGCGTGACCCAAGACAACTCGGTCGGCTCCCTCTCCCCCGGGAGAGGG
>NZ_JBAWKM010000004.1:0-90716 GCF_037095675.1 Pseudomonas sp. CCNWLW23 | reverse complement strand
TCCATAATCGACACGGTCGTTCAGGTCAATGCGTGACCCAAGACAACTCGGTCGGCTCCCTCTCCCCCGGGAGAGGGAACTGATTGGGGATACTCAAGAAACTCATCGACCTGACACAGCCACGCCGAATCCACAATCGACACGGTCGTTCAGGTCAATGCGTGACCCAAGACAACTCGGTCGGCTCCCTCTCCCCCGGGAGAGGGCTGGGGTGAGGGGAAAAGGCTTGACTCAATACCCGACCGTATAACGCTGCCGCAAATGCTTCGGCGTCTCCACTTCGTCAATCAGCGCAATCGCGTAATCGGCAAAGGTGATCCAGCTACGCCCTTCGGCACTGACCAACAGGTGATCCTTGCCGACGCGATACTGGCCGCTGCGTTCACCCTCGACAAACTCCGCCGACGGCGAGAGGAAAGTCCAGTCCAGTTCCTGCTCCTGACGCAACGCATCAAGAAACGCCGCCCCCGCGTTCGCCTCGGCTTTGTATTCAGCCGGGAAACCGGCACTGTCGATCACCCGCGTGTCATCCGGCAGCAACAGCGAACCGGCGCCGCCGACCACCAGCAAGCGCTTCACGCCCGCCTGTTTTACCGGTCCGACAATCGCCGAGGCCGGGACGGTGGCGAAATGCGCTGCGCTGATCACGGCGTCGTGACCGGCCACCGCCGCTTGCAGCGCCGCCGAATCCAGCACGTCGAGGCTCTTGCTGACGACACCGGCGCGATCACCGACCTTTGAGGTATCGCGGGCAATGGCGGTGACGCTGTGGCCGCGACGCAGGGCTTCTTCCAGCAGTTGGCTACCGGCACGGCCGGTGGCACCAATGATTGCAATCTTGCTCATGACATTCTCCAGTTGGCTTGAAAATGCTGCGTGTTCAGGTTCGGCTTACCACTGCATCTCGCCCTTGGCGACTTTCGCGCTGAGCTCCAGCGAGCTTTCCTCGCCGAGTTGCGGGTAGCGTTTTTTCATCGCTGCGATCAGTGCAGCAGAGTCTTTGGCCTTGGCGGTTTCGGCATCGAAGGCCTTGATGTAATCGGCGGTGAATTTCACGCTGGCCAGCGAGCGGCTGCTGTCGCCCAGAAAATGGCCGGGTACTACGGTTTGCGGTTTCAGGCTTTCGATGGCGTGCAGGGTGTGCAGCCAGTCGGCGTGGGATTGCGCGGTCTGGGTGTCGGCCATCCACACATGAATGTTCTCGGCGACCACTACGCCACCGACCACTGCTTTGAGCGACGGGATCCATACGAAGCTGCGATCCGGTTGCTTGCCGTCGAGGCCGATCACCTGCAATTGCTTGCCTTCGAGGGTCAGGCTGTCGCCCTTGAGCACGTCCGGGACGATGGTTTTCGCCGGCACGTCGGCGCCCATTTTCGGTCCCCAGTAGGCCAGTTTGCCGTCGACGGTGTGCTTGATGTGATCGACGGTCGGCTGCGAAGCCAGGACTTTCGCTTGCGGGAATGCTTTGGTCAGTGTGTCGAGGCCGAAGTAGTAATCCGGGTCGCCATGGCTGATGTAGATGGTGGTCAATTGCTTGCCGCTGGCGCGGATCTTTTCCACCACCTGTTCGGCCTGGGATTTGCCGAATTGCGCATCGACCAGAATTGCTTCTTTCTCACCGCTGACCAGCACCGAGCTGACCGGGAAAATCGCCTGGGTGCCCGGATTGTAGACATCAAGGCTCAGCTCGGCGGCGGATGCATGGGGGGCAAAGCCGAAAAATGCCGCGGCGAGCAGAACGCGTTTGAAGGGGGTGAAGCCGATCATTTGTTGCTCCGGATTACGAATGCCAGTCTGGCGATGCAACAGAGCTTAGTTGCCAGACTCAGTACAAAAAATGCGATGCTTGGACATAGTTTGTTTCTGAAAGCGGGCAAATCATGGATCGGCTTCAAGCAATGCGGGTATTCGTCACGGTAGTGGACCTGGGCAGCCAGTCGGCGGCGGCCGACCACCTCGAGCTGTCGCGGCCGGTGGTGTCGCGCTATCTGGCGGAGCTGGAAGACTGGGTCGGCGCGCGGCTGATGCACCGCACCACGCGCAAATTGAGCCTGACCGCCGCCGGCAGTGAAATCCTCCCGCGCTGTCGGCAGATGCTCGACTTGTCGCACGACATGCAGGCCGCCGTCAGCGAACCCCATGACGCGCCTCGCGGATTGCTGCGGATCAGCGTCAGCACCTCGTTTGGCCAAGCGCAACTGGCCGATGCGGTCGCGGCGTACGTCAGGCTTTACCCCGGCGTGAGCATCGATCTGCAGATGCTCGACCGCACGGTGAATCTGGTCGATGAACGCATCGATCTGGCGATTCGCACCAGCAATGATCTTGATCCGAATCTGATCGCCCGGCGCCTGACCGTGTGCCGCTCGGTGGTCTGCGCAGCGCCGGCTTATCTGCTTGGGCATCCGGCGCCGCAGACAGTTGAGGATTTGAGCCGACATAACTGCCTGACCCATTCCTATTTCGGCAAAAGCCTGTGGCATTTCGAGGAGGATGGCGAACCGGTTTCGGTACCGGTGCAGGGCAATATCAGCGCCAACGAGGCCAGCACCCTTCTGCGCGCAACCCTGGCCGGCGCGGGCGTGGCGATGCTGCCGACCTACCAGGCTGGCGTGCATATTCACAACGGCGAACTGCTGCGTTTGCTGCCACACGCAGAACCGCGCCAGATGAATATCTACGCGGTGTACGCCTCACGTAAACACATGCCGGCGGCACTGCGAAGCATGCTCGACTTTCTGGTTCGACGGTTTCCCGAAAATCCCGCGTGGGATGTCGGCCTGTAAACCCGCTCCCACATAGGCATCAATTCGCTGAATGGCCGGCTAAATCCTCAAGCGCACTCGCTGGCAAGTGCGCGCCGCTGACCTATGCTCAAAGTAATACCGCAAGGTAGACGTTCAGAGGTCGAACACCATGAACATCAAAACAAAAAGGTACGCCGCCATTTTCATCACCTGCGCCGCCACGCTGGCGCTGTACGGCACCGCTGCCTGGCGCGTCGAGCAGTTGCGCCAGCTGCCGCGCGAGTATGCGAGCTGCAACTATGAGCGGTGTATTCCGCACAATGCCACGCTGAACGCATTGCGCTGATAGACCTGCGCTGGAATGCAACCCTGTGGGAGCGAGCCTGCTCGCGAATGCGCGGTGTCAGCCAGCATCGTTGCTGAGTGAAAGAGCGTATTCGCGAGCAGGCTCGCTCCCACAGGGCTCATCAGCGCTTTCAGGATTGTTGCTCGGCCTTGAGTCGGTCGCGGAATGCCTTTGGCGAAATCCCCACCCGGCGACGGAACAGGCGCGTGAAGTTGGTCGGATCGGAAAAACCCAACAACTCCGACATCTCGTAAATCGTCATGCTGGTGTAGGTCAGCAGGCGCTTGGCTTCCAGCAACTGACGCTCGTGCATGATCTGCAACGCCGGTTGCCCGGCCAGTTCACGGCAGGTGCCGTTGAGGTGCGACACAGAGATGCCCAGGCGATGGGCGAGGTCTTCGACCTTGACGTGCTGGCGGTAAGTCTCTTCCACCAACTGAATGAAACCGTTGAGGTATTCGCGTTGGCGCTGCGGGCGCTGGCTGGCCTTGTGCCGAACGATCGCCTGGCGGCTGACCCAGACCATGATCACGCTGACCAGCGAATGCATGAGCATTTCCCGCGCCGGTTGATGGCCGTTGTACTCGGCCTGCAACGCTGAAAACAGGCTGTTGAGATAATCGCCATCCTTGCCGGCCGGGTAGTTTTCCGCCCGAGCCAACGCGTGTACCGAATCGCCCAGTTGCGCCTGCAAATGGTTGATCAGCGGCGTGGCCAAGGTGACGATGAAGCCTTCAACATCTTCGGAAAAACGAAAGCCGTGCACCGACAACGGTGGCAGCACCTGTATCGCCGGAGTCTCGAGTTGCGTGCGCTGGCCTTCGATTTCGAGCTCTGCCTGACCTTTGAAAACGAACAGCAGCTGGCATAGATCCGCGTGGCGGTGAGGTTTGATTTCCCATTGGTGTTCGCGACTGCGCGAGGAAATGGTTTCACAGTGCAGCAAGTCCGGGGTCGGCCAGTCCAGGCTTTCACCATAGAGCTTGAACACCGGAATAGAAGGCAGGGCAGGCTTGTTCATACTTCAATCCAGGCCTCTGGTTTTTGGGCGATAATCGCACCGATTGGCAGAATGTACAGGTATCGGCTCAGTTTTCACCTTCAATTGACAGACCCGCAAGGGAAAAATGCAAGCACTCGATCCATAAAATCATTCACCGGCTGTTGCTGCGTGAAGCTTGCGAGTCATAAAAACAATGAAAACCCTGAAAACCCAAGTCGCCATTATCGGCGCCGGTCCTTCCGGACTGCTCCTCGGCCAGTTGCTGCACAACGCTGGCATCGACACCCTGATCCTCGAACGCCAGACGCCCGATTACATTCTTGGGCGCATCCGTGCCGGTGTGCTTGAACAAGGCATGGTAGAGCTGCTGCGTGAGGCCGGCATCGGTCAGCGAATGGATGCCGAAGGTCTGGTTCATGGCGGCTTCGATCTGGCGCTGGACGGGCGTCAGGTGCACATCGACCTGCACGCGCTGACCGGCGGCAAAACAGTAATGGTCTACGGCCAGACCGAGGTCACCCGCGACCTGATGGCCGCTCGTCGGGAGGCCGGCGCGCCAACAATTTATCAAGCGAGCAATGTCGTTCCCCATGACATGAAAAGCGACGAAGCTTTTGTCACCTTCGAAAAGGACGGTGAAAGCTGGCGCGTTGATTGCGATTACATCGCCGGTTGCGATGGTTTCCATGGCGTCGCGCGGCAGTCGATTCCGGCCGATTGCCTGAAGATTTTCGAGCGGGTCTACCCGTTCGGCTGGCTGGGCATTCTCGCCGACACACCGCCGGTCCACGATGAATTGGTCTACGCCCGCCACGAACGCGGCTTCGCTTTGTGCAGCATGCGTTCAGCCACGCGCACCCGCTATTACCTGCAAGTGCCGGCGGATGAAAACGTCGATGACTGGAGCGATCAGCGTTTCTGGGATGAGCTGAAAAAACGCCTGCCGGATGCCCTCGCGGAAAAACTGGTGACCGGTCCTTCGATCGAAAAAAGCATCGCGCCGCTGCGCAGTTTTGTCGTCGAGCCAATGCAGTACGGGCGCATGTTTCTCGTCGGCGACGCTGCCCATATCGTCCCGCCCACTGGCGCCAAGGGCTTGAACCTGGCCGCCAGTGATGTCAGCACGTTGTTCAATATTCTGCTGAAGGTGTATCGCGAAAATCGCACTGATTTGCTGGAAAAATACTCGGAGATCTGCCTGCGCCGAGTATGGAAAGCCGAACGGTTTTCCTGGTGGATGACGTCGATGCTGCATCGCTTCGACGATCACGATGAGTTTAGCCAGCGCATCAGCGCGTCGGAACTGGACTACTTTGTCAGCTCGCAAGCCGGGCAAAAAACCATTGCAGAAAATTACGTCGGGCTTCCGTACGAGGCTATCGAATAGCCTGCTATCGACTTACACTGGCGAGCACTTACCCGCTCGCCTTGTCCATGCGGGTCAATCACTGCCCGCAGGTTTTCCGTGACCACTCTCAATCAGCCTGAAACGCCCAAACCGGCCATTCGCAGCGTGCTGGTCGCCTTGATGATGGCGATCTTCCTCGGTGCGCTGGACCAGACCATCGTCGCCGTGTCGATGCCGGCGATCTCTGCGCAATTCAAGGACGTCAGCCTGCTGGCCTGGGTGATTTCCGGTTACATGGTGGCGATGACCGTGGCGGTGCCGATCTACGGCAAGCTCGGCGACCTGTACGGGCGGCGCAAACTGATGCTGTTCGGTATGGGCCTGTTCACCCTCGCCTCGCTGTTCTGCGGCATGGCGCAGAGCATGGAACAACTGGTGCTGGCGCGGATCCTTCAGGGTATCGGGGCCGGCGGCATGATCTCGGTGAGTCAGGCGATCATCGGCGACATCGTCCCGCCGCGTGAACGCGGCCGCTATCAGGGTTATTTCAGCAGCATGTACGCCGTGGCCAGCGTTGCCGGTCCGGTGCTCGGCGGCTACATGACCGAATACCTGTCGTGGCGCTGGGTATTTCTGATCAACCTGCCGCTGGGGCTTGGCGCCTGGTGGGTGGCACGGCGCAACCTGCGCGGCTTGCCGATTCCGCAGCGTAAACCGGTGATCGATTACCTCGGCACGGTGCTGATGATCATTGGTCTCACGGCGTTGTTGCTCGGCATCACCGAAGTCGGCCAGGGTCATTCATGGCGCAGCAGCGAAGTGCTCGGCCTGTTCGCTTGTGCCGTGGTGGTATTGGCGCTGTTCGTCTGGCATGAACGCCGGGCGCGGGAGCCGTTGCTGCCGATGCACCTGTTCGCCAATCGTAATGCCCTGCTGTGCTGGTGCACGATTTTCTTCACCAGTTTCCAGGCCATCTCGCTGATCGTGCTGATGCCGCTGCGTTTCCAAAGCGTCACCGGCGCGGGTGCCGACAGCGCCGCGTTGCACTTGCTGCCTCTGGCGATGGGCTTGCCGATCGGTGCCTATTTCGCCGGCCGCCGCACCTCGATCACCGGACGCTACAAACCGCAGATTCTCACTGGGGCGATCCTCATGCCGATCGCGATTCTCGGCATGGCCTTCAGTCCGCCACAAGCGACGCTGCTCAGCGGTTTGTTCATGTTGCTCAGCGGCATCGCTGGCGGCATGCAGTTCCCGACCTCGCTGGTCGGCACGCAGAACTCGGTGGAACAACGCGACATCGGCGTCGCCACCAGCACCACCAATCTGTTCCGCTCACTGGGCGGCGCGGTGGGCGTGGCGTTGATGTCGGCGCTACTGCTGGCGTTGCTGCACGATTCCAGTTTCGCCCACCTGGCGAACAGTTCGCTGATCAGCGAGGGGCATTCGGGCAACGTCCTGCTCGATGGCCTGAACGCAGCACCCGGCGAAGCGCAGAACGCTTTGCGCGCGGAGCTGCTGGTGACCTTCCGCCACCTGCTCTGGGTCAGCACGGCAGTGTCGTTGCTCGGGCTGGCAGCGGCGATTGCCATGCCGAACAACCTGCTGCGCGGGCGGGAGCACGGCGCGAAATGAGCCTTTTGCGCTGATCGTTCCCACGCTCTGCGTGGGAATGCCTCAACGGACGCTCTGCGTTCGGCCTTGGATGGGACGCAGAGCGTCCCGGGCTGCATTCCCACGCGGAGCGTGGGAACGATCATCGCGCGCTCAAGGGCTGTAGTAGCCCACCGCGACGAGGAAATGCCCGACCTTTTTCAGGTACGCATGCTTGTACTCGATCTTGCCGGTCACCGGGTTTTTCCAGCGGTATTCATATTCGCCTTCATCCTGCTTGCCGATCAGCGCCAGAATCGGCTCGCCCACCGGCTTGCCTTCCGGGTCCTTGACCTTGCCAAAATCAGTGTTGATCAAGCGCAGATTGGTGCCGTGGGCGACATAGCGCTGGTTGTTCAGATCGACCACGAAGACATACAGGTCATCCTGCAAGTAACCGCCCTTGAGTGAGTTGATCGCGGTCAGCGTGCCCTTCTCGTCCTTGGTCAGATCCGTCGCGGCTTTGTCCAGCAAGGCCTTGGCCTGCTCAGCTGAGGCCCGTGGCAGGTAGTAACCCACCGCGAGAATGCGCTGCCCGACGCGCTGATAGAACACATGCTTGCGCTCGACCTTGCCGTCGGCCCAGTTCTGCCAGCGGTATTCGGCCTGCTGGATGCCATTGCCTTCCGGCACTTTCAGCGCATCCTTGAACGCCTTCCGCAGATCCGGACCAAGCACTTCGCTGACATCCCGGCCGATCAGCGCCGATGACGGCCCGCCACTGGCGAGCATCACGCCTTTGGTGTCGAGGACGAACACGTAGCGATCCTTGTCGACGAACTCACCCTGGCGGCTGAAGGCGGCGAAGGCCTTGTCGCCATTGTCGTGGTAGTAGGCCAAGGCTTTTTCCAGCAGGGCGATCGCGGCCTGACTGTCATCCTTGGCGGCGGTGGCGGCACTGGCCTGGCCGAAACCGGCCAACAGCATCAGGCCGAGCCAGACCACTTTATGCAAAAACCCCATAGCGCATCCCTCGTTCTTTTTGGTGTCTCAAGAGCGTAGACGGCTTGGGCTGATGTACGAGTATTCAGAATGATGCAGGGGATTACAGGTCCCTGTGGTAAGGGGACAAAGCCCTCCGGGCAACAGATCAGTTGCTACGGGCGGGAATTGATCTGCTGCTGCAGGTTCTGGATCTGCGCCTGCAAGGTATTCAGGTTGCGGGTCATCTGCGCGCGGAACGCATCGAACTCGGCAGTATTGCCGCCACCCTGTGGCGCTGCCGGGCGGTTGTCCTGCTGACTTTTCAGCACCACGATGTCCTGCTCCAGACGATCGATCGCCGCGCTCGGATTGCCCTGTTTCTTCAGCGCGGCGATATCGGCGCCGAGGCTTTTGAACTGGGCGTCGAAGGCTTTCAACTGGGCATCGACCTTGCTGGTATCGGCCGGGGTGCTTTTAATGGTCGCCAGCTCGGCACTCAAGGCTTTGACCTGAGCCTGCAACTGCGTATTGGCGTTCTGTTGTTCGGTGGTCTGCGCGGTCATCTGCGCCAGACGCTTGTCCAGTTCGCTGGCCTGCCCGGCCACGCCTTGCTGTTGCTTGCTCTGGTCGAGCAGCTTGCCTTCGAGTTGCTTGATTTGCAGCTTCAGCGCTTCGCTGTCACTGCTGACGTTGCTCTGGCTGGCGACAACCTTGCCGGAAATATCCTGCAGGCGCCCGGCCGCTTCTTCGCTGATGCGGGCGAAGCTTTCCTGGGTGGCGACCAGTTGCTGTTCCATCAACGAAATCTGCTGGAAGCTCCACCAGGCCAGACCGATGAAGGCAAAAAACAACGCGCCGACCAGCGCCCACAGCGGCCCGGTGCTGGCGGCCTTGACCTTGACCACTGGCGCGCTGCGCGAATGCACGGAAGTGCGGGGGCCGGGTGCGATGTCATCGTCATCGAACGGGTCGGCGCGCAGGCTTGGCACGTTGTCGAAATCGTCGTCGTGGGCATCGTTTCGCATGGACATTGAGGCAACCTTTGGCAAACGCGGTGATGGCTAAATGCTGCGAAGTATAACCGCCGCAGCCGCAGGCATTGACCCTCAACCCGCAAGGCGGTTCATTGCCGCCCGGCCGAATCGTTTCAACGGATGTCCTGGGCTTTCCACCACGCACAGAACTCATCGAGGGCCGCCCACAGGCTGACTTTCGGATCGTAGTCGAGATAATGCCGGGCGCGGCTGATGTCGAGGGTGAAATTTTTTTTCATGACCTGCATGCCCAGGCGCGACAGGGTCGGCTCAGGGCGTCCCGGCCAGAGCCTGCACGCGCCTTCGTTGAGCGCCGCGACGCTGTAGGCCAGACCGTAGGAGCGATATTTGCGCACCTGATCGACGTCCATCCGCCGCATCACGTAATTGACCACGTCCCACAGCGGCACCGGCGTGCCGTTGCTGATGTTGTAGGCCTTGCCCAGCGCCGAACCTTGCGCCAACAGGCTGCTGAGCATGGCTTCGTTGAGATTTTGCACGCTGGTGAAATCGACCTTGTTCAAGCCGTCGCCGATGATCGCCAGCCGGCCCTTGCGCTGCATCTTCAGCAGGCGCGGGAAGATGCTCATGTCGCCGGCACCGGTGACGAAACGCGGGCGCAGGGCGATGGTTTCCAGACCGAATTCCTGCGCGCCGAAGACCTTCTGCTCGGCCAAATATTTGGTCGCGGCGTAGGGATGCTTGAAGCGTTTGGGCACTTGCTCTTCGGTCAGACCGAGATGGTCGCGGCCATCGAAATAGATCGACGGCGACGACAGATGCACCAGCCGCCGCACCCGCTGCTTGAGGCACGCTTCGACGACGTTTTCGGTGACTTCGACGTTGCCCTGATGAAACTCCTGATAACGCCCCCACACGCCGACAGCACCGGCGCAATGCACCACGGCTTCGACATCGTTGCACAGGTCGTGCACCAGATCGGCGTCGGTCAGATCGCCCGGCACGAACTCGGCACCGCGGCGCACCAGATGCTCGACGCTCTCGGCCCGGCGACCGTTGACCCGCACTTCAAGGCCCTGCTCCAGGGCGAAACGCGCAAAGCGCCCGCCAATAAAGCCGCTGGCGCCGGTAACCAAAATCTTCATCAAAAACTCCAGGGAAGCAGCTGCAAGCTTCGAGCTTTCAGCTGCAAGTTGAAACGGTGCGTGTTCTTGCCGCTTGCAGCTTGACGCTTGTTGCTGCGTTCAAGCCACTAGCCATTGCTTTGAGGAGCGCAGCAGTTGTTCGGTCAGTAGATTGAGCAACTGGCCGCCATTGCGCCAATGATGCCAGTACAGCGGCACGTCGATCGGTTTATCTGGCAGCAATTCGCACAGCACCCCGCGTTGCAACTGTTCGCGCACTTGCAGTTCCGGCACCAGCCCCCAACCCAGACCGGCTTCGGTCAGGCGAATGAAGCCTTCGGAAGACGGGCATAAGTGATGTTCAAAAGCGCCGTCGACGCCCAACAGCGCCAGATAGCGATGCTGAAGGAAATCGTCCGGACCGAACACCAGCGCCGGGGTGCGCGGCAGCTGTTCGGCGCGCACGCCATCGGGAAAATGCCGAGCGATGAAGGCCGGACTGGCCAGGGCGCGATATCGCATGGCGCCGAGCAACACGCTGCGGGCTCCCGCCACCGGCCGCTCGCTGGCACACAGGCATGCGGCCACTTCACCGGCACGCATGCGCTTGAGGCCAACGGTCTGGTCTTCGACGATCAGGTCGAGCAACAAATGCTGCTCGGCGCAGAAATCGCCGACGGCCTCGGCCCACCATGTGGCGAGGCTGTCGGCGTTCAGGGCGATGCGCAGGCGATCGGGCAAGCCTTCTTCGTCGAGCGCCGGCACCACTGATTGCAAGTCGCGCTCGAGCAGACGCACCTGCTGCACATGGTTGAGCAAGCGTCGGCCGATCTCGGTCGGCGCTGGCGGTGTTCCGCGCACCAGCACTGGCTGGCCGACCCGCGCTTCAAGCAATTTGATGCGCTGGGAGATCGCCGACTGCGACAGGCCCAGCACCTGCGCGGCGCGATCGAATCCGGCCTGCTCGACCACAGCGGCGAGCGCGGAAAGCAATTTATAGTCGAACATCAGTTTTCCTAATGTGCGATCAGCACTATTGGTTTTTCTTATACAGCGTCACACCGGAGAATAGCCAGCAAGCACTCTCTTTCAAGGATCTCTCCCATGTGGCAAAGCTACGTAAACGGCCTGTTGGTGGCGTTCGGCCTGATCATGGCGATCGGCACGCAGAACGCTTTTGTCTTGGCGCAAAGCCTGCGCCGTGAACACCATTTGCCGGTGGCGGCATTGTGCGTGGTGTGTGACGCAATTCTGGTCGCGGCCGGGGTGTTCGGCCTGGCGACGATTCTGGCGCAGAACCCGACCCTGCTGGCGATTGCCCGTTGGGGCGGCGCGACGTTTCTGATCTGGTACGGCAGCCAGGCGCTGCGCCGGGCCTGCTCGAAACAGAGCCTTGAGCAAGGCGAAAACCAGACCGTGCGTTCGCTGCGCGCAGTGATGCTCAGCGCTCTGGCGGTGACCTTGCTCAACCCCCACGTTTATCTGGATACGGTATTGCTGATCGGCTCGCTGGGCGCGCAGCAATCGGTGCCGGGCGCTTATGTGGTCGGCGCGGCCAGTGCATCGTTGCTGTGGTTTTTCACCCTGGCCCTTGGCGCGGCGTGGCTGGCACCGTGGCTGGCCCGCCCGAGCACCTGGCGCATTCTCGATCTGGTGGTGGCATTGATGATGTTCGCCGTGGCCGCGCAGTTGATCATCGCCCGATGAATAATTGCCAAAGGCTCTGGAACCTCTATCCCACACAGTTGTTGCGTGGTTAAGGCGCGACCCCGGTGCTATGATCCGAACCCTGCGCCGCAAAGAGTAAAAACTCGCCGGTGCATTTCCGGCCGCCCGTGATCGGCCTTGCGCTCACCGCAACAGACCTGATTAGGAGAATCATCATGGCTTTCGAATTGCCGCCGCTGCCTTACGCACACGATGCCCTGCAGCCGCACATCTCCAAGGAAACCCTGGAGTTCCACCACGACAAGCACCACAACACCTACGTCGTGAACCTGAACAACCTGGTGCCAGGCACCGAGTTTGAAGGCAAGACCCTGGAAGAAATCGTCAAGACTTCTTCGGGCGGCATCTTCAACAACGCCGCTCAGGTCTGGAACCACACTTTCTACTGGAACTGCCTGGCGCCAAACGCCGGCGGTCAACCAACCGGCGCCCTGGCAGACGCCATCAACGCAGCGTTCGGTTCGTTCGACAAGTTCAAGGAAGAATTCAGCAAAACCTCGATCGGCACCTTCGGTTCCGGCTGGGGCTGGCTGGTGAAAAAGGCTGACGGTTCCCTGGCCCTGGCCAGCACCATCGGCGCCGGCAACCCGCTGACCAGCGGCGACACCCCGCTGCTGACCTGCGACGTCTGGGAACACGCTTACTACATCGACTACCGCAACCTGCGTCCGAAGTACGTTGAAGCGTTCTGGAACCTGGTCAACTGGAAGTTCGTGGCCGAGCAGTTCGAAGGCAAAACCTTCACCGCTTAAGCTGCGCGCCCGATGAAAAGCCCGGCTTCGGCCGGGTTTTTTTATGCCCGGCGCATGGCGTTTCTCGCACGGTAAAAGCAGCTTCACGCCGTTTGCCGCCAGCCCCCAGCCGTCTACCATCACAGAAAGGAAAAAATCTTTGGCCCAGTGCTCAAGTTGAAGGCAATTGCAACCGACACAGTTGATTCAGAGCTATTACTCAAATGACGACAATGCGGCCAGGATCACGGCGACTTTTCCCGTGCCTGATTGTCCCTTTGACTGCCAACCCGGGATTGCCAATACTCATGGCAACTTGACGCTACCCGCACGGAACAAGGAATAACCCTTTGAAGCTGGAACTCAAGAACAGCTTGTCGGTGAAGTTGCTCCGGGTCGTGCTCCTGTCGGCATTGATCGTAGGCGTAGTCTTGAGCTGCGCGCAGATTGTCTTCGATGCCTACAAGACCCGTCAGGCGGTTGCCGGCGACGCCGAGCGCATCCTCGACATGTTCCGCGATCCATCGACCCAGGCCGTGTACAGCCTGGATCGGGAAATGGGCATGCAGGTGATCGAAGGGCTGTTCCAGGACGACGCCGTGCGTCAGGCCTCCATCGGCCACCCCAACGAAGCCATGCTCGCGCAGAAATCCCGCGAACTGCAGCATTCCAACAGCCGTTGGCTGACCGACCTGATTCTCGGCCAGGAACGCACCTTCACCACGCAATTGGTCGGCCGCGGTCCGTACAGCGAATACTACGGCGACCTGAGCATCACCCTCGACACCGCCACCTATGGCGAAGGTTTCATCGTCAGCTCGGTGATCATTTTCATTTCCGGCGTGCTGCGCGCACTGGCGTTGGGCCTGGTGCTGTACCTGGTCTATCACTGGCTGCTGACCAAACCGCTGTCGCGAATCATTGAGCACCTCACCGAGATCAACCCCGATCGTCCCAGCGAGCACAAGATTCCGCAGATCAAGGGCCACGAAAAAAACGAGCTGGGCCTGTGGATCAACACCGCCAACCAGTTGCTCGAGTCCATCGAACGCAACACCCACCTGCGCCACGAAGCGGAAAACAGCCTGCTGCGCATGGCCCAGTACGACTTCCTCACCGGTCTGCCGAACCGCCAGCAATTGCAGCAGCAACTGGACAAGATTCTCGTCGATGCCGGCAAATTGCAGCGCCGCGTCGCCGTGTTGTGCGTCGGTCTGGATGACTTCAAGGGCATCAACGAGCAATTCAGCTACCAGACCGGCGACCAATTGCTGCTGGCCCTGGCCGATCGTTTACGTGCCCACAGTGGTCGTCTTGGCGCCCTCGCTCGTCTGGGCGGCGATCAGTTCGCGCTGGTGCAGGCCGACATTGAACAGCCTTATGAAGCTGCAGAACTGGCGCAGAGCATTCTCGATGACCTTGAGGCGCCCTTCGCCCTCGACGATCAGGAGATCCGCCTGCGCGCGACTATCGGCATCACCCTGTTTCCGGAGGACGGCGACAGCACCGAGAAGCTGTTGCAGAAAGCCGAACAGACCATGACCCTGGCCAAGACCCGCTCGCGCAATCGCTATCAGTTCTACATCGCCAGCGTCGACAGCGAGATGCGCCGTCGTCGCGAGCTGGAAAAAGATTTGCGCGATGCGCTGATCCGCGACCAGTTCTACCTCGTCTACCAACCGCAGATCAGTTATCGCGATCACCGCGTGGTCGGCGTCGAAGCGCTGATTCGCTGGCAACATCCGGAACACGGTCTGGTGCCGCCGGACCTGTTCATCCCGCTGGCCGAACAGAACGGCACGATCATCGCCATCGGCGAGTGGGTGCTCGATCAGGCCTGCAAGCAATTGCGCGAGTGGCACGATCAGGGTTTTGTCGATCTGCGCATGGCGGTCAATCTGTCCACCGTGCAACTGCACCACGCCGAGCTGCCACGGGTGGTCAACAACCTGTTGCAGATGTACCGCTTGCCGCCGCGCAGTCTGGAACTGGAAGTCACCGAAACCGGCCTGATGGAAGACATCACCACCGCCGCCCAGCATCTGCTCAGCCTGCGCCGCTCCGGTGCGCTGATCGCGATCGACGACTTCGGCACCGGCTACTCGTCCCTCAGTTATCTGAAAAGCCTGCCGCTGGACAAGATCAAGATCGACAAGAGCTTCGTTCAGGATCTGCTCGATGACGACGATGACGCGACCATCGTTCGCGCGATCATTCAACTGGGCAAGAGCCTGGGCATGCAGGTGATTGCCGAAGGCGTGGAAACCGCCGAGCAGGAAACCTACATCATTTCCGAGGGTTGCCACGAAGGTCAGGGCTACCACTACAGCAAACCGCTGCCGGCGCGGGAGCTGGGCATTTACCTCAAGCAGGCGCAACGCAGCAACGCGGCCATTCTCTAAAAGCGCAAGATCGCGCCATCACACCTGCCTAAATAAGAAATATTTCCAAGCACGCCTTTACACATAATGCGAAAGATTTGCATTATGTCGCAGTTTTGCGCGCCCCCGGCGCCAGTCCACTCAACTACCGAAGCAGGATGTTCGCCATGATTCGTATGCCTCTGGCTACCGCCAGTCTGCTGGCCATCGCTATTTCCCTCGCCGGTTGCGGCGAAGGCAAGGACAAAGAAAAAGCCTCCGAAATGACTCCGGCTTCCAGCAGTGCTGCTCCAGCCCCTGCCGCTGCACCTGCTCCTGCCGCCGGTAAAGTTGACGATGCCGCCGCCAAGGCTGTGGTCGCGCACTACGCCGACATGGTCTTCGCCGTTTACAGCGATGCCGAATCCACCGCGAAAACCCTGCAAACCGCCGTCGACGCGTTCCTCGCCAAGCCGAACGCCGACACCCTCAAAGCCGCCAAGGCTGCCTGGGTCGCCGCACGCGTGCCGTACCTGCAGAGCGAAGTATTCCGCTTCGGCAACACCATCATCGACGACTGGGAAGGTCAGGTTAACGCCTGGCCATTGGACGAGGGCTTGATCGACTACGTCGACAAATCCTACGAGCACGCACTGGGTAACCCGGGCGCCAGCGCCAACATCATCGCCAACACCGAAGTGCAGGTCGGCGAAGACAAAGTCGACGTGAAAGAGATCACCCCGGAAAAACTCGCCAGCCTCAACGAGCTGGGCGGTTCCGAGGCGAACGTTGCCACCGGCTACCACGCGATCGAATTCCTGCTCTGGGGCCAGGATCTGAACGGCACCGGCCCTGGCGCTGGCAACCGTCCGGCCTCGGACTACCTGGAAGGCGCCGGCGCCACCGGTGGTCACAACGAGCGTCGTCGTGCCTACCTGAAAGCCGTGACCCAACTGCTGGTCAGCGACCTGGAAGAAATGGTCGGCAACTGGAAGCCGAACGTGGCCGACAACTACCGCGCCACCCTGGAAGCCGAGCCAGGCGAAACCGGCCTGCGCAAAATGCTCTTCGGCATGGGCAGCCTGTCCCTGGGTGAACTGGCGGGCGAGCGCATGAAGGTTTCCCTGGAAGCCAACTCCCCCGAAGACGAGCAGGATTGCTTCAGCGACAACACCCACTACTCGCACTTCTACGACGCCAAAGGCGTGCGTAACGTTTACCTGGGCGAGTACACCCGTGTTGACGGCACCAAGCTGACCGGCGCCAGCCTGTCGTCGCTGGTAGCCAAGGCCGACCCGGCTGCCGACACCGCGCTGAAAGCCGATCTGGCCGCGACCGAAGCGAAGATCCAGGTCATGGTCGATCACGCCAACAAGGGTGAGCACTACGACCAGTTGATCGCTGCCGGCAACACCGCTGGCAACCAGGTCGTTCGCGACGCCATCGCCGCGCTGGTCAAGCAGACCGGCTCGATCGAAGCCGCTGCCGGCAAACTGGGCATCAGCGACCTGAACCCGGACAGCGCCGATCACGAGTTCTGATCGCAGCGTCCGTTCAAAAAGAGGCGACCTTCGGGTCGCCTTTTTCATTATTGGCACACCACTATCCCTGTGGGAGCGAGCCTGCTCGCGAAGGCTTGATCCGGCGCAGCATTTACAGCGCGTCGGGCATCGCTTTCGCGAACAGGCTCGCTCCCACAGTGTTGGCATGCGCTTCAAGGCTTGCGCGATATCAAGCAAACGATAATTCCTCTTATTCAAACTCCCCCGCCCTGTTAGACTTTGCGCCTTTGTTTTCGCCCGTTTGCAGGATGTCTGATGCTGTCGTTGCCGCTTCGCTTGTCCGCACTGTTGCTGGCCCTGGGCCTGAGTGCCTGCGATGACGCCCCGCGTTTCACCAAGGCCGAGCCGGGGGAAGCGCGTTCGGGCGGTGCGGCGACTGTGCGCAAGAGCGATCAGAACGCCTTTTCCCTGCCATCGGCCAACCTGCCGCCCTCGCGGCGGGTGGATTTCAGTGTCGGCAACAGTTTCTTTCGCAGCCCGTGGGTGATCGCGCCGTCGACCACCACGGCGCGCGACGGCCTCGGCCCGTTGTTCAATACCAACGCCTGCCAGAACTGCCACATCAAGGACGGTCGCGGGCATCCGCCGGCACCTGACGCATCCAATGCGGTGTCGATGCTGGTGCGCCTGTCGATTCCCGACGCGCCGCAATACGCCAAAGTCATCGAACAGCTCGGCGTAGTGCCGGAGCCGGTGTATGGCGGGCAGTTCCAGGACATGGCCGTGCCCGGCGTCGCCCCGGAAGGCAAGGTGCGGGTCGACTACACGCCGGTGCCGGTACGCTTCAAGGACGGTACCGAGGTCGAGCTGCGCAAACCGACCCTGCAGATCACTCAACTCGGTTACGGCCCGATGCACCCGGACACGCGTATTTCCGCGCGGGTGGCGCCGCCGATGATTGGTCTGGGCCTGCTCGAAGCCATCCCCGAGGAGGCGATCCTCGCCAACGCCGCCGCCCAGGCGAAAGAGAACAACGGCATCAACGGCCGGCCCAACCGTGTCTGGGATGACCAGTTGCAGAAAACCGTCGTCGGCCGGTTCGGCTGGAAAGCCGGGCAGCCGAATCTCAATCAACAGAATGTTCACGCGTTCTCCGGTGACATGGGCCTGACCACCAGCCTGCGGCCGTTCGACGATTGCACCGAGGTGCAAACCGCCTGCAAACAGGCGCCGAACGGCAATGGTCCCGACGGCGAACCGGAAGTCAGCGACAACATCCTGCGGCTGGTGCTGTTCTACAGCCGCAACCTGGCAGTGCCGGCGCGCCGTGGCGTCAACGATCCACAGGTGCTGGCCGGCAAGAATCTGTTTTTCCAGGCCGGTTGCCAGTCGTGCCACACGCCGAAATACACCACGGCCGCCGATGCCGCCGAACCGGAATTGGCCAATCAGGTGATTCGTCCATACAGCGACTTGCTGCTGCATGACATGGGCGAAGGCCTGGCGGACAACCGCACGGAATTTCAGGCCTCCGGCCGCGACTGGCGCACCCCGCCGTTATGGGGGATTGGTCTGACGCAAGCGGTCAGCGGTCACACCCAGTTTTTGCATGACGGCCGCGCACGCAACCTGCTCGAAGCGGTGCTCTGGCATGGCGGCGAGGCGACGGCGGCGCAGCAACAGGTTTTGTCTTTCAATGCCGAGCAGCGCGCTGCGTTGCTGGCTTTTCTGAACTCACTTTAAATACTGAAAAAACATCGGGAGCCCGACATGTTCCGTCCCAAGTTACTGTTCACCAGCCTTGCCGCGCTCGCCCTCGGCGCCTGCTCGCCGCAGGACCCGCAAGCGGTCACTTCGGCGGCGATCGCCAAATCGGTGATCCTGCCGACCTACACCCGTTGGGTCGAAGCCGACCGGCAACTGGCGGTCAGCGCCCTCGCCTACTGCCAGGGCAAAGAGACCCTGGAAACCGCCCGTGCCGATTTCCTCCACGCGCAGAAAGCCTGGGCCGAACTGCAACCGCTGCTGATCGGTCCGCTGGCCGAAGGCAATCGTTCGTGGCAAGTGCAGTTCTGGCCGGACAAGAAAAACCTCGTCGGCCGTCAGGTCGAGCAACTGGTCGTCGCCCAGCCGCAGATCGACGCCGCCGCGCTGGCCAAATCCAGCGTCGTGGTGCAGGGCCTGTCGGCTTACGAATACATCCTCTTCGACGCCAAGCCTGACGTCGCCAACGATGCGCAAAAAGCCAAATACTGCCCGCTGCTGATCGCCATCGGGGAACGCCAGAAGCAACTGGCCGAAGAGATCCTGCAGGGCTGGAACAACACCGACGGCATGCTCGCGCAGATGAGCAAGTTCCCCAACCAGCGCTACGCCGACTCCCACGAAGCGATCGCCGATCTGCTGCGCGTCCAAGTGACTGCACTGGATACCCTGAAGAAAAAACTCGGCACGCCAATGGGCCGTCAGAGCAAGGGCGTGCCGCAGCCGTTCCAGGCCGATGCGTGGCGCAGCCAGTCGTCGCTGACCGCATTGGAAGCCAGCCTTGCCGCCGCCAAAACCGTCTGGGAAGGCGTCGACAACAAAGGCCTGCGCGGTCTGCTGCCGGCCGAACAGAAGCCGTTGGCGGACAAGATCGATGCCGCTTATGCCGCGTCGCTGAAGCTGTTCGACAGCACCCAGCGCTCGCTGGGCGAAATGCTCGAAGACGACGCCGGTCGCCAGCAACTCAACGATATCTACGACAGCCTCAACGTCGTCCATCGCCTGCATGAAGGCGAGCTGGCCAAGGCGCTGGGCATCCAACTGGGCTTCAACGCCAACGACGGTGACTGATGAGGGCGAGTGCCATGCTGCGACGTCAGGTTCTGACTTTAGGTAGTGCACTGCTGGGAGCAGTGACGCTGGGCGGCTGGACGCTGTTCAAACGCAAGGATCAGAGCCCGCTGCTGCTGTCGGCGCGTGACGATACTGACGGCAAGCATTACGCCGTCGGCTATCGGCTCGACGGTACGCGGGTGTTCGCCACCCACGTCGGCCAGCGTTGCCACGACATCATCAATCATCCGACGCAGCCGCTGGCGCTGTTCGTTGCACGGCGTCCGGGTACCGAGAGTTACCTGATCGACCTGCGCGACGGCACGTTGCTGCAGACCGTGACCTCGCAGCCAAACCGGCACTTCTACGGCCACGCCGTGGTGCACAAGGACGGCGAATACCTGTACGCCACCGAAAACGATACGACCGATCCTGGTCGCGGTTTGCTCGGTGTGTATAAGTTCGAAGGCGAGCGGCTGGTGCACACGGGCGAGATTTCCACCCATGGCCTCGGCCCGCATCAGGTGTCGTGGATGCCCGACGGCGAGACGCTGGTGGTGGCCAACGGCGGCATTCGCACCGAGGCGGAAAGCCGCGTCGACATGAACCTCAACGCCATGGAACCGAGCCTGGTGCTGATGCAGCGCGACGGCACGTTGCTGAGCAAGGAAACCCTCGCCCAGCAGATGAACAGCGTGCGCCACATGGGCATCGCCAGTGACGGTACCATCGTCGCCGGCCAGCAATTCATGGGGCCGTCCCACGAGCGCTCGGAGCTGCTGGCGATCAAGCGACCCGGGCAACCGTTTGTGGCGTTCCCGGTAGCGGAAGATCAGTTGCAGGCGATGGGTCACTACACCGCCAGCGTTGCGGTGCACAGTGACCTGCGTCTGGTCGCGTTGACAGCGCCGCGCGGCAATCGCTTCTTTATCTGGGATCTGGACAGCGGCGAACTGCGCCTCGATGCGCCTTTGCCTGATTGCGCCGGCGTTGGTGCGGTAAAGGATGGCTTTGTCGTGACTTCGGGTCAGGGCCGTTGCCGTTACTACGATTGCCGTCAAGCACAACTGCTGGCCAAGCCGCTGGAATTGCCGGCGGGGCTCTGGGACAACCATCTGCACTTGATGGCCTGATACCCGCTCATTTTTGAGATGCCCCCCCATCCTGTGGCGAGGGGATTTATCCCCGTTGGGTGGCGCAGCCGCCCTTAAAACTGCAATTGCGGTATGACTGAAGGATTCAGGGGGCCGCTTCGCAGCCCAACGGGGATAAATCCCCTCACCACAGGATTGTGTCCCGCTGCACCTGTAAACACTTCCAGTTGGAATCCCCACCTGACTCGGAGTAATGTGCCCGCCTGTCTCATGATTTATCCAAGGAAATGGAAATATGCTGCGTCGCCGCATGCTGATCATGTTGGGTGTTGTTTTGCTGATCGTCCTGGTACTGGGCGGATACAAAGCCTTTTCGATCTACACGATGATCCAGGGCTTTTCCAAGCCCAAGCCGCCGATCAGCGTCGCCGTAGCCACTGCCGGCGAACAGCCGTGGCAGATGCGCCTGCCCACCGTCGGCACGCTCAAGGCGCTGCAAGGTGTTGACTTGAGTCTGGAAGTCGCCGGCACCGTCACTGAACTCAAATTCGAATCCGGGCAGAAGGTCAAGGCCGGACAGCCGTTGCTGCAACTCGACAGCGCCGTCGAGACCGCTCTGCTGGAAACCGCCCGCGCCGACCTCGGCCTGGCGCAACTGGACTTCGGCCGTGGCGCGCAACTGGTCGACAGCCGCGCGATCTCCAAAGGCGAGTACGACCGCCTCTCCGCCGTGCTGCAAAAGAACAAGGCCACGGTCAATCAGCTCAACGCGTCGCTAGCGAAAAAACGCATCCTCGCGCCATTCAGCGGCACCATCGGCATCCGTCAGGTCGACGTTGGCGACTTCCTCGCCAGCGGCACCAAAATCGCCACGTTGCAGGATTTGAGCAGCCTCTACGCTGACTTCTACGTGCCGGAACAAGCGGTGCCAAAACTCGCTATCGGCCAGCCCGTGCAGTTCACCGTCGCCGCTTATCCGGGGCAGAACTTTGCTGGCAAGATCAGCGCGATCAACCCGATCGTCGAAAGCACCACGCGCAATATCCTCGTCCGCGCCACCCTCGCCAACCCCGACGGCAAGCTGCTGCCGGGCATGTTCGCCAGCCTTGAGGTGCTGCTGCCCGATCCACAGAAGCACATCGTCGTGCCGGAAAGCGCGATCACCTACACCCTGTACGGCAACTCGGTGTACGTGGTCGGGCAGAAGAAGGCCGAGGACGGCAGCGTCGCCAAGGATGACAACGGCCAACCGCTGCTGATCGCCGAACGTCGTTTCGTCGAAACCGGTGAACGCCGCGATGGCCTGGTGATGATCAACAAGGGCGTGCAGAGCGGCGAACAAGTGGTAACGGCGGGCCAGATCAAACTGGACAACGGTGCCCACATCGCCATCAGCGACGACAAGACCCTCGGCGAGCAGAACAGTCCGCCTCGCGCCGACTGATCAAGGAATCCCCATGGCTTTTACCGATCCGTTCATCCGCCGCCCGGTGCTCGCCACCGTGGTCAGCCTGCTGATTGTGCTGCTTGGCTTCCAGGCCTGGAGCAAGCTACCGCTGCGCCAGTATCCGCAAATGGAAAACGCCCTGATCACGGTGACCACGGCTTATCCCGGGGCCAACGCCGAAACCATTCAGGGCTACATCACCCAGCCGATGCAACAGAGCCTGGCCAGCGCCGAGGGCATCGATTACATGACCTCGGTCAGCCGGCAGAACTTCTCGGTGATTTCGATTTACGCGCGCATCGGTGCCAACACCGACCGCTTGTTCACCGAACTGCTGGCCAAGGCCAACGAGGTGAAGAACAAGCTGCCGCAGGACGCCGAAGACCCGGTGCTGAGCAAGGAATCCGCCGACGCTTCGGCGCTGATGTACATCAGCTTCTTCAGTAAAGACCTGAGCAACCCGCAGATCACCGACTATCTGTCGCGGGTCATCCAGCCAAAACTGGCGACGCTGCCGGGCATGGCCGAAGCGGAAATTCTCGGCAATCAGGTGTTCGCCATGCGTCTGTGGCTCGACCCGGTGAAACTCGCCGGCTTCGGCCTCAGCGCCGCCGACGTGACCGCGGCGGTGCGCCAGTACAACTTCCTCTCCGCTGCCGGCGAAGTGAAAGGCGAGTACACCGTCACCAGCATCAACGCCAACACCGAACTGAAATCCGCCGAAGCCTTCGCGGCGATTCCGCTCAAGGTCGATGGCGACAGCCGTGTGTTGCTGCGTGATGTCGCGCGGGTGGAAATGGGCGCGGAAAACTACGACTCGATCAGCTCGTTCGGCGGCACGCCGTCGGTATACATCGGCATCAAGGCCACCCCCGGCGCCAACCCGCTGGACGTGATCAAGGAAGTGCGCAAGTTGATGCCCGAGCTGGAAGCACAGCTGCCGCCGAACCTGAAAAGCGAAATCGCCTACGACGCGACACTGTTCATTCAGGCCTCGATTGATGAGGTGGTGAAGACCCTGTTCGAAGCGGTACTGATCGTCATCGTCGTGGTGTTCCTGTTTCTCGGCGCGCTGCGTTCGGTAGTGATCCCGGTGGTGACCATTCCGCTGTCGATGATCGGCGTGATGTTCTTCATGCAGATGATGGGTTACTCGATGAACCTGCTGACGCTGCTGGCCATGGTGCTGGCCATCGGTCTGGTGGTGGACGATGCGATCGTCGTGGTGGAGAACATCCACCGACATATCGAGGAAGGCAAGACGCCGTTCGACGCAGCCCTGGAAGGCGCGCGGGAAATTGCCATGCCGGTGGTGTCGATGACCATCACCCTGGCGGCAGTGTATGCGCCGATCGGTTTCCTCACCGGGCTGACCGGGGCGTTGTTCAAGGAGTTCGCCCTGACCCTGGCCGGCGCAGTGGTGATTTCCGGCGTCGTCGCCCTGACGCTGTCGCCGATGATGTGCGCGTTTCTGCTGCGCCACGAAGAGAATCCCAGCGGCCTGGCCCATCGCCTCGACCGCGTCTTTGAAGGCCTCAAGCGCCGTTATCAAAGCATGCTCCACGGCACGCTCAATACGCGGCCGGTGGTGCTGGTGTTTGCGGTGATCGTGCTGTGCCTGATTCCGGTGTTTCTCAAGTTCACCAAGTCGGAACTGGCCCCGGACGAGGATCAAGGCATCATTTTCATGATGGCCAGCGCACCGCAGCCGACCAACCTCGACTACCTGAGCACCTACACCGACGAATTCATCACCATCTTCAAAGAGTTTCCCGAGTACTACTCATCGTTCCAGATCAACGGCTACAACGGCGTGCAGGCCGGTATCGGCGGCTTCCTGCTCAAGCCATGGAACGAGCGCAGCCGCACGCAGATGGAAATCCTCCCCGAGGTGCAGAGCAAACTGGAGAGCATTCCCGGCCTGCAGATCTTCGGTTTCAACCTGCCCTCCCTGCCCGGCACCGGTGAGGGTCTGCCCTTCGAATTCGTGGTCAACACCGCCAATGACTACGAGCTGCTGCTGCAAGTCGCCGAGCGCATCGAGAAGCGCGCCATGGAGTCAGGCAAGTTCGCCTTCGTCGACCTCGATCTGGCGTTCGACAAGCCGGAAGTAGTCGTGGATATCGACCGCGACAAGGCTGCGCAGATGGGCGTGTCGATGCTCGACCTCGGCAGCACCCTGGCGACCTTGCTCGGCGAGGCGGAAATCAACCGTTTCACCATCGACGGGCGCAGCTACAAGGTCATCGCCCAGGTTGAACGGGCCTACCGCGACAACCCGGACTGGCTGAACAATTACTACGTGAAAAACACCCAGGGCGAATTGCTGCCGCTGTCGACCTTGATCAAGGTCAGCGACCGCGCACGGCCGCGCCAGCTCAATCAGTTCCAGCAGCTCAACGCGGCGAAGATTTCCGGTTTCCCGCTGGTGAGCATGGGCGAAGCCATCGACACCGTGCTGCAGATTGCCCGCGAAGAAGCACCGGCCGGGTTTGCCTTCGATTACGGCGGTGCCTCGCGCCAGTACGTGCAGGAAGGCAGCGCATTGTGGGTCACGTTTGCTCTGGCGTTGGCGATCATCTTTCTGGTGCTGGCCGCACAGTTCGAAAGCTTCCGCGATCCGCTGGTGATTCTGGTGACCGTACCGCTGTCGATTTGCGGGGCGCTGATTCCGCTGTTCCTCGGCTGGTCGAGCATGAACATCTACACCCAGGTCGGGCTGGTGACGCTGATCGGCCTGATCAGCAAGCACGGCATCCTGATCGTCGAATTCGCCAACCAGTTGCGCAAGGACAAGGGCCTGAGCGCCCGTGAAGCGGTGGAGGAAGCAGCGGCGATTCGCTTGCGCCCGGTGCTGATGACAACGGCGGCAATGGTGTTCGGCATGGTGCCGCTGATTCTGGCCACCGGCGCGGGCGCCGTGAGCCGCTTTGATATCGGCATGGTGATTGCGACGGGGATGTCGATCGGCACGTTGTTTACGCTGTTCGTGCTGCCGTGTGTTTACACGTTCCTGGCGAAACCGGACCGCAAATAACACGCATCACGCTGTGGGAGCGAGCCTGCTCGCGAATGCGGTATTTTGATCGTTCCCACGCTCTGCGTGGGAATGCAGCTCGGGACGCTCCGCGTCCCATTGGAACGCGGAGCGTCCTTTGAGGCGTTCCCACGCAGAGCGTAGGAACGATCAAGCAAGATCAAAAGATCGCAGCCTTCGCCAGCTCCTACACAATCCGTATTCCAAAAAAAGGCCTCGCAACTGCGAGGCCTTTCATTTGGGCTTCAATCGTTTCAACTGGCTGGCCTCATTCCCTGAGACAGTCCGAACATGAACAACAGCAAATCATGATCGGGCTGGGTCGCCACGGAGGCTTTCGCCACCCGTGGAACCGAACAATGAGCGTCGTTCCCGGACGCTCCTATGACCTGCATGCGCGGCTGCTCCCAGGCAGCCACCGCCAGTGAAGCAACTGCCAAGGCCCCGATCAGGAACAAACCTCGTGCAATTTCGAGTTTCATCGCTATAAACCTTTGATAGCGCTGCCAAACGCCGTCTCATAAAAGTAGACGAGTTTTTTCCAGTCGGCATCGCGGAACGACGAATGGCGACGCAGTTGCTTCATGTCATGCTGCGCGGCGCGATAGGGTGTCAGACGCTGGCGGCACTTCTCCAGATCGATCAACGCCACCTCAACCTGCGCCGCTTCACCTTCACCGGTGACGCGCACGAAAACGTGTTTGATGTAGATGCAGCTGTGCTGCCAGCGGCCCTTGTGCATGCGCGCCAGGTTCTCGGCGAGGTCCTTGAGGACTTTCTCGTAGACCACGTCGCCACATTGATCGCGACCACCGGCAGCGGCCAGCCAGTGTTCCAGTTCCTGGAAACCGTCGAGGGATTTGGTGACGAGCAGCGCGCGCCATTTGTACTGCGGATCCGGTTGCGCGCCGCAAAAAACGATTTGCGGAACACGCACGCCGAGTTTGCTTACTCCGGTCAGCGCATCGAGTTCACGCAATACGGTCGGGCGACCGAACGGGTGCAACCAATTGCGATAGATGTGCCCGGTCTGGCGCTTGGCGTACAAGAGCTGACCGTCACGGTCGACGATGCGCTGCACCCCGCTTTCGCCACCACGGCGCACATTGGGCTCTTCAACCCATTCGCCGCGCTGGTTCCAGTAATAATCGAAACGATCCTGGGGAGCGACATCCGCTTCAACCGCTGCTTGCACTGCCATCCTCTACCTCTTGCGTAATACGTAAACTCGCCACATCGCATAGAGCGGTATGAAGTCCAGTTGTTCCTGAATGCGGAAACCCGCCTGTTCAAATTCTTTCTCGATCGTCGTCGCCGGAATCAGAAATCGATTCTGGTAATCATGACTTGGCCGATCCCGCTCGGCGCGCTTGCGCTTCCAGGCCTTGAAATTGCCGTCAACCCACAACGAAACAATCACGCTGTCACGGGTCACCCGCTCGAACTCGCGCAGGATCACCCGACGGTGCTCGGCCTCGCCGATGTGGTGCAACAGACGCATGCAAAAGATGCTGTCGACCGAGTTATCCGGCAGAGCGATATCGAATGCCGAGGTGTGCAGCGGTTGTACACGCTTGACCACATCGGCTGGCTGCCCTTGCAGCGCGGTCTTGATCATCGACTCGGAATTGTCCGCGCCAATGATCACCCGGTTGGGCTTCTCCGCGAGCATTGGCCAGAAACGCCCGGCACCGCAGGGCAGATCCAGCACCAGCCCGGGATCTCCCGCCAGCGCCAAGGCCTTGCGACCGACTTGCTCATCGCGCCAGTGCGACAGGCGGCGACCGAGGCTTTGCTGGTGCTTGCGCAGATATCGTTGTGCGTGTTGGTCGTCGTACTTTTCGGAAAAATCGAGCTTGATCGGGCCGGCCATCATCTGGACTCCTGTTCTGATGACGCCACCTTAAGCAGCGGCGTGTCAGCGTCAGGTCATCCAATTGTGAAAATTCTGTCAGGTAAATCTGCAAAGTATTACAACGTTATACAGGATTCAGACAGGTGCGCGGGAGTAGCCTCGATCCACTATTTGCTGGCATTCACGCCAAGATCTACCTCGAATCGGCAGCCATTAGGGTCCATCGTGCTCAGGCTGACTGTCCAGCCCTGGTTTTCGCAGATGCGCTGGACCAGCGACAGGCCCAGGCCCAGACCCTCGCCACGTTTCTCGCTACCGCGCACAAACGGCTCGAACATCGCCTCGCGTTTTTCCTCGGGAATACCCACCCCTGAGTCCTCGACGACAAAACCGTTGGCAGTGAGGGTAAGGCGAATAAAACCCTCTTCGGTGTAATGCAGTGCGTTACGCAGCAAGTTGCCCATCACCGCATTGAGCAAGGTCGCGTTGTAACGTGTGTCCGGTGGATCGCCCGGCTCGAACATCAGCGTCAGGCCCTTGCGCTCGATCGGTTCGCGCCACAGGCAGAGCAGGCTTTCGGCTACTTGCGTGAGGTTCTGCTGCGGCGCGGCGCCGGCCTCTTCGTTCTGTGCGCGCGCCAGCATCAGGAAGGTCTGCACCAGTTCGCGCATCTCCTCGCTGGCCCGGGCAATGCGCTCGACCTGGGCGCGACCGCGCTGATCGAGACCGGGGTTTTCCAGCAGCAGTTCGCAGGAACTGGCGAGGACCATCAGCGGCGTGCGCAATTCGTGGCTGACGTCGCTGGTGAACAAGCGCTCGCGGTTCAGCGCCTGACGCAAGCGCCCCAGGGTGGCATCGAACGCCACCGCCAGTTCACCGACTTCATCCGCCGCATAGTCCGGCGCCAGGGGCGGCGCCAGCCCGAGCAACTGGTCGCGATGACGGACCTGCCGCGCCAGGCGCACCACCGGCGCCATCACCTTGCGCGCGAGCACCCAGCCGAGAAACACCGCCAAGGCCAGGCTGAGCACGAAGCCCACCAGCACCACGGCAAACAGCACGCGCTCGCGCTCTTCGAAATCGCTTTGGTCCTGCAGCAAGACATAACGCCGACCATCCACCACTTCGACCATGGCGTGATAGGACAGCTGCTCGCGAAAGACCTCGTGAAAACCGGCATCGAGGTGACGCAGATCCTTGGGCAGGTCGAAATCCCCCGGCCCGCCGCTGAAATAGAACAACTGATCCGGCTCGGGGCGATGGCTCCAGTCGGAGACGTTGTCCATCAGCAGCAAACGTTGCAGATCGCCGCCCAGCCCTGCGGAAATCAGTTTCTCTTCCACCAGATGCACCGTTGCAACGATGCCCATGGCGAAGGCGCCGGCGACCAGTGCGCTCATCAGCGCAAAGGCGATGATGATCCGCTGGGAAAGACTCTGCTTAAACTCCATCTCGCCCCTCGGCCAAGCGATAACCGACACCGTGCACGGTGTGCAGCAGTGGCTTGGCGAATGGCTTGTCGATCACCTGGCGCAACTGGTGAACATGGCTGCGCAGGCTGTCGCTGTCCGGGCAGTCATCGCCCCACAGCGCTTCCTCGAGAATCTCCCGACGCAGCACGTGCGGGCTCTTCTGCATCAACACCGCGAGCAGCTTGAGACCGACCGGGTTGAGCTTGAGCAGCTTGCCTTCGCGGGTCACTTCCAGGGTGTCGAGGTCGTAGCTCAGATCACCGACCTGCAATGCGCGGCGACCGCCGCCCTGAGCACGGCGCATGACCGCTTCGACGCGGGCGGCCAGCTCGGACAGCGCAAACGGTTTGATCAGGTAATCGTCGGCGCCGGACTTGAAGCCCTGCAGCCGGTCGTCGAGTTGGTCGCGGGCGGTCAGCATGATCACCGGCGTATCGCGCCGGGCATCTTCGCGCAGGCGTTTGCACAAGGTGTAGCCGTCGATGCCGGGCAGCATGATGTCGAGCACGATCAGGTCGTAATGCTCGGTCGCCGCCAGATGCAGACCGGACAAGCCGTCTTGTGCGCAATCGACGGTATAGCCTTTCATGCCCAGGTAATCGGCCAGATTGGCCAGGATGTCACGGTTGTCTTCGACCAGCAGAATTCGCATGGACATCTCCTCCGAACGGGGTAACGGCCGTCTTGGCCCGCGCAGCTTACGGCCAAGTGTGGCTGAGGGCTAGGGGCGTTTTTCGATAAACCTGCACTGCGCGCGCTGCGACGTTTTTTTCACTTTCGGTTAACAAATCGCCGACGCGAGCGCGCGCAGACTCCGCGCGATTACGCTCTCTCCTCCGTTCATCGACCAAGGAACCTGCCATGGTGTCGACCTCTGCCCTTCCCGCTTCAAGACCGCTGAACTGGTGGTTGTGTCTGGGCATTCCCGCAGCGGCGGCGATCATTCTGCTGTTGCTCGAACTGACCGATCTGGACATGGTTCTGGCGCAAATGTTCTACGACCCGGTGGCCGGGGATTTCATCGGACGGCACAGCTACTTTCTTGAAGACATCCTGCATGACCGCGCGAAGCAGCTGGTGATCGGCTTTTCGGTGTTTGCCATTCTGGGTTTCATCGGCGCGTTTTTCATCGACCGGCTGAAACCGTTCAAGCGCGAACTCGGTTGCCTGGTGCTGTCGCTGGGGCTGGCGACTTCGTTTGTCACTCCGGTCAAAGCCGTCACTGCCGTGCAATGCCCGTGGAGCCTGGAGCAATTCGGCGGTCACGAGACCTACAGCAAACTGATGGAGCATCGCCCCGCCACGGACAAGCCGGGACGTTGCTGGCCGGGTGGCCATGCGGCAACCGGGTTCACCCTGTTTGCACTGTTCTTCGTGTTGCGCGACCGCCGCCCGCGACTGGCACGGCAGGCGTTTGTATTTGCCTTTGCGCTGGGCTCGGTGTTCTCGATCAGCCGCATGATGCAGGGCGCGCACTTCTTTTCGCACAACGTGTGGACGGCGATTTTCTGCTGGCTGATTTGCCTGGGGGCTTATTACTGGGTGCTGTATCGCCCGGCTGGCAAGACTTCGACGGCGATGAACACACAGCCGATCAACGCCTGAAATAAACAACCTGTGGGAGCGAGCCTGCTCGCGAATTGGCGGCTCAACTGGCTTGCATGTCGGATGACAGACCGCTTTCGCGAGCAGGCTCGCTCCCACAGGGGGATACCAGTGAGCTTCGAAATTGGGGCAATAAAAAACCCCGCTGACTTTCGCCAGCGGGGTTTTGCGTTACAGGGCCAGGGCTGGCTTACATCATGCCGCCCATGCCACCCATGCCGCCCATGTCTGGCATACCGCCGCCAGCTGCACCTTCTTTCTTCGGTGCGTCGGCAACCGCTGCTTCGGTGGTCAGGATCAGACCGCCGATGGAGGCTGCAGCTTGCAGAGCCGAACGGGTTACCTTGGTTGGGTCCAGGATGCCCATTTCGATCATGTCGCCGTATTCGCCGGAAGCAGCGTTGTAACCGAAGTTACCTTTGCCGTTCTTCACTTCGTTCACGACTACGCTTGGCTCGTCACCGGAGTTGGCAGCGATCTGACGCAGCGGCGCTTCAACAGCGCGACGCAGCACAGCGATACCGACGTTCTGGTCAGCGTTGTCGCCGGTCAGCTCGGTCAGTGCTTCCAGAGCACGGATCAGCGCCACGCCACCGCCAGGTACCACGCCTTCTTCAACGGCTGCGCGGGTTGCGTGCAGGGCGTCTTCAACGCGGGCTTTCTTCTCTTTCATTTCAACTTCGGAACCAGCGCCAACCTTGATCACTGCAACGCCGCCGGACAGCTTGGCCAGACGCTCTTGCAGTTTTTCACGGTCGTAGTCCGAGGAAGTTTCGGCAACCTGGGCGCGGATCTGAGCGATACGGCCTTCGATGTCTGCCTGCACGCCAGCACCGTCAACGATGATGGTGTTTTCCTTGGACAGGGTCACGCGCTTGGCGTTACCCAGGTGCTCCAGAGTGGTGCTTTCCAGGCTCAGACCGATCTCTTCGGAGATAACGGTGCCGCCGGTCAGAACAGCGATGTCCTGCAGCATGGCCTTGCGACGGTCGCCGAAGCCCGGTGCCTTGACGGCAGCGACTTTGACGATGCCACGCATGTTATTCACAACCAGAGTCGCCAGGGCTTCGCCTTCAACGTCTTCGGCCACGATCAGCAGTGGGCGGCCGGCTTTGGCAACGGCTTCCAGCACTGGCAGCATTTCGCGGATGTTCGAGATCTTCTTGTCGACCAGCAGGATCAGCGGGCCGTCGAGCTCGGCAACCATGGTGTCCGGCTTGTTGACGAAGTATGGCGACAGGTAGCCACGGTCGAACTGCATGCCTTCTACAACCGACAGTTCGTTTTCCAGGCCCGAGCCTTCTTCAACGGTGATCACGCCTTCTTTACCGACTTTTTCCATGGCTTCGGCAATGATGTCGCCGATGGAGTTGTCGGAGTTGGCCGAGATGGTGCCGACCTGAGCGATGGCTTTGAAGTCAGCGCATGGCTTGGACAGGGCTTTGAGCTCTTTGACAATGGCGATGGTCGCCTTGTCGATGCCGCGTTTCAGGTCCATCGGGTTCATGCCGGCAGCGACGGCTTTCAGGCCTTCGTTGACGATCGACTGAGCCAGAACGGTAGCGGTGGTAGTACCGTCACCAGCGTCATCGTTGGCACGGGAGGCAACGTCTTTGACCAGCTGCGCGCCCATGTTTTCGAAGCGGTCATCCAGTTCGATTTCTTTGGCGACGGAAACGCCGTCCTTGGTGATGGTCGGAGCGCCGAAGCTTTTCTCGATAACCACGTTACGGCCTTTCGGGCCCAGGGTCGCTTTTACCGCGTCAGCCAGAACGTTGACGCCTTTGAGCATCTTGGTACGGGCGGCATCGCCGAACTTAACTTCTTTAGCAGCCATGATCGATATTCCTTAAATACTTTGTAGTAGCGGGAAAATGAACGGGGATATCAGCCTTCGATAACCGCGAGGATTTCGTTCTCGCTCATTACCAGCAGGTCTTCGCCATCGACTTTCACAGTGTTGCTGCCGGAGTAAGGACCGAACACAACCTTGTCGCCTTCCTTCACGGACAGTGCACGCACTTCACCGTTTTCCAGAGCTTTGCCCGGGCCTACAGCGAGAATCACACCGTGGTTGGCTTTTTCAGCAGCCGAACCTGGCAGGACGATACCGCCAGCGGTTTTCTTTTCTTCTTCGCTGCGACGGATGACGACGCGGTCATGCAGAGGACGAAGCTTCATTGTCGATCTCTCCTAATTGTGGTTTTCATCGGCCGGTGTAGTCCCGGCGGGTTTAACGAATCCGGCCTGCGCCGGTTGCGGTCCGTCGAGCGAACCGCGCAAGTCTGTCCGGTTTGAATACCGGAAACCTTTCGGTGACCGATACATAGGGGCGTACAAGCCGATTACAAGGGCTGGCGGAAAAAATTTTTCATCCAGACACAGTAAATAACAGCCATAAACGAGCACGGCACCCGCAGGTGCCGTGTCGATGCTGATATCACTTGTTGTCGCGGTGTTCGAACTCGCCTTCGATCACATTCGGCTCTCGACCGAGCGGCTCGCGCGGGGCCGGGCCGCCACGGGGTTGCAGGTCGTCGGCGAAGGCACGCTGGCGCATCGCCTGGTCTTCAGCACGCTGGCGCATCTTGTTCGCCAGCAGACGACGGGTGACCGGCAACAGCATCACCAGACCGACCACATCACTGATGAAGCCGGGAATGATCAACAGGCCGCCGGCCAGTGCCAGCATCAGGCCTTCGAGCATGGTCTGCGCGGGCAATTCGCCGCGATTCAGGCTCTCCCGGGCACGCAATGCGGTGGCCAGACCGGCGACGCGCAGCACGAACACACCGAACATCGAGCCGAGAATGATCAGCAGCAGGGCCGGGAAGAACCCGATAGAGCCTGCCACTTTGACGAATACGAACAGCTCCAGCACTGGAAACAGCAGAAAGAGCAACAGAAAAGGGCGCATCAAAGTTTCCTCAACGCAAGAAATGCCTTGCAGTAAGCCTTAGATGACGTCGCCCTTGCGTGAATTCAAGCTTAACTTTGCGCTTTTTTCGGCCAGGACTGGGCGTGAGCCAGAGAAACCAAGGCCTCGCGCACTTGTGTCGGCGTATTACATGGCGCCGCGAAGGGCAACCAGTAGACGGCCTGACCGATGCGCAGGTGCATGCCCTCGCTGTCGATGCCGGCCAGTTGCGCCGGCACACTGTTCGGCAGCCCGGCCAGCTCGACGTAATGGGCGATGGCCTTGGCGTGGTCGCTGTTCATGTGCTCGACCATGCTGATTTCCGCCTTGCCGGCGAACGGGTTGGCCAGGGTCAGATCGTCGATCCAGTGGATCGCACCAAAGCCGCCGATGTAACGATGGCGCACCGGATCGAGCACCCAGAAATCGAAATCGTGGGCCTGGTGATAATTCTGCGAGTCAGGGAAATAGCGGTAATAACGCTCGGCGGCAGCCTCGATGGCTGCCGGGTCTTCGAGTTTCTGCGCTTGGGCCAGATAGGTCAGCCGCCCGACCGCCTGCACATCGTCGGCCTCGCGCTCGCCCACCAGCATCGAGCACTTCGGATCTTTCTGCAGGTTATGCGTGTGCTGGGCGATGCGGCTGATCAGGATCAGCGGCCGGCCCTGCTCGTCCAGGCAATACGGCACAACCGAGCCAAAGGGAAAACCCGGCATCGATTTGGAGTGGGTCGACAGCACTCCACGGTATTCCTTGAGAAGCAATTCTCGGGCATTCTTCGCCACTTCAGCGCTCAATTTGTGACTCCTTAAATGGGTTCCGTCTAGAAAACGGACAGGCGCGCAGCGAAAAGTAACCGGCGCGCATCGGGCAAATGTTCGTGTGCAACCAGGCCTGACCGGTGCCGATCGAGCGTTGCCGACAACAAAAACAACTCAGACCTGCCAGCGGGACATGCGAATGCAACTCAACGACAAAGTAATCATTATCACCGGCGGTTGCCAGGGTTTGGGCCGTTCCATGGCCGAGTATTTCGCCGGCAAGGGCGCGAAGCTGGCCCTGGTCGATCTGAATCAGGAAAAACTCGACGACGCCGTCGCCGCCTGCAAAGCCAAGGGTGTCGAAGCGCGCAGCTACCTGTGCAATGTGGCCAATGAAGAACAGGTCGAGCACATGGTCGCGCAAGTGGCCGAAGACTTCGGCGCCATCCACGGCCTGATCAACAACGCTGGCATTTTGCGCGATGGTCTGCTGCTGAAGGTCAAGGACGGTGAGATGACCAAGATGAGCCTGGCGCAGTGGCAGGCGGTGATCGACGTCAACCTGACCGGCGTGTTCCTCTGCACCCGAGAAGTCGCAGCGAAAATGGTCGAGCTGAAGAACAGCGGTGCGATCATCAATATTTCCTCGATCTCCCGTGCGGGCAACGTCGGCCAGACCAACTATTCCGCAGCCAAGGCCGGCGTCGCGGCGGCGACCGTGACCTGGGCGAAGGAGCTGGCGCGTTACGGCATTCGTGTCGCGGGCATCGCACCGGGCTTCATCGAAACCGAGATGACCCTGGGCATGAAGCCGGAAGCGCTGGAAAAGATGACGTCGGGCATTCCGCTCAAGCGCATGGGCAAGCCTGAGGAGATCGCCCATTCGGCGGCGTATATCTTCGAAAACGACTACTACACCGGGCGGATTCTGGAGATGGATGGCGGCTTGCGGATCTGACTGTCACCCTGAAACAAATGTGGGAGCGAGCCTGCTCGCGAAAGCGGTGGGTCAGCCAACATCTTCGTTGACTGACACTCCCTCTTCGCGAGCAGGCTCGCTCCCACATTTTCATCCAGCGTTTATTCAATCGTCGCTGATGGTGATATTCGGCATCGCCGGCGTGGCCGCTTCCTGCAACACGATCCGCGCGCCGACGTGGCGGGCCAGTTCCTGATAGACCATGGCAATCTGGCTGTCCGGCTCGGCAATCACGGTTGGCTTGCCGCCATCGGCCTGTTCGCGGATCAGCATCGACAGCGGCAGCGAGGCCAGCAGTTCGACGCCGTACTGGGTGGCCAGTTTCTCGCCGCCGCCTTCACCGAACAGATGCTCGGCATGCCCGCAGTTCGAGCAGATGTGCACGGCCATGTTTTCCACCACGCCCAGCACCGGAATGTTGACCTTGCGGAACATTTCCACGCCTTTGCGTGCGTCGAGCAGTGCCAGATCCTGCGGCGTAGTGACAATCACCGCACCCGCCACCGGGACTTTCTGCGCCAGGGTCAGCTGGATGTCGCCGGTGCCTGGCGGCATATCGATGACGAGATAATCCAGATCGCCCCACGCGGTTTGCGTGACCAGTTGCAGCAGCGCACCGGAAACCATCGGCCCGCGCCAGACCATCGGCGTGTTGTCGTCGGTCAGGAAGGCCATCGACATGACTTCCACGCCGTGAGCCTTGAGCGGCACGAACCACTTCTGATCCTTGACCTCAGGACGGGTGCGCTCGGGGATGCCGAACATGATGCCCTGGCTCGGGCCGTAGATATCGGCGTCGAGGATGCCGACTTTGGCGCCTTCACGGGCCAGCGCCAGCGCGAGGTTGGCAGCGGTGGTGGATTTGCCCACGCCGCCCTTGCCGGAAGCGACGGCGACGACGTTCTTGACGTTGGCCAGCCCGGGAATCTGTGCCTGGGCCTTGTGCGCGGCGATCACGCTGGTGACCTCGACGCGAGCGATGACCACGCCGTCGAGGTTTTCGATGGCCAGTTGCAGCAATTGCGCCCAACCGCTCTTGAACAGGCCGGCGGCGTAGCCGATTTCCAGCTGCACATTGACGCGGTCACCGATGATCTCGATGTTTTTCACGCAACCGGCGCTGACCGGGTCCTGGTTCAGGTAAGGGTCGGTGTATTGGCTGAGGACGGCTTCCACCGCTGCGCGAGTGACGGCGCTCATGGGCAACTCCGATAACAAGACTGGAAAAGATGGCGGCTATCGTACGCTGGACACCGATTTGAGGCGAACAGATTACTTGCGCTGAAAAGCCACTGTGGTGAGGGGACTTATCCCCTCACCACACGAGCTCTCAAAGTACCCAGTGGCGCAGGGGTGAAAAATATGCGCCGGCGCTTTATAGTGGCCGACCTCCGTTTCATCAAGTAGCGAAGCCCCATGTCCGAGCCACGCAAGATCCTCGTCACCAGCGCCCTGCCCTACGCCAACGGTTCGATCCACCTTGGCCATATGCTGGAATACATCCAGACCGATATGTGGGTGCGCTTCCAGAAGCATCGCGGCAACCAATGCATCTATGTCTGCGCCGACGACGCCCACGGTTCGGCGATCATGCTGCGCGCGGAAAAGGAAGGCATCACCCCGGAACAACTGATCGCCAACGTGCAGGCTGAACACAGCGCCGACTTTGCCGACTTCCTCGTCGATTTCGACAATTTCCACTCCACTCACGCCGAAGAAAACCGTGAGCTGTCGAGCCAGATCTACCTCAAGCTGCGTGACGCCGGGCACATCGCCCAGCGTTCGATCACGCAGTATTTCGACCCGGAAAAGAAAATGTTCCTGGCCGACCGCTTCATCAAGGGCACCTGCCCGAAATGCGGCACCGAAGACCAGTACGGCGACAACTGCGAAAAATGCGGCGCGACCTACGCACCGACCGACCTGAAGGATCCGAAGTCGGCGATCTCCGGCGCCACCCCGGTGCTCAAGGATTCCCAGCACTTCTTCTTCAAGCTGCCGGATTTCCAGGAAATGCTCCAGGCCTGGACACGCAGCGGCACCCTGCAGGACGCCGTGGCCAACAAGATCGCCGAATGGCTGGACGCCGGCCTGCAGCAGTGGGACATTTCCCGCGATGCGCCGTATTTCGGTTTCGAGATTCCGGGCGAACCGGGCAAGTATTTCTACGTCTGGCTGGATGCACCGATCGGCTACATGGCCAGCTTCAAGAACCTCTGCAACCGCACGCCGGAGCTGGACTTCGACGCGTTCTGGGGCAAGGACTCGACTGCCGAGCTGTACCACTTCATCGGCAAGGACATCGTCAATTTCCACGCGCTGTTCTGGCCAGCCATGCTCGAAGGCGCCGGCTACCGCAAGCCGACCGGCATCAACGTGCACGGCTACCTGACCGTCAATGGTCAGAAAATGTCCAAGTCGCGCGGCACGTTCATCAAGGCCCGCACTTATCTCGATCATCTATCGCCGGAATACCTGCGCTATTACTACGCAGCCAAGCTGGGCCGTGGCGTCGATGACCTCGATCTGAACCTCGAAGACTTCGTGCAGAAGGTCAACTCCGACCTGGTCGGCAAAGTGGTCAACATCGCCAGCCGTTGCGCCGGATTTATCCACAAAGGCAACGGCGGCCTGCTGGTCGACAACAATGCCGCGCCGGAGCTGACCGAGGCCTTCCTCGCCGCCGCGCCGAGCATTGCCGACGCTTACGAGGCCCGCGACTTCGCCCGCGCCATGCGTGAAACCATGGCCCTGGCTGACCGCGCCAACGCGTGGATCGCCGACAAGGCGCCGTGGTCGTTGAACAAGCAGGAAGGCAAGCAGGATGAAGTCCAGGCGATCTGCGCCACCGGCATCAACCTGTTCCGCCAGTTGGTGATCTTCCTCAAACCGGTACTGCCGCTGCTGGCCGCTGATGCCGAGGCGTTCCTCAACGTCGCGCCGCTGACCTGGAATGACCACACCACCCTGCTGGCCAACCACCAGCTCAACGAATTCAAACCGTTGATGACCCGCATCGACCCGGTAAAAGTGCAAGCCATGACCGACGCCTCCAAGGAAGACCTGACCGCCAGCCAGACCGACACTGGCGCAGCCGCCCCTGCAGGCAACGGCGAACTGGCCAAGGATCCGCTGTCGCCGGAAATCGATTTCGACGCCTTTGCCGCCATCGATTTGCGCGTCGCTTTGATCGTCAAGGCCGAACACGTCGAAGGCGCGGACAAGCTGCTGCGCCTGACCCTCGACATCGGTGACGAGCAACGCAACGTGTTCTCCGGGATCAAGAGCGCGTATCCGGACCCGTCCAAGCTCGACGGTCGCCTGACCATGATGATCGCCAACCTCAAGCCACGGAAAATGAAGTTCGGTATTTCCGAAGGCATGGTGATGGCAGCCGGTCCCGGCGGTGAAGAGATCTACCTGCTGAGCCCTGACAGCGGCGCCAAGCCGGGTCAGCGCATCAAGTAAGACGTTGCGATAAAACGATCCCACCGACGTGCTCTGCATGCCGGTGGGATTTTTCATATCTGGCCCGATAGTGCCTACCCTTAAGAGACACCCGCCCGTTTCGCTGGCAGAACCATGACCGAACTCGTGTTAACGCTGATCAGTGCTGCGCTGCTCAACAACTTCGTGTTGCACTGGCCGCTGGGCGTCGCTCCGCTGCTGGCGGGCAACCGACGCCAGGTGCATGCGCTGGGGTTGGCGACGTTGTGCCTGATGGTGGTGGTCGGCGTTATCGGTCAGGCGATCTGGCAGTGGATACTGCTGCCGTTGCAGCTTGAAGCGCTGCGCCTGTTCGTGTTTCTGCCGCTGAGTGTGTTGATGATCGCGCCGCTACTGAAACTGCTGACGCGCGGGCTGCCGGATTGGCCGTTCGACGGATTGTGGCCGCTGCTGCTCGGCAATGCCGGCGTACTCGGGCTGGCGTTGATCAATGCGCAAAATGATCAAGGCCTGCTGCACGCGACAGCATTGAGTTTCGGCGCCGGGCTGGGTTTCTGGCTGGTGTTGAGCGTGTTCTGCGATCTGCGCGAGCGCACGGTCGACAACGATATTCCCCTGCCCTTTCGCGGCCTGCCGATCGATCTGATCAGCGCCGGACTGATCGCAGTGATTTTTCTCGGATTCAGTGGATTGATCAAAACATGAGTCTGCTTCAACGCATCGATGCCCTGCTGCCGCAGACCCAATGCGGCAAGTGCGGCCATCCCGGATGCAAACCCTATGCGCAAGGCATTGTTGACGGTGAGCCGATCAACAAGTGCCCGCCGGGCGGCGAAGAAACCATCGCTGCCCTGGCCGAGCTGTTGAAAATACCGGTCCTGGAGCTGGACATCAGCCGTGGCCCGGCACCGCCGCAAGTCGCCTTCATCCGCGAGGCCGAATGCATCGGCTGCACCAAGTGCATTCAGGCCTGCCCGGTCGACGCCATCGTCGGCGCGGCAAAACTCATGCACACGGTGCTGATCGACGAGTGCACCGGTTGTGATCTGTGCGTTGCGCCGTGCCCGGTCGACTGCATCGAAATGCATCCTTTGCCTGCGAACACGATCCCAGTGGTTGGCGGTCTCGCATTCGATCTTGAAGAACAGCGCGCCCGCGCGATCAAACGTGACCACGCGCGCCAGCGTTTCGAGCGCCGCAACCAGCGCCTGCTGCGTGAAGAACAGCAAAAGCAGGCCGAACGTGAAGCGCGAGCCGCGCGTGCGGCACAACCGCAAGTCTCGACCGCCGACCCGGTGCAGGCTGCGCTGGAGCGGGTGCGTGCGCAAAAAGCCGCGAACGCCGATGCGGCGCTGAAGAAGGCCAAGGTCGATGTGGCGATGAGTCGAGCGCAACTGCACAAATCGCTGAAAGCCTTCGGCCATCCGCCGACATTCGAGCAGCAGTCGCAATTGATCGTCCTGCAGCAACAATTCGAAGCCGCCGAGCAAGCACTGGCGAATCTGGAAAGCAGCCAACCGGCAATTCCCGCCGTTCCCGCACCGACCAACGACGCCGAACTGAAGCGAGCCAAGATCCAGTTGGCCATGCGCCGCGCCGAACTGAAAAAAGCCCAGGCAGCGGAGGCTGCGCCGGAGCAGATCGCAGCACTGGAGCAAGCCGTGACTGACGCCGAGCGCCAGGTGCAAAACCATGCCACCCCTTGAGGCAGCGGACGATCGCCTGCAACAGGCGATGAATACCGTGCTGCTCGCAGCGCTGCCGGGGCTGCTCGCTTTGTTCTGGCTTTATGGCTGGGGCGTGTTGATCAATCTGCTGCTGGCGGTCATCAGCGCTTTGCTCGTCGAAGCTGCCGTCGCCAGCCTGCGTCGACAAGCCGTGCAACCGACGCTGCGCGATGGCAGTGCACTGGTCAGTGCGCTGTTGCTGGCCGTTGCGCTTCCCGCCTATTGCCCTTGGTGGCTGACGATCACCGCGACCATTTCAGGCTTGTTATTCGGCAAACACCTGTACGGCGGGATTGGTAAAAATCCGTTCAACCCAGCCATGCTTGGCTTCGCCTTGAGCATCGTGCTGTTCCCGCAAGGGATGACGCACTGGCCGGGCCATGGCCTTGATTTCCTTTCGGCGCTGCAACAGGTTTTCAACCCGGCTCAAGCGCCGGACGCCTGGGTTCAGGCCACGGCACTGGACAGTCTGCGCATCAATAAAAGCCTGACCATCGATGAGCTGTTCGCCAGCAACCCGGCCTTCGGCCGCTTCGGCGGGCGCGGTGTGGAATGGGTGAATCTGGCGTTTCTGCTCGGCGGTCTGTGGCTGTTGCAGCGGCGGATCTTCTCCTGGCATGCGCCGGTGGGGATGCTCGCCAGTCTGTTCCTCATCAGCCTGTTGTGCTGGAACGGATCGGGGTCCGATTCCCATGGTTCGCCGCTGTTTCATCTGCTCAGCGGCGCGACCATGCTCGGTGCATTTTTTATCGTGACAGAACCTGTGTCCGGCGCGAAAAGCGCCCTCGCCCGCCTGTTGTTTGGCGTCGGGGTCGGCCTGCTCACGTACCTGATTCGCACATGGGGCGGATACCCGGACGGCGTCGCGTTTGCGGTATTGCTGATGAATCTGCTGGTGCCGACGCTGGAGCGCTTCGCCGCCAGCCGCCATCTGCCGGTGAGCACATGAACCGCTCGGTGAGTGTCGTGACGGTTGTACTGCTGGCTCTCGTTGGCGTGAGCGCGACATACGTGCTGCAGCGCAGCAGTGCACCGCAGATTGCCAGCGAGCAGCGCTTGCTCGCCAGCCGCCAATTGCTCGATGTCATGCCTGCAGCGCTCTACGACAATCAGCCGCTGGAGCAACCGCTGACGCTCGCCGAGCCTGTTTTGCGCCATAGCACGCTGTCAGGCGGCTATCGAGCGACCCGCTCCGGACAGACAGTTGCGGTGCTGTTGCGCAGTCGCAGCGAAGGTTACGCAGGCACTCTGGAACTGCTGATAGCCATCGATGCAAACGGCAGAGTTCTAGGCGTGAAAACCCTTGAGCAGCGCGAAACGCCGGGATTGGGTGGTCACATCGGTGAATGGCCGAATGCCTGGCTTCAGACCTTCCTCGGCAAATCCCGCACTGAGCCGACAGACGCCGGTTGGGCGCTGAAAAAGGATCAGGGGCAGTTCGATCAAATCGCTGGCGCGACCATTACCTCCCGTGCCGCCATCAACGCGATTCATGACGCACTGCGTTATTTCGATGAGCATCGGGCGTTGCTGTTAGGAACTGGCTCATGAAACGCACGGTAGGTTTATTGATGCTGGTGCCGCTATTGGGCGCCACACAAACACTCAGCGCTGCACTGGGGATAACCTTGATGCTCGGCGCGGTGCTCGGCGTTTTTGCCGTTTGCATGTCGCCGCTGCGCGAACGCCTGACGGGCACCCGTGCGTTGCTCGCCAGCCTGACGCTTGCTGCGACGTTGACTAGTTGCGCGGATATTGTGGCGCAACGCTGGTTTTTGCCATGGCAGCAAACATCTGGGCTCTACATAGGGCTGATCGCCTTGCACTGCGTCGTGCTTGAATACCACGGTGCCTTCCGCGAGCCCGTCGCTGTCAGCTTCAAACGCTGCGCCTTGTTCGGCGCGCTCATGCTGGTGGTCGGCGGGCTGCGCGAGATCATCGGTTATGGCAGCCTTGGCCGAGGTCTTTCGGAGCATTGGCAAGGTCTGATTTTGTTCCCCGATGGGCTGCATCTGTTTACGCTGGTCCCCGGCGCTTTCGTTTTACTGGGCCTGCTTCTCGCCGTACGTCAGGCGTGGACACGCCGCAACTCTGTCATCAAGGAAACGCATCGCCCATGAATGCTGCAAAACGTCTTGAGATATTTCGCCGACTGCACGAAGACAATCCCGAGCCGAAAACCGAACTGGCCTACTCTTCGCCGTTCGAGCTGCTGATTGCGGTGATTCTTTCGGCGCAGTCCACCGATGTCGGGGTCAACAAGGCGACTGCCAAACTCTTTCCCGTCGCCAATACACCTGCCGCGATTCATGCGCTGGGTGTCGAGGGGCTGTCCGAGTACATCAAGACCATTGGCCTGTACAACAGCAAAGCGAAGAACGTCATTGAAACCTGCCGTTTGCTGGTTGAACGCCACGGCGGTGAAGTTCCGCAAACCCGGGAAGAACTGGAAGCCTTGCCCGGCGTCGGGCGCAAGACCGCCAACGTGGTGCTCAACACCGCTTTCCGTCAATTGACCATGGCGGTCGACACGCACATTTTCCGCGTCAGCAATCGCACCGGCATCGCGCCGGGGAAAAATGTGGTGGAAGTTGAAATGAAGCTGATGAAGTTTGTACCGAAAGAATTCCTGCTCGACTCCCATCACTGGCTGATTTTGCATGGCCGCTATGTTTGCCTGGCGCGTAAACCGCGCTGTGGCAGCTGCCGCATCGAAGATCTGTGCGAATACAAACATAAAACTTCTGACGATTGAGCCGTCATCGGTTTTTCGTATCCATCGATTGAAAAAATCTTTTTTACCCGCCGCAGTAATGTCGATATAAGGAGCGCCAAAGGCAGTCTTAGCCGGGAGTTGACTTCATGAGTACCGACAAAGAGCAACTGGATGTAGAAGAAGATTTTATTGCCGTCGAGGCCGATGAGGTCGAACCGGTGGTCGAGGTGGCGAAGACCAACCTCAGCAAGCGTCGCACAATCGACAACCTGCTTGAGGAGCGCCGACTGCAAAGGCAATTGGCCGATTACGATTTTGATCTGTGATACCTGAAGGCCTCCCGAAGCGGAGGCTTTTCATTTTCTGCGACAACCGAGCTTGATCGGCCCATGACGGTCTCAGCTGTCGAATCGTTCAAACCAGGCCGTTGCGCTGCGCCAACTCGATCAGATCAACCAGAGACCGCGCATTGAGTTTCAGCAACAGGCGAGTCTTGTAAGTGCTTACAGTCTTGTTGCTCAAAAACATGCCGTCGGCGATTTCCTTGTTGGTCTTGCCGCGCGCCAATTGCTGCAACACCATCATTTCCCGCCCGGACAGACGATCAACCATGTCCGCCTCACTCGCATTGCCCAGACTGGTACGCACAGTGTGCAGGGCCTGATTGGGGAAATAGCTGTAGCCGGACAGAACTGCCTTGATCGCACTCAGCAGTTCGGTCAGATCCTGCTGCTTGCACACATAACCCGCTGCACCCGATTGCATGCAACGCATTGAAAAATGTCCGGGAGCCTGGGAAGTCAGCACCAGCACTTTCACCGGCATGGCGGTGGAAGTCAGGCGAGCAATAACTTCCAGTCCATCGAGTTTGGGTATTCCAATATCCAGAATGACAAGATCCGGTATTTGTTCACGAGCAATTTGTAGTGCATCAACGCCATTATCCGTTTCTGCAATGACTTCGTAGCCATGCCGTTCCATCAGCATACGTACCGCAAGTCGAATGACGGGGTGGTCATCCACGATCAGCACTTTATTCATGGGCAAGTCCAGTTTTCGCTGTTCGAATTTTTAGAACACGCACGATATCCCAGTCACTTGCTTCAAGGGATGGCAACTTTTACACGCATTTGCATCGAGAGACATTCCCTACAGGCATTGAGGATAATTCCCACAAATAGGTCCCGTCGCATCCATCGCAACTGCTTCGCGTCCTTCAAGACCGCAGCGAATTTCCGTTTACTGCGCACACGTCCTACGCAGCTGCGAATTCCAATCGAGCCATCTGAAATTTCCTGGACCACTTTTGCCGGCTGCCGATTCGACATATGACGTAACGAACCGCCGCTACTGCATATTCGACGCACCGGCAGCCCTTCTATAAAACTTGAAACAACAGCCTGAAACTTCAATGAAGGCTTTTGCTATATATAGAAATATTCAACCTCAAACAAACAGCATAGAACTTGAATCATGCTCAAGATAACGAAAAAGATCACTAACCCAATGACCGTCATCGCGATATTCGCCATTATCTCGGAAACTTCAGCGGCGGTATCGCTGCCGTTTCTCGACAACAAGGACCGGGAGATTTATGTCTGGTTTCTGATCAGCTTTCCGTTTTACTTGTTATTTCTTTTTTTTATCACGCTGAACTTCAACCACCGCTCACTCTACTCGCCCTCGGATTTCGGCAAGGACAAAAATTTCCTGAAGGCGGCTGAACATTCGGAACGCGACAGCGAACGAAAAGTACCGTTGCGAAAAACCGATGGATCGTGCGCTTTCGAGATAACCAGCTGCGTCGTGTCCAGCAACACTGGGAGCGGCGGATTCCAGCGTCCATGCAGGATTCACAACGCGCCTGACCCACCAACCGATATCGATGGCCAAGCGAACCCCGTGGTGCAGACGATCAAACTGTCACCGCTGATAAGCGAACTGAACATCATCGACGCCCGGGACGTTGATGCGTCCAGGGAGTTCGATGCGATTCTCGACACTCTTCGGAGCGCCGGTAAAAAAAATCCGCGAGTGCTGGTTTTTCTGTCGAATCATGTTTCGGACTCTCTGGCGCATACTTCGCTGCAACAGATCAAGCAGGCGAAGAAAAGCTCAGGTGCAACACTGTGTGTCGTTTACAACCTGTGCACACAGACAGTTACCCTGCTGGGGCGAACCAGCTGACAGGCGTGGCACATCCCGCAAGCGGGCAGACAAGAGAAACGGCCTGATGAACCCGATGAAAATTCCGAAAAAAAGGCGGCCCTGAACTGGCCGCCTTTTTTATTGCGCGTGGGTCTGAGCCACTCAGAACAACTTGCGGCCCTTGTTGGCAGCAATGCGCATGCGCAGCGCGTTGAGCTTGATGAAGCCCGCCGCATCGGCCTGATTGTAAGCGCCGCCGTCTTCTTCGAAGGTGGCGATGTTGGCGTCGAACAGCGAATCATCGGACTTGCGACCGGTGACGATGACGTTGCCCTTGTACAGCTTCAGGCGCACTACGCCGTTCACGTTGACCTGCGAAGCATCGATCATCTGTTGCAGCATCAGACGCTCAGGGCTCCACCAGTAACCGGTGTAGATCAGGCTGGCGTACTTGGGCATCAGCTCGTCTTTGAGGTGAGCGACTTCGCGGTCCAGAGTGATCGATTCGATGGCGCGGTGAGCGCGCAGCATGATGGTGCCGCCCGGGGTTTCGTAGCAGCCACGGGACTTCATGCCGACATAACGGTTTTCGACGATGTCGAGACGACCGATGCCGTGCTCGCCGCCGATCTTGTTCAGCGTCGCCAGTACGGTGGCCGGGGTCATTTCGACGCCGTCCAGCGCGACGATGTCGCCGTTGCGGTAGGTCAGTTCCAGGTACTGCGGGGTGTCGGGAGCCTTCTCCGGGGAGACGGTCCAGCGCCACATGTCTTCTTCGTGCTCGGTCCAGGTGTCTTCCAGCACGCCGCCTTCATAAGAGATGTGCAGCAGGTTGGCGTCCATCGAGTACGGGGATTTCTTCTTGCCGTGGCGTTCGATCGGGATCGCGTGCTTCTCGGCGTAGTCCATCAGCTTCTCCCGGGACAGCAGGTCCCACTCGCGCCAAGGGGCGATGACTTTCACGCCTGGCTTGAGCGCGTAGGCGCCCAGTTCGAAGCGCACCTGGTCGTTGCCCTTGCCGGTGGCGCCGTGGGAAATGGCGTCGGCGCCGGTTTCGTTGGCGATTTCGATCAGGCGCTTGGCGATCAGCGGACGGGCGATGGAAGTACCCAGCAGGTACTCGCCTTCGTAAACGGTGTTGGCGCGGAACATCGGGAACACGAAATCACGCACGAATTCTTCGCGCAGGTCGTCGATGTAGATTTCTTTGACGCCCATGGCCTGAGCCTTGGCGCGGGCCGGCTCGACCTCTTCGCCTTGACCGAGATCAGCGGTGAAGGTCACCACTTCACAGTTATAAGTATCCTGCAGCCACTTGAGGATCACCGAAGTGTCCAGGCCGCCGGAATACGCCAGAACGACCTTGTTTACGTCCGCCATGCCATCACTCCACGGGGTTCTACGGAAAGCCGGGGAGTCTACCGCTCAAACGCGATAATTTACAGAGGCGCGACAGCTTAAGACGACAAAGCGACAGAATCTGTCGAGAGCGCGACGATGACCAGCGAGTCAGGAAGTCGTTGCGGCGGTGGCTGGCGTACCCGCTTGCGGCGCCGGAGCCGGGGCGGTAGTCGGTGCGACGCGCGACAGTTTCACGTTGACCCGACGGTTCTTCGCACGATTGGCCTTGCTGGTGTTGGGCACGATCGGATACTGCTCGCCGTGGAAACGCACGGTGATCTGCGATTCCTGAATGCCGTTGGCCTTGAAGAAATCCACCACCGCCAGCGCGCGGCGGCGCGACAATTCGCGGTTGGTCAGACGATTGCCGCTGTTGTCGGAATGGCCGTCGAGGTCGATGTGGTTCACCGTCGGGTCGGCCTTCATGTATTCGAGCATCACTTGCAGCTTGGCCTTGGCAGCCGGGTCCAGCTCAACGCCTTCGCCGGGGAAGCCGATCTGCGACTGCTTGATCTGGTCGAAATTCTGCGGCAGCAATTTCGCCACACAGCCTTGATAGTCGTTGAACGCCTTGCTGAATTTCACCGGCAACAAACGCACTTCGGAGACGCGGCCATCGCCAGACGCACGGCGTACCACCGGGCTGCGACCGTCCAGCAGACCGCTGATCAATCCCCCGGCCTGGGATTGCGAGCTGTTGAACAACACATTGCCGCTGCCCAGACGCACAGAGCCCAGATTGATGTCGCCACGCCCTGGCTGCCAAGGTGCAGCGGCAGCGAGCAAAGTCGCCGAACCGCCGCCAAGCATGGCGTTGTAGGCATTCAGGCGAAAGATCGCCTGCTCACCGGCCTTGCGCACGAACTCGCCCGAGCCGAAATCGGTGATCGGTTGCGTCAGGCGGCATTCGAACTGGTCGCCGGCGACCGTCCACTCAATGTTCTCCAGACGGGTCTGGTAAGTCAGCGCCATCGCGGGAAGGCTGGCAAACACACTGAGCAGGGCTAAATAACGCTGGCGCACGGGAGGCTCCATTGGCTTGTGAAACACAAACACCGATTCACACAATGTTTACGGCATACCTCCGGGATATCGGACGCGTGTGGCAAAACTTGATAGCGGGTGCCTGCAAGAGTCTTTTCCGGTAGCATTCGCCTCAGTTTGACCCGCCTGGAATCCCCTCATGTCCGACCGCCTGACCCTGCTGCGTCCCGACGACTGGCACATTCATCTTCGCGATGGTGCCGTGTTGACCAATACCGTTGCCGATGTGGCCCGCACCTTCGGGCGCGCGATCATCATGCCGAACCTGGTACCGCCGGTGCGCAACGCCGCTGAAGCCGACGGCTATCGTCAGCGCATTCTCGCTGCCCGCCCGGCCGGCAGTCAGTTCGAGCCGTTGATGGTGCTGTACCTCACCGACCGCACCCAACCGGAAGAAATTCGTCAGGCCAAGGCCAGCGGTTTCGTCTACGCCGCCAAGCTGTACCCGGCCGGCGCGACCACCAACTCCGATTCCGGCGTGACCAGCATCGACAAGATCTTCCCGGCGCTGGAAGCCATGGCCGAAGTCGGCATGCCGCTGTTGATCCACGGTGAAGTCACCCGTGGCGACGTCGATGTATTCGACCGCGAAAAGATTTTCATCGACGAGCACATGCGCCGCGTGGTCGAGCGTTTCCCGACGCTGAAAGTGGTGTTCGAACACATCACCACCGGCGACGCCGTGCAGTTCGTCAACGAGGCTTCGGCCAACGTCGGCGCGACCATCACCGCGCATCACTTGCTGTACAACCGCAACCACATGCTGGTCGGCGGGATTCGGCCGCACTTCTACTGCTTGCCGATTCTCAAGCGCAACACCCATCAGGAAGCCTTGCTCGACGCCGCCACCAGCGGCAGCGCCAAGTTCTTCCTCGGCACCGACTCGGCGCCCCACGCCCAGCACGCCAAGGAAGCCGCCTGCGGTTGTGCCGGTTGCTACACCGCTTACGCCGCCATCGAGATGTATGCCGAAGCGTTCGAACAGCGTAACGCGCTGGACAAGCTCGAAGCCTTCGCCAGCCTCAACGGCCCGCGTTTCTACGGCCTGCCGGCAAATACCGATCGCATCACCCTGGTCCGTGAAGAATGGACCGCCCCGACCAGTCTGCCATTTGGCGAGCTGACCGTTATCCCGCTGCGCGCCGGTGAAAAACTGCGCTGGCGCCTGCTGGAGGAACACGCGTGAGTGAAGACAATTTCGACGATGAACTGGACGGTCAAGGTGGCGGCGGCGGTTCCCGTCATCCGATGGCAGCGCGCTTTCGCGGCTACCTGCCGGTTGTCGTCGACGTAGAAACCGGTGGCTTCAACGCAGCCACCGATGCCTTGCTGGAGATTGCCGCGACCACCATCGCCATGGATGAAAAGGGTTTCGTCTACCCGGATCACACCTACTTCTTCCGCGTCGAGCCATTCGAAGGCGCCAACGTTGAAGCGGCAGCGCTGGAGTTCACCGGGATCAAGCTCGATCATCCGCTGCGCATGGCCGTCAGCGAAGAAACCGCGCTGACCGACATCTTCCGTGGCATCCGCAAGGCGCTGAAAGCCAACGGCTGCAAGCGGGCAATTCTGGTCGGGCACAACAGCAGTTTCGACCTGGGCTTCCTCAATGCAGCAGTTGCGCGCCTGGACATGAAGCGCAACCCGTTCCACCCGTTCTCCAGTTTCGACACCGCGACCCTGGCGGGTCTGGCGTATGGTCAGACCGTGCTGGCGAAAGCCTGTCAGGCGGCCGGCATCGATTTCGACGGTCGTGAAGCACACTCGGCGCGTTACGACACCGAAAAGACCGCTGAGCTGTTCTGCGGCATCGTCAATCGCTGGAAGCAGATGGGCGGCTGGGAAGACTTCGACGACTGATCCTCGACGAACAAATCCCGCGCATGAAAAAACCGGCCACGTGGGCCGGTTTTTTTTGTACCTCGACGTTGCGCCTTACAGGGCCGCAGCGTTCTCGGTCAGGTAAGCCGCAACGCCTTCCGGCGAAGCGTTCATGCCTTTGTCGCCTTTCTTCCAGTTGGCCGGGCAGACTTCGCCGTGTTCTTCGTGGAATTGCAGCGCGTCGACCAGACGGATCAGCTCTTCCATGTTACGGCCCAGCGGCAGGTCGTTGATGATCTGCGAGCGAACCACGCCTTTGTCGTCGATCAGGAACGCGCCACGGAAAGCCACGCCGCCTTCGGATTCAACGTCGTATGCCTTGGCGATGTCGTGCTTCATGTCGGCAGCCATGGTGTATTTCACCTGGCCGATGCCGCCATTGTTCACTGGAGTGTTGCGCCAGGCGTTGTGGGTGAAGTGCGAGTCGATCGACACAGCGATCACTTCAACGTTGCGCGCCTTGAAGTCAGCCATGCGGTTGTCCAGAGCGATCAGCTCGGACGGGCAGACGAAGGTGAAGTCCAGCGGGTAGAAGAACACCAGGCCGTATTTGCCTTTGATGGCCGAGGACAGGGTGAAGCTGTCAACGATCTCGCCATTGCCGAGTACGGCCGGGACGGTGAAGTCTGGGGCTTGTTTGCCTACGAGTACGCTCATTGATATCTCCTGGTGTAAAAACTGGAAGTTCAGGGTCCGGGCCAGCCTGTCACCCTCAGGCGACAGCCCTGTGACACGAACCCTCTTCGCAAGGGACGACCATCATACACTGCGTGTTTGGCCTGTCCGTAACGGATTTTCCCTGTTCGGTTATCCACTGCGTATTCATGGGGTCAGACGCGCATTTGGAAAATACCGTTCGTCAGTCGCTGGGAAATTGGCTGCGAAGCGTTCCGAAAGCACTTTGACAATCATTCTCGTTAACATTAAGATCCATCGCAATTGAGTCACAACCAGCGACGGTTCTTACTTATGTATGTTTGCCTCTGCACTGGCGTCACCGACGGACAGATCCGCGAAGCGATCTATGAAGGTTGCTGCAGCTACAAAGAAGTTCGCCAGGCCACCGGCGTCGCCAGCCAGTGTGGCAAATGCGCCTGCCTTGCCAAGGAAGTGGTGCGCGAAACCCTGACCAAGCTGCAAACCGCCCAAGCCGCGATCCCTTACCCTGTAGAATTTACTGCTGCGTAAATGCCCCCATTTCAAAGAGCCGGACTTCGCGTCCGGTTTTTTTATGCCTGAAAATCAATTGCTTAGCGTCCAGACGCGGAACACAAACATTCTTATTCCGATTAATTTTCATTTATTATTCAATAACTTAGGTTTGACACTTATAACTGCCAAGCTCAAACTCCGCTTTATATACGGTTAATACAGGGCAGGACTCCGATCATGAAAGGCGACATTACAGTCATCCAGCATCTCAACAAGATCCTCGCCAATGAGCTGGTCGCGATCAATCAGTACTTCCTGCATGCACGCATGTATGAAGATTGGGGTCTGAACAAGCTCGGCAAGCACGAATATCACGAATCCATCGACGAGATGAAACACGCGGACAAGCTGATCAAGCGCATTCTGTTCCTTGAAGGCCTGCCGAACGTTCAGGACCTGGGCAAGCTGCACATCGGCGAGCACACCCGCGAAATGCTCGAATGCGACCTGCGCATCGAAAAGACCGGCCATGCCGACCTGAAAGCCGCCATTGCCCATTGCGAAACCGTTGGCGACTTCGGCAGCCGTGAACTGCTCGAAGACATTCTCGAGTCGGAAGAAGAACACATCGACTGGCTGGAAACCCAGCTCGGCCTGATCGACAAGATCGGCCTGGAAAACTATCTACAGTCGCAGATGGGCGAAGAGTAGGAGCTGTCGAGTGAAACGAGGCTGCGATCTTTATCGATTTCAGCCTTGATACTCAGTCAACTCGTATAACCAACAAAAAGCCCCGCCCTCTTTCGAGGTGCGGGGCTTTTTGTTGGCCGAAGATCAAAAGATCGCAGCCTCGTTTCACTCGACAGCTCCTACAGGAGACGCGTCGTCGAGCGAAACTATATGAAAGTAGAATCAGGCTTCGGACTTGTTCGCCGCTGCCGCTTCCACAGCCGCCTTGATGGTGCTTTGCAGCGAACCGTCTGCAGCCATCTCGGTCATGATGTCGCTGCCGCCGACCAGCTCACCGCCGACCCACAGTTGCGGGAAAGTCGGCCAGTTGGCGTACTTTGGCAGGTTGGCGCGGATTTCCGGGTTCTGCAGGATGTCCACGTACGCGAACTTTTCACCACAGGCCATCACGGCTTGCGCAGCTTTCGCGGAGAAGCCGCACTGCGGGGCATTCGGCGAGCCTTTCATGTAAAGCAGAATGGTGTTGTTGGCAATCTGCTCTTTAATCGTTTCGATGATATCCATGGAGCACCTCGGCTGAACTTTCCGACTCAGGGGTCGGCACGGTGGCGCATTGTAACGGAATCCCGAGCGCCATGCTCGGTCTCCCCGACAGACCCGCTCAAGCCGCCGCCACCGTCACCGGCACACCGTTCAACGCCGCGTTGCCCGACAGTTCGTCGAGCTGGCACTCGTCGGTCAGGTCGTTGGCGCTCGATCCCGGCTGGCCGCTGGCGATCGCCATCTGCACGCCCGGGCGCGCATGGCCCCAACCGTGGGGCAGGCTGACCACGCCTTTCATCATGTCGAGACTGGCGAGCACTTCCACCTCGATCTGCCCGACCCGCGAACTCACCCGAACCCGTTGCCCGTCAGCCAGGCCACGGCTGGCCAGATCATCCGGGTGCATCAGCAACTGATGCCGCGGCTTGCCCTTCACCAGTCGATGGAAGTTGTGCATCCACGAATTGTTGCTGCGCACATGGCGGCGGCCGATCATCAACAATTCATCGGCAGCCGGCGCCTGCAACGCGGCAAAGCGAGCGAGGTCAGCGAGAATTTCCGGCGGTGCGGCCTGGATACGCTGATTCGGCGTTTTCAGACGTGATGCCAGATTCGGCTTCAGCGCACCCAGATCCACGCCATGCGGATGATCGAACAGCGTCGCCAACGACAACTTGTGCTCGGACGCATCGCCGTAGCGGCCCATGCGCAGGCCCATGTCGATCATCTTCGCCGGCGGCATCGTCGGTTTCAGTTCTTTACCGGTTTTCTCGGCGAAGGCCTTGGCCAGCCCGACGAAGATCTCCCAATCATGCAAAGCCCCCTCGGGCTTGGCGAGGATGGCGCGATTGAAGCGGGTGACGTTACGCACCGCGAACAGATTGAACGTGGTGTCGTAGTGATCGTTTTCCAGCGCCGAGGTCGACGGCAGGATCAGATCGGCATAGCGCGTGGTTTCGTTGATGTACAGGTCGATGCTGAGCATGAAGTCGAGGCCGTCCAGCGCCTGCTCCAGCTGCCGGCCGTTGGGTGTCGACAACACCGGGTTGCCGGCCACAGTGATCAGCGCGCGGATCTGCCCCTCGCCCTCCGTGAGCATCTCTTCGGCCAGTGCCGAGACCGGCAACTCGCCGCCGTATTCAGGACGCCCGGAAACCCGGCTCTGCCATTTGTTGAAATGCCCGCCCGAGGTCGACGCCACCAGATCCACCGCCGGCTCGGTGCAAAGAGCACCGCCAACGCGGTCGAGATTGCCGGTGACCAGATTGATCAACTGCACCACCCAGTGACAGAGGGTGCCGAAGGCCTGGGTCGAGACGCCCATGCGCCCATAGCAGACCGCACTCGGTGCGGCAGCGAAGTCGCGCGCCAGTTGGCGAATCTGTTCGGCAGGCACTGCGCAGAGCGGGCTCATCGCTTCGGCACTAAACGCAGCCACGGCGCTGCGCACCTCGTCGAGGCCATCGACCGGCAAATGGCTGTCGCGGGTCAGGCCTTCGCTGAACAGCGTATTGAGCATGCCGAACAACAGCGCCGCATCGCCGCCCGGGCGGACGAACACGTGCTGATCAGCCATCGCTGCGGTTTCGCTGCGGCGCGGATCGACCACCACCACTTTGCCGCCGCGCGCCTGAATCGCCTTCAGGCGCTTCTCGACGTCCGGCACGGTCATGATGCTGCCGTTGGACGCCAGCGGATTGCCGCCGAGGATCAGCATGAAGTCGGTGTGATCGATATCGGGAATCGGTAACAGCAAACCGTGGCCGTACATCAGGTAGCTGCTGAGGTGGTGCGGCAGTTGATCGACCGACGTTGCCGAGTAGCGATTGCGGGTTTTCAGCAACCCCAAGAAGTAATTGCTGTGGGTCATCAGGCCGTAGTTGTGCACGCTCGGATTGCCCTGATACACCGCAACGGCGTTCTGCCCGTGACGTTCCTGAATCGCCGCGAGTTTCTCGGACACCAGCGCAAACGCCTCGTCCCATTCGATCGGCAGCCATTCGCTGCCGACGCGGCGCATTGGCTGACGCAGCCGGTCGGGATCGTTTTGAATATCTTGCAGGGCCACGGCTTTCGGGCAGATATGGCCGCGGCTGAAGGTGTCGAGGGCATCGCCCTTGATCGAGGTGATCGCGACATCGCCATCGGTTTCCGTGGTTTCGATGGTCAGGCCGCAAATGGCTTCGCACAGATGGCATGCACGGTGGTGAAGAGTCTTGGTCATGGCCAGTCTCTGTCTTGTTCGGGAGCAGGCAATCACGCCCGCGGGAACAAAACTATGGCCCGTGCGCAGAGACGGCGCCAGCGACGTTCGTCTTGTGAATCGACGGTTATCAGGACAGCCGATAAATCGCCGCCGTCAGTTCGGCGGCAACTGCGGCGGTGCCGCCAGCTGGATTTCCTGAATGGTTTCTATCTGCTCATGGGCGACGTGGACGCCGGTGAGCTCGCCGATCAAACGCCAGTGCTCATCAAGCCCGGCGCTGATGGTGGCCATGCGATCGATCATGTGTCGACCGGCGGATTTGACCACTTCATCGTCACTGCGCAGCAACTCGAAAGACATCGAGGTAACTGACGCGGTGAGATGGGTCAGGGAGCGAGCCGTGTGGCCCAGCAGTTCCATTAACAGTTGTTCTTTCGATTCCATGCGGAGGCTTCCTGCGTCGCTCGAAACTTATTTATAACCCAGCACTTTGCTTTAGCAAATGTTTCAGTCTGAACATCCGACCAAGCGAATCCGTGGCACAGACTCGCAAACCGACCAAGACAGCTGCGCTGCCGTCGCGGCGCATTGCCAAGCGCGGCGGGGCCAGTGTACAAAGAGGCTCACCGCTGTACTGAATCCGGCTTCAACATGCGTGATCGAAATGCTCGGTCCGCGCTACGAATCCCGCTGAAAAAGTACCCTATTGGAAAAACGCGACATTTAGTGTCAATATCGCGCCTTCCCCTATTTCGTCGCCCCGTGCGGCTTACGCCGCAGGTCTCGCCCGTTGTTCCGTTAAACAAGGCTTTGAGCATCTGCGGTCTGTAGCAAAAAGGTAGTCAATGATGAGCGCAAGGCACTTTCTCTCCCTGATGGATTGCACGCCCGAAGAGCTGGTCAGCGTGATCCGTCGAGGCGTTGAGCTCAAGGACCTGCGTAACCGCGGCGTACTGTTCGAGCCTCTGAAAAACCGCGTGCTGGGGATGATCTTCGAAAAATCCTCGACCCGCACCCGGATCTCCTTCGAGGCCGGCATGATCCAGCTCGGCGGCCAGGCAATCTTCCTGTCCCCGCGCGATACCCAACTGGGCCGTGGCGAGCCCATCAGCGATTGCGCCATCGTCATGTCGAGCATGCTCGATGCGGTGATGATCCGTACCTTCGCCCATAGCACCCTGACCGAATTCGCCGCCAACTCGCGGGTGCCGGTAATCAACGGCCTGTCCGATGATCTGCACCCGTGCCAGCTGCTCGCCGACATGCAGACCTTCCTCGAACACCGTGGCTCGATCCAGGGCAAGACCGTGGCCTGGGTCGGTGACGGCAACAACATGTGCAACAGCTATATAGAAGCGGCGATCCAGTTCGACTTCCAATTGCGCGTTGCTTGCCCGGAAGGCTACGAGCCGAACCCGGAATTCGTCGCCCAGGCTGGTGATCGCGTGACCATCGTCCGCGATCCGCAAGACGCCGTGCGTGGCGCGCATCTGGTCAGCACCGACGTCTGGACTTCGATGGGTCAGGAAGAGGAAACTGCCAAGCGCCTCAAGCTGTTCGCGCCGTTTCAGGTCAACCGTGCCCTGCTCGACCTCGCTGCCGAGGACGTGCTGTTCATGCACTGCCTGCCGGCGCACCGTGGCGAAGAAATCAGTCTCGACCTGCTCGATGACCCGCGCTCAGTCGCCTGGGATCAGGCAGAAAACCGTCTCCACGCACAGAAGGCCCTGCTCGAGTTCCTCGTCGAACCGGCATATCACCACGCATGAGCCATGAATTACTGCTGAACCTGCGCAACCTCGCTTGCGGCTACCAAGATCAACGCGTGGTGCAGAACCTCAATCTGCACCTCAACGCCGGCGACATCGGCTGCCTGCTCGGCTCGTCCGGCTGCGGCAAGACCACCACCCTGCGCGCCATCGCCGGTTTCGAACCGGTGCATGAAGGCGAAATCACCCTCGGTGGCGAAACCCTCTCCAGCGCCGGTTTCACCCTGGCGCCGGAGAAACGCCGGATCGGCATGGTGTTTCAGGATTACGCGCTGTTCCCGCACCTGAGCGTGGCCGACAACATCGCTTTCGGCATTCGCAAGCACCCGAACAAGGCGCGCGTGGTCGAAGAGCTGCTGGAACTGGTCAACCTGAAAAACCTCGGCAAGCGCTTCCCCCACGAATTGTCCGGCGGTCAGCAACAGCGCGTCGCCCTCGCCCGCGCCCTGGCGCCGGAGCCGCAGTTGCTGCTGCTCGACGAGCCGTTCTCCAACCTCGATGGCGAGTTGCGCCGCAAGCTCAGCCATGAGGTGCGCGACATTCTCAAGGCCCGTGGCACCAGTGCGATTCTGGTCACCCACGATCAGGAAGAAGCCTTTGCCGTCAGCGATCACGTTGGTGTGTTCAAGGAAGGTCGGCTGGAACAGTGGGACACGCCCTACAACCTCTATCACGAACCGGCGACGCCATATGTCGCCAGTTTCATCGGTCAGGGCTATTTCATTCGCGGCCAGCTCGTCACCCCGGAATCGGTGCAGACCGAGCTGGGTGAACTGCGCGGCAACCGTGCTTACACCTGGCCGATTGGCGGCGCGGTGGATGTGCTGTTGCGTCCGGATGACATTGTTTACGCGCCGGACAGCGCGTTGCAGGCGCAGATTGTCGGCAAGACATTCCTCGGCGCGGCGACCTTGTATCGCCTGCAACTGCCGACCGGCGCGCAGCTGGAATCGATCTTCCCCAGCCATGCCGATCATCTGGTTGGCGCGCAGGTCGGGATTCGCGTAGCGGCGGATCACCTGGTGCTGTTCCAGGCTTCGGGGAGCACTGCGGCACAGATTCCGGCGGTGGAAAACGGCGTCCGTCGATTCAGCACCAGCCTCTGATCTGCACTGGATAAAAATTGTGGGAGCGAGCCTGCTCGCGAATGCGGTGTTTCAGTCGCCGAAGATGTTGACTGAAAGAGCGCTTTCGCGAGCAGGCTCGCTCCCACAGTTGGTATTGCCTCAGCCTAAAAACAGGGTACCGCTGGCCACCAGCGTCGCATTGCCGCCAATCTTCACTCGCTCACCTTCCAGCCGACAGAACAACTCCCCGCCCCGCGCCGAGCGCTGGCACGCGGTCAGGTTCGATTTGCCCAGACGTTTGGCCCAGTACGGAATCAGGCTGCAATGGGTCGAGCCGGTCACCGGGTCTTCATTGATACCGATGGCCGGGGCGAAATAGCGCGAGACGAAGTCATGCTGGTTGCCGCGCGCAGTGACAATCGCCCCCAGCCACGGCAGTTTCGCCAGCGCCGCCATGTCCGGTTGGCAGTCGAGCACGGCCTGTTCGGAGTCCAGCACCACGAATAGCTCGTTGGAGCCGAGCACATCAACCGCCTCGACACCGAGCGCCCGCTCGACATCCAGCGTCACGCCGATTTCCGAAGGCACGATGGTCGGGAAATTCAGCCATAGCCGGCCGGCTTCGCGGCTGACACTCAGCGGCCCGGACTTGCAGGTGAAGTCGATGCGCTCGGCACTTTCCTTATAGATTTCGAACAGTACAAACGCGCTGGCCAGGGTCGCATGCCCGCACAGCGGCACTTCGGTGGTCGGGGTGAACCAGCGGATATGCCAGGCCTGGCCTTCGCGCACCAGAAACGCAGTCTCCGCCAGGTTGTGTTCGGCGGCGATCTTCTGCATCAAGTCATCGGCCAGCCAGCTGTCGAGCCGATAGACCATCGCCGGGTTGCCACTGAATGGCCGATCACTGAACGCGTCGACCTGATGAAACGCAAGCTGCATGATTTTCTCCCTGAATTGGTCGACCGAGCATGCAACGGCGGGCCGGATCACTGCCAGTGACAGAAGCGCAATTTTTTCTTCATACAGCCGGCGCGACTATTACGCCCGGCCGATATCGGCGAACTGCGCCTGGGTGTGCTCGGCCAGCACCGCAGGCGCCAGTTCCACTTCCAGTCCTCGCCGCCCGGCACTCACATAGATAGTCGCAAACTCCTGAGCGGAACTGTCGATGAAGGTGCGCAGGCGTTTCTTCTGCCCGAGCGGGCTGATGCCGCCCAACAGGTAGCCGGTGGAGCGTTGCGCGGCGGCGGGATCAGCCATTTCGGCTTTCTTCACTCCGGCGGCGTGTGCCAGTCCCTTGAGGTCGAGCGTTCCGACGACCGGCACCACAGCCACCAGCAGTTCGCCTTTTTCACTGGCGGCCAGCAGGGTTTTGAACACTTGCGCCGGTTCGAGCCCGAGCTTCTCCGCTGCCTCCAGCCCGTAGGACGCGGCCTTCGGATCATGTTCGTAACTGTGCACGCGATGTTCGGCACGAACTTTTTTCAACAAGTCCAACGCAGGGGTCATGGCAGCTCCGGGTTCGGCAATCTTTGAAAAACCTGCGGCGGATTCTAGGTCATCGTTGGGCAAAAGGCTCTATTCCAAGCCGCGAATCCCGTGGCCTCGCGCTGCATTCAAGCCGTTCGCGCTACTGATCATTCACACGGCGAATAGTTTTATTGTGACCGACGGTTCACTTTCGACCTTTGACAGGTTTGTTTCTTGTCTATATTTTTTCGAATCTGAATAATGTAAGAATCATGTTCCGCGCAGTACCCAGCAGTAACCCGGGAACCGAATGGGGATTCCGACCCGGTGAAGATCGCGCCCTGCTCCGTTGGCAAGGCGCTACACAAGAAAAAGAACCGAGGTTTTCAATGACAGCTGCTTTACCGCAACCATCGCTTTCCGGCCAATGCATGGCCGAATTCCTGGGCACTGCCCTTCTGATCTTCTTCGGCACCGGTTGTGTCGCCGCGCTCAAAGTCGCGGGCGCCAGCTTCGGCCTGTGGGAAATCAGCATCATCTGGGGCGTCGGCGTGAGCATGGCGATCTACCTCACCGCCGGGGTTTCCGGCGCGCATTTGAACCCGGCCGTGAGCATCGCTCTGGCAATCTTCGCTGACTTCGAAAAGCGCAAACTGCCGTTCTACATCCTTTCGCAAATTGCCGGCGCCTTCTGCGGCGCGTTGCTGGTCTACACGCTCTACAGCAACCTCTTCTTCGATTACGAACAAACCCACCAGATGGTTCGTGGCTCGGCTGCCAGCCTGGAATTGGCCTCGGTGTTCTCGACCTACCCGAACCCGGTGCTGTCGACGGCCCAGGCGTTTCTGGTCGAGATGATCATCACCGCGATCCTGATGGGCGTGATCATGGCCCTGACCGATGACAACAACGGCCTGCCACGCGGCCCGATGGCGCCGCTGCTGATCGGTTTGCTGATCGCCGTGATCGGCAGTGCGATGGGTCCGCTGACCGGTTTCGCGATGAACCCTGCGCGTGACTTCGGGCCGAAACTGATGACTTTCTTTACCGGTTGGGGTGAAATTTCCTTCACCGGTGGTCGTGATATTCCGTACTTCCTGATTCCGATTTTTGCACCGATTGTCGGTGCCTGCCTCGGCGCTGCCGGGTATCGCGGGCTGATTGCCCGTCACCTGACCGGCGCCACACCTGCTACAAAGGATGCAGAACCGGCCATTGACGGCAAACCAAGAACTTCTTGAAACAGTCGGCGCCGGCTCCTGCCCATCCGAGCCTGCGCCACGGCCCACTCTCGTTTTTTTCGTCCAAGGCAATCGACATGACCGACATTCAGAACAAGAACTACATCATTGCCCTTGATCAGGGTACGACCAGCTCGCGCGCGATCATCTTCGACCGCGACGCGAACGTGGTCTGCACCGCGCAGCGCGAATTCGTTCAGCATTACCCGCAAGCCGGTTGGGTCGAGCACGACCCGATGGAAATTTTCGCCACCCAGAGCGCGGTGATGGTTGAGGCGCTGGCCCAGGCCGGCCTGCATCATGACCAAGTCGCCGCGATCGGTATCACCAACCAGCGTGAAACCACTGTGGTCTGGGACAAGACCACTGGCCGTCCGGTCTATAACGCAATCGTCTGGCAGTGCCGCCGCAGCACCGAGATCTGCCAGCAGCTCAAGCGCGATGGTCACGAAGACTACATCCGCGACACCACCGGCCTGGTCACCGACCCGTACTTCTCCGGCACCAAACTGAAGTGGATCCTCGACAACGTCGAAGGCAGCCGCGAGCGTGCGCGCAACGGCGAGCTGCTGTTCGGCACCGTCGATAGCTGGCTGATCTGGAAATTCACCGGCGGCAAGGTGCACGTCACCGACTACACCAACGCCTCGCGCACCATGCTCTTCAACATTCACTCGCTGGAGTGGGATTCGAAGATGCTGGAGATCCTCGACATCCCACGCGAGATGCTCCCGGAGGTCAAAGCCTCCTCGGAAATCTACGGTCGTACCAAGAGCGGCATCGCCATCGGCGGTATCGCCGGCGACCAGCAAGCGGCACTGTTCGGCCAGATGTGCGTGGAGCCGGGCCAAGCGAAAAACACCTACGGCACCGGTTGCTTCCTGCTGATGAACACCGGCGACAAAGCGGTGAAATCCCAGCACGGCATGCTCACCACCATCGCCTGCGGCCCACGCGGCGAAGTGGCTTATGCTCTGGAAGGCGCCGTGTTCAACGGCGGTTCGACCGTGCAATGGCTGCGCGATGAACTGAAAATCGTCAACGACGCCCACGACACCGAGTACTTTGCCAACAAGGTCAAGGACAGCAACGGCGTGTATCTGGTGCCGGCGTTTACCGGTCTCGGCGCACCGTACTGGGACCCGTATGCCCGTGGCGCGCTGTTCGGCCTGACGCGCGGCGTACGCGTCGATCACATCATCCGCGCCGCGCTGGAATCGATCGCCTACCAGACCCGCGACGTACTCGACGCCATGCAACAGGACTCCGGCGAACGCCTCAAGGCCCTGCGCGTGGACGGCGGCGCGGTGGCGAACAACTTCCTCATGCAATTCCAGGCCGATATCCTCGGCACCCAGGTCGAACGCCCGCAAATGCGCGAAACCACTGCACTGGGCGCGGCTTATCTGGCCGGTCTGGCCTGCGGCTTCTGGGGCAGCCTGGAAGAACTGCGCGGCAAAGCAGTGATCGAGCGCGAGTTCGAACCGAGCCTGGACGAAACCGAGAAAGAGAAACTCTACAAAGGCTGGAAAAAAGCCGTCAGCCGCACCCGCGACTGGGCACGTGAGGACGCCGAATAAGCCAACGTGCAGTTCCAGAAGGGTATCTAACTGGTAGGGAGCAGATTCCTGCGGCATCATGGGCAAATTTTGCACGGCAGCCCAAAGGAAGCCCCATGAATCTGCCTCCCCGTCAGCAGCAAATCCTCGAGCTGGTCCGCGAACGCGGCTATGTGAGCATCGAGGAAATGGCCACGCTGTTCGTTGTCACCCCGCAAACCATCCGCCGCGATATCAATCAGCTCGCGGAAGCCAATCTGCTGCGTCGCTACCACGGTGGCGCCGCGTACGATTCCAGTGTCGAAAACACCGCGTATGCGATGCGCGCCGATCAGATGCGCGACGAAAAGCAACGCATCGGCGAAGCCATCGCCGCACAAATCCCCGATCACGCCTCGCTGTTCATCAATATCGGTACCACCACCGAATCGATCGCTCGCGCCCTGCTCAATCACAGCCACCTGAAAATCATCACCAACAACCTGCACGTCGCCTCGATGCTCAGCGCCAAGGATGATTTCGATGTGCTGCTGACCGGCGGCAACGTGCGCCGCGACGGCGGTGTGGTCGGTCAGGCGAGTGTGGATTTCATCAACCAGTTCAAGGTCGATTTCGCCTTGGTCGGGATCAGCGGCATCGATGAGGACGGCAGCCTGCTCGACTTCGATTATCAGGAAGTTCGCGTTTCCCAAGCGATCATTGCCAATGCGCGGCAGGTGATTCTGGCGGCGGACTCGAGCAAGTTCGGGCGTAACGCGATGATTAGATTGGGGCCGATCAGCCTGATCGATTGCCTGGTCACCGATCAGCAGCCGGTACCGGCGCTGGCGCAGTTGTTGAGTCAGCACAAGATTCGTCTGGAAGTCGTCTGATTCCTCTCCCTCGCTGACCGAACCGACGCTTTCGCGAGCAGGCTCGCTCCCACACTCGGAATGCATTGCAAAATGTGGGAGCGAGCCTGCTCGCGAAAACAATCGATTACACAACACATCTCCTGCGTCCTTGCGCGCATTCATGTTCGAAAATTTTCTTTTAATCGCCCTTCGATGAGTTTTTTCAATCGAACGCGACTGGCTGTGCGCGTGTTTATGGGCTACCATTTTCGCAAATGAACATTAATGTTCGATTTCCAAGACATAAAACCAAAAGAACCGAGGCCAGCCGATGTCCACCTCTACCTTGCGTACGCCCCCTCTCTCCGAGATCTATGACGTTGCCGTGATTGGCGGCGGGATCAACGGCGTAGGGATCGCAGCGGATGCCGCCGGTCGCGGTCTTTCGGTGTTCCTTTGCGAAAAAGACGACTTGGCCAGCCACACCTCGTCGGCCAGCAGCAAGCTGATCCACGGTGGCCTGCGCTATCTGGAGCATTACGAATTCCGTCTGGTGCGTGAAGCGCTGGCTGAGCGTGAAGTGCTGCTGGCGAAAGCGCCGCACATCGTCAAACCGATGCGTTTCGTCCTGCCACACCGCCCGCACCTGCGGCCGGCGTGGATGATTCGTGCCGGCCTGTTCCTTTATGACAACCTCGGCAAGCGCGAAAAACTGCCGGGTTCGAAAAGCCTGAAGTTCGGCGCCGACAGCGCGCTGAAAAGCGAAATCAAGAAAGGCTTCGAATACTCCGACTGCTGGGTCGATGACGCCCGCCTCGTGGTCCTGAACGCTATGGCCGCCCGCGAAAAAGGTGCGCATGTGCACACCCAGACCCGTTGCGTCAGCGCACGTCGCAGCAAAGGTTTGTGGCATCTGCATCTGGAGCGCGCCGACGGCAGCCTGTTTTCTATCACCGCCAAAGCACTGGTGAACGCCGCCGGCCCATGGGTGGCCAAGTTCATCCGTGACGACCTGAAGATGGAATCGCCGTACGGCATCCGTCTGATTCAGGGCAGCCACATCATCGTGCCGAAACTGTACGAAGGCGAACATGCGCACATTCTGCAAAACGAAGATCAGCGCATCGTTTTCACTATTCCGTACCTGAACCACTTCACCCTGATCGGCACCACCGACCGCGAGTACACCGGCGACCCGGCGAAAGTGGCGATCACCGAAGGCGAAACCGATTACGTGCTGAAAGTGGTCAACGCCCACTTCAAGAAGCAGCTCAGCCGCGAAGACATTGTGCACAGCTACTCGGGCGTCCGTCCTTTGTGCAACGACGAATCCGACAACCCGTCGGCAGTGACCCGCGATTACACCCTGGCGCTGTCGGGCAGTACCGAAGAAGCGCCGTTGCTGTCGGTGTTCGGTGGCAAGCTGACCACTTACCGCAAACTCGCCGAGTCGGCGATGGCGCAATTGATGCCGTTCTTCACCCAAATGCGCCCGAGCTGGACTGCCACCGCCACCCTGCCCGGCGGCGAAGACATGACCACGCCAGAGGCGCTGAGCGCGCGAATTCGCGACAAGTTCGATTTCGTCCCGACTGAAATCGCCCGGCGCTGGGCCGTCACCTACGGCAGCCGCACCTGGCGCATGCTCGAAGGCGTGGAAAGCCTGGCCGACATGGGTGAGCACATCGGCGGCGGTCTCTACACCCGCGAAGTCGATTATTTGTGCAGCGAAGAGTGGGCGACCACGGCGCACGACATCCTGTGGCGCCGTACCAAGCTAGGCTTGTTCACCACAGCGGAGGAGCAGCAGAAGCTCGCGACGTATCTGGGCAAGGTTGAGCAGAATCGGAAGATCGAAGCGGCTTGATCTCACCGTTCAAATGAAAGCCCCTGAATCGAGAGATTCAGGGGCTTTTTGTTATGTGGACTTTGTTGAACCTGATTGGGGCAGTTAGATCTTTTCCCCCTCACCCCAGCCCTCTCCCCCCAGGGGTAGAGGGGGAAAGGGAGCCGATCTCCGTGGGTTCCACAGTCCGAGGTCGACTCGGTATCTCACGTCGCCGTAACTCGACCATCCACCGCAGTCAGTCCCCTCTCCCTCCGGGAGAGGGTTAGGGTGAGGGGCTTTTGATCGTTCGGTTTTCCGAACGCGACTCCACAGTCGATTCGGTTAACCGGATCTCATCTTCAACAAATTACCGCCATAAAACTTTAATAACGTTATAAAACAACCGCTTAACTGACTTCGACTGCTCTGGCACGAGTCATGCTCTACACTCTCTCGACGAATGCCTGCTGTGCCAACACTTCAGGAGCCGTCAGGCATTCGAAGCACAAAAAGGGCCGACAAACTGGCTCCATAAAAAAAACAATGTCGAGGAAAATTTGATGCGCATCGTTCCCCATATCCTGGGCGCAGCCATTGCTGCCGCTCTGATCAGCACGCCAGTTTTCGCCGCCGAGCTCACCGGCACCCTGAAGAAAATCAAAGAGTCCGGTGTCATCACCCTGGGCCACCGTGACGCCTCCATTCCGTTCTCCTACATCGCTGATGCATCCGGCAAACCGGTCGGCTACTCGCACGACATCCAGCTGGCCATCGTCGAAGCGATCAAGAAAGACCTCGACCTGCCGAACCTGCAAGTCAAATACAACCTCGTCACCTCGCAGACCCGTATCCCGCTGGTGCAGAACGGCACCGTGGACGTCGAGTGCGGTTCGACCACCAACAACGTCGAGCGTCAGCAGCAGGTCGACTTCTCCGTCGGCATCTTCGAAATCGGTACCCGTCTGCTGTCCAAGAAAGACTCCAAGTACAAGGATTTCGACGATCTGAAAGGCAAGAACGTCGTGACCACCGCCGGTACCACTTCCGAGCGCATCCTCAAGGCGATGAACGCCGACAAGCAGATGGGCATGAACGTCATCTCCGCCAAAGACCACGGCGAGTCCTTCCAGATGCTGGAATCGGGCCGTGCCGTTGCCTTCATGATGGATGACGCGCTGCTGGCCGGCGAAGCCGCCAAGGCCAAGAAAGCCGCCGATTGGGAAGTGACCGGCACGCCACAGTCGTACGAAATCTACGGCTGCATGATGCGCAAAGGCGACGAGCCGTTCAAAAAGGCTGTGGATGACGCGATCAAGGCCACTTACGCTTCGGGCGACATCAACAAGATCTACGACAAGTGGTTCATGCAGCCGATTCCGCCAAAAGGCCTGAACCTGAACTTCCCGATGAGCGACGAGCTCAAGACCCTGATCGCCAATCCGACCGACAAAGCGGCTGACGACAAGAAGTCCTGATTTTCTGACTAACCTTATCCCCTGAGGAGGCGCCTGCCTTTTCAGGGGATGGTCACTCCCTGCTGGCATTTTTCTGGAAACACTCGAACCGGTGGCTGTCGAGCCGATCGCGTGTGCCCGGTCTTTGAAAAAAGACTGGGGAGGGAACGGAGTTCCCCAGGCGGGCACTTGTACATCGATCGAATCGAGGGGAGACCCTAATGAATTACAACTGGGACTGGGGCGTGTTCTTCAAGTCCACCGGCGTGGGCAGCGAGACCTATCTCGACTGGTTCATCTCCGGTCTGGGCTGGACCATCGCCATCGCCGTCGTGGCGTGGATCATCGCCCTGCTGCTCGGCTCGCTGCTGGGCATCATGCGCACCGTGCCGAACCGCATCGTATCGGGCATCGCGACCTGCTACGTCGAGCTGTTCCGTAACGTGCCGCTGCTGGTGCAGCTGTTCATCTGGTACTTTCTGGTGCCCGATCTGCTGCCGCCGGATCTGCAGGAGTGGTACAAGCAGGACCTCAACCCGACTACTTCGGCCTACCTGAGCGTTGTCGTCTGCCTCGGTCTGTTCACCGCCGCCCGTGTCTGCGAGCAAGTGCGTACCGGTATCCAGGCGCTGCCTCGTGGCCAGGAATCCGCCGCCCGCGCGATGGGTTTCAAACTGCCGCAGATCTACTGGAACGTGCTGCTGCCCCAGGCCTACCGGATCATCATTCCGCCGCTCACCTCGGAATTTTTGAACGTGTTCAAGAACTCCTCCGTGGCGTCCCTGATCGGGTTGATGGAATTGCTGGCGCAGACCAAACAGACCGCCGAGTTCTCGGCCAACCTGTTCGAAGCGTTCACCCTGGCAACCCTGATCTATTTCACCCTCAACATGAGCCTGATGCTGCTGATGCGCCTGGTCGAGAAGAAAGTCGCGGTGCCCGGCCTGATCTCCGTGGGGGGTAAATAATGGAATTCGATTTCAGTGGCATCGTCCCGGCCATTCCCGGTTTGTGGAACGGCATGGTGATGACCCTCAAGCTCATGGCCATGGGCGTGATCGGCGGGATGATTCTCGGCACGATCCTCGCGCTGTGCCGTCTGTCGCACAACAAGCTGCTGTCGAGCATCGCCGGCGCCTACGTCAACTATTTCCGCTCGATTCCGCTGCTGCTGGTGATCACCTGGTTCTACCTGGCGGTGCCGTTCGTGCTGCGCTGGATCACCGGCGAAGACACGCCGATCGGTGCGTTCACCTCGTGCGTCGTGGCATTCATGATGTTCGAAGCGGCGTACTTCTGCGAAATCGTCCGGGCTGGTGTGCAGTCGATTTCCAAGGGCCAGATGGGTGCCGCGCAAGCGCTGGGCATGAACTACGGGCAGATGATGCGCCTGATCATCCTGCCGCAGGCGTTCCGCAAGATGACCCCGCTGCTGCTGCAGCAGAGCATCATCCTGTTCCAGGACACCTCGCTGGTCTACACCGTGGGCCTGGTGGACTTCCTCAATGCCTCGCGCGCCAGCGGCGACATCATCGGCCGCTCCAATGAGTTCCTGATTTTCGCCGGTCTCGTGTACTTCATCATCAGCTTCGCCGCCTCGCGGTTGGTCAAGCGTCTGCAAAAAAGGTTCGCCGTATGATCTCTATCAAAAACATCAACAAGTGGTATGGGGACTTCCAGGTGCTGACTGATTGCAGCACCGAGGTCAAAAAAGGCGAAGTGATTGTGGTCTGCGGCCCGTCGGGTTCCGGCAAGTCGACGCTGATCAAGTGCGTCAACGCCCTGGAGCCGTTCCAGAAAGGCGACGTGGTGGTTGACGGTACGTCGATCGCTGACCCGAAAACCAACCTGCCGAAACTGCGTTCGCGGGTGGGCATGGTGTTCCAGCATTTCGAGCTGTTCCCGCACCTGACCATCACCGAAAACCTGACCATCGCGCAGATCAAGGTGCTTGGCCGCAGCAAGGAAGAGGCGACCAAAAAAGGCCTGCAACTGCTCGAGCGCGTAGGTTTGTCGGCGCACGCCCACAAGCATCCGGGGCAACTGTCCGGCGGTCAGCAACAGCGTGTGGCGATTGCCCGTGCGCTGGCGATGGACCCGATCGTCATGCTGTTCGACGAACCGACCTCGGCGCTCGACCCGGAAATGGTCAATGAAGTGCTCGACGTCATGGTGCAGCTGGCCCACGAAGGCATGACCATGATGTGCGTGACCCACGAAATGGGCTTCGCCCGTAAAGTGGCGGACCGGGTGATCTTCATGGACCAGGGCAAGATCATCGAAGACTGCCCGAAAGAGGAATTCTTCGGCGACATCAGCGCCCGCTCCGAACGCGCGCAGCACTTCCTCGAGAAAATTCTGCAGCACTAAAAGCAACACACCCGCACCCTGTCTGTGGGGTGCGGGCAGCCTGACAATGAGATCCCCTGTGGCGAGGGGATTTATCCCCGTCCGGCTGCGCAGCAGTCGTAAAACCTGTGCATGCGGTCTTTCAGTTAAACCGCAGTGATGGTTTTGGGGCCGCTTCGCGGCCCAACGGGGATAAATCCCCTCGCCACAGGCACAAACAAGTGTTGTGGTTGACCCAAGGCATCTGTGATGAAATGCGACCCCACTCTTTATCGCGCTGCAGAGCCATCACTTGCCGTGAAGCCCCGTCTGATCCGTCATCTGTTCCTGCCGCCACTGATCATCGCCCTGATGGTCGGGCTGGGTTTTATCGGCTTCTGGACCAGTGAACACTTCGGCATCCGCAGCCTCGGCGAGAACGGCCAGCGTCAGCTGGAACTGCACGCCCGCGCGGTCGAAAGCGAGATCAGCAAATACACCTACCTGCCCAGTCTGCTGGAACTCGAAACGAGTGTGCCGCAGTTGCTGGCCGACCCGACCCCGGAGCACCGGCAGACGGTCAACGATTACCTCGAAGGCCTGAACCGCCGCAGCCGCAGCCGGGCCATCTACGTGATGGACACCACCGGCCGGGTCATGGCCACCAGCAACTGGCGCGATGTCGACAGTTATCTCGGTGAAGACTTGTCCTTCCGCGCCTATTTCAAAGACGCCGTGCGCGGCCAGCCCGGGCGCTTCTATGGCATCGGCAGCACCAATGGTGAACCCGGTTACTACCTTGCCCACGGCCTCGAAGAGCACGGCAAGATCATCGGTGTCGCGGTGGTCAAGGTGCGTCTGGAAGCCATGGAAGAGCGCTGGCAACGGGCGCGTCTGGAAGCGTTCGTCAGCGATGAGAACGGCATCATCATTCTCTCCAGCGATCCCGCCAGGCGGCTGAAATCGGTGATCCCGCTCAGCGATGAGGTCAAGGAAAAACTCGCCCGCAGCCTGCAGTACTACTGGTTCCCGCTCAACGAACTGCAACCGCTGGCCCGCGAGACACTGGCCGAGGGCGTGGAGAAACTGACTTTCCCGGCCAACAGCGAATTACAGCCCGACGAAGACGACATCAGTTATCTGGCGCAAACCCGACTGCTGAGCGACACGCCGTGGAATTTCACCCTGCTCACGCCGTTGCAGGACCTGCGCCGCGAAGCGATCAACCAAGGCATCCTGGTGGCGGTGGCGTTTGCCCTGTTCGCCTTCCTGCTGATTGCCTGGAACGAGCGACGCAAAGTCCTCGCCACCCGTCTCGCCGCCCGCGAAGCGTTGCAGGAAGCCAACAGCCAACTCGAACGTCGGATTACCGAACGCACCGCCGATCTGCGCGCCAGCAACGAACGCCTGAAGAGTCAGATCCGCGAGCGCCGCCAGGCCGAAGAGACGTTGCGCCGCGCCCAGGATGAACTTGTGCAGGCCGGCAAACTCGCGGCTATCGGCCAGATGTCGACCAGTATTGCCCATGAACTGAACCAGCCGCTGGCGGCGATGCGCACGCTGTCGGGCAACACCGTGCGCTTTCTCGAGCGCGGCCAGCTCGACGTCGCCAGCACCAACCTCAAGACCATCAATGACCTGATCGACCGCATGGGCCGGATCACCGCCAGCCTGCGTTCGTTTGCCCGGCGCGGCGACAATAAGGGTCAGGCCAGTCTCGGCAAAGCCGTCGACGCCGCCTTGCAAGTGCTCGGCGCGCGTGTGGAAAACACCGCGCTGCAAATTCACCGGCAGTTTGCCGATGTGCAGCTGCTGATCGATCAGACCCGCCTCGAACAGATCCTCGTCAACCTGATCGGCAACGCCCTCGACGCCATGCACGCGCAACCACAGCCGCAACTGTGGCTGGAGGGGGAAGAATTCAACGGCAAGTACCGCTTGCGGGTGCGCGACAACGGCCACGGTATCGACGCCGAAGCGCGCAAGCATCTGTTCGAACCGTTCTTCACCACCAAACCCGGCGAGCAAGGCCTGGGACTGGGCCTGACCCTGTCCGCCAGCCTCGCCGCCGCTACCGGCGGGCACCTGGGTGTCGAACACCCGGCCGGCGGTGGCACCACTTTCGTCCTCAGTTTACCGTTGGTAAGCCCTACTCCTGCCGAGCCAATATGAACCACGAACTCAGTGTGTTGATTGTCGAAGACGACCCCCATGTGCTGCTCGGCTGCCAACAGGCGCTGACCCTCGAAGACATTCCGTGCATCGGCGTCGGCAGTGCCGAAGAAGCACTGGCGCAGGTCGGCGACAACTTTGCCGGCATCGTCATCAGCGACATCCGCCTGCCGGGCATCGATGGCCTGGAATTGCTCACCCGTCTCAAGCAACGTGACCGCAGCCTGCCGGTGGTGCTGATCACCGGCCACGGCGACATTTCCATGGCCGTCGGCGCGATGCAGAAAGGCGCCTACGATTTCATGGAAAAACCGTTCTCGCCGGAGCGCCTGGTCGATGTCGCGCGACGGGCGCTGGAGCAACGCTGCCTCGCCCGCGAGGTTTCCTCGTTGCGTCGGCAACTGGCTGAACGCGACTCCCTTGAAGGGCGGATCATCGGCCGTTCACCAGCGATGCAGAATCTGCGCGAACTGATCGCCAACGTCGCCGACACTTCGGCCAACGTCTTGATCGAAGGCGAGACCGGCACCGGCAAGGAGCTGGTCGCCCGTTGCCTGCACGATTTCAGTCGGCGCCACAGCAAACAGTTCGTCGCGCTGAACTGCGGCGGCCTGCCGGAAAACCTTTTTGAAAGCGAGATCTTCGGCCACGAAGCCAACGCCTTCACCGGCGCCGGCAAACGCCGCATCGGCAAGATCGAGCATGCCGACGGCGGTACGCTGTTCCTCGACGAAGTGGAAAGCATGCCGCTGCCATTGCAGATCAAGTTGCTGCGCGTATTGCAGGAACGCACCCTCGAACGGCTCGGCTCGAACCAGAGTGTGGCGGTGGATTGCCGGGTGATTGCGGCGACCAAATCCGACCTCGATGAGTCAAGCAAGGCCGGCGAGTTTCGCAGCGACTTGTACTACCGCCTCAACGTCGTGACCCTGGAATTGCCACCGCTGCGCGAACGCCGCGAAGACATCCTGCAACTGTTCGAACACTTCACCCAGCAATCGGCGCTGCGCTTCGACCGCGCGCTGCCGGAGCTGGACAACCAGACCCTGTCGAACCTGATGAGCCACGACTGGCCGGGCAACGTGCGCGAACTGCGCAACGTCGCCGAACGCTTCGCCCTCGGCCTGCCGGCCTTCAAGAAGTCCGGGGCCAGCGCCGGCCAGGGCCTGGCGTTTGCCGAAGCGGTGGAAGCGTTCGAGCGCAATCTGCTGGTCGACGCCTTGCAACGCAGCGGCGGCAACCTGACCCAGGCCAGCCAGGAACTGGGCATGGCCAAGACCACGCTGTTCGACAAAGTCAAAAAGTACGGGCTGAGCCACTGATGGATCTGATTCTCAAAGCCGCTATCGGCGCGGCAGTGGTGCTGATCCTCGCGGCACTGTCCAAGACCAGAAACTATTACATCGCCGGCCTGGTGCCGCTGTTCCCGACCTTTGCCCTGATTGCGCACTACATCGTTGGCAAGGGGCGTTCGGTCGACGACCTGAAGACCACGATCGTGTTTGGGATGTGGTCGATCATTCCCTACTTCGTGTATCTGGCGACGTTGTATGTGATGGTCGACCGCATGCGCCTGGAAGCGTCACTGGCGGTGGCGGCGGTAGCCTGGTTGATAGCGGCGACGGTGCTGGTGAGCGTGTGGGTCAGGCTGCATGCCTGAACCCACGCGCATCTGCCTCTAGCGACCGTAGACTCGGGCCAGTTGCGCGGACGACAAGGCATCCTCGAACGGCACCGGCACTGACTTCACCGCACCGTAGAGATTGCGGTAGCGCCAGTAGTTGCCGCTCTGCGCCAGTTGATAACCGCGCTCGACCACGCGCTGGCCGTCGAGCACGTAACGCAGGGTTTCCTGCGCGGCGGGCGGTGGCGTCGGTTGCATCAGGTCGGCGCTCAACACGCGCATGGATTCATCAATGCATTCATCCAGCACGGCGGTGACCTTGGCCAGGTCAAGGGCGCCATCATCAATGCATTGCTTGCCGCAACGACGAATCGGCTGACTGGCCACTTCGATGCGCATGCGGTACAGCGGCGAGCCGGCGATATCCTGCAATTGCACCTGATTGACCAGCACGAAACTGCCGCGATCGGGCGTCAGCATCAGCTTCGGTTCGATCAGCAAGCGTGCCGTCACCGCACCTGCCCCCTGCTTGAATCCGGACACCTGCGACGCCGCCTGAAAACGCTGTTGCAAGCGCTCCTGCAACGGCACGCCAGCAAGCAGGTCGGCCAGCGGCCGCGATTCGTTCAGCGCGGCTTTTTCGGCATCGCGCTGTAACGTACCGGAACCCATTTGCGTGTTGATCAGGCTGGCCACCAGAATCCCCGCCAACCCGGCGCCAGCGCCGGAGCTCGACACCAGTGTGTAGCTGGAATTGGCCGCGTTCACTGCCGCCTTGCTGTCGATCACCGTGCTGGCGCCGACGAATTCCGCCGGCAGTTGCACGTCGACCTTCAGCCCGTGTGCCTGCACATAGCTCATGGCGGCCTGATCCTTGAAACCGGCCTCGGGTGCCGGTTTCTGCGCACAGCCAGGCAACACCAGCAGCGAGATCGCCGCGAGGGTCAGCGCCAGACGTTTCATTGCGCGAACGGGGCGATCATTTGCTGACGGCTGTTATCCATCGCCTGATAGAACGCGTTGGACAGGTTGGTGTAGGACGGCTCGTCCCACTCGCCTTGCGCGGCTTGCACAGCGGCGAATGGCTGGTACCACAAGAGTTTGTTGTCCGACAGATCGATCACCATGCCCTGGCCGCCGACCTGGGCCATCGGCACGCTGGTGGGCACGATGCTGTAGTAGCTGCGGGTGGCACCGGTGGCATAAATCGACACCAGCAGCAGACGGTCGATGCCGTGGGCAGCTTTCATCGGCGACAGGTCCTTGGTCATGTAGCCCTCGCGGAAATCGACTTCCTTGAAGGTCTTCAGATCGACCTTTTCATCAATGCGCTTGGCCTTGTAGCCCTTGGCCTGCAACTTGGCGACTATGGCGTCGGGCAGGGTTTCCAGATCGCGTACCTGCCAGGTCTCGACATTGGCGCTGAGCTTGCTGTTGACGCCGGCATTAATGGCGTAATCGAGGATGCCCTGATTGCCGGTCAGCGCCAGCACTGGCGACGGTACGACGGTAATGGCCACACCGATGGTCGGCTCTTTGGCATCCCAGAACTGTTTGTCCAGGGCCACGGGCGGTTGCACATGGGCGCAGCCGGTGAGAGTCAGTACGGCGAGCAGAGCCAGCGCGACCCATTGACGTGTAGCGCGAAAAATCATGGATCAAGTCCCTATGTCTGAAAACGTTCCTGCGCCTTATCGGCAACAACGCGGCAAACAATAGTGGCACATTGATATTTTTTTGGCGACAGGATGCTGGCGCACTCTTACAGCAGATTGTTCGGCGCCGCCGGATCGACCTGCGCCCAATGCGAAGTATCCTCGCGATGCGCCTGCAGATACGGCAGCACCGCCGCCAGCAACGGTTCCTTGAACGCCTCCTGAAAGCGATGCGCCAGTCCCGGAATCAGTTTCAACTGACTGCCCTGAATGTGCGCCGCCAGATGCACGCCGTGCATCACCGGTAGCAGCGGATCTGCCGTGCCGTGCACCACCAGGGTCGGCACGCGCAGTTGATTGAGCAATGCCACCCGGCTCGGTTCGGCAAGGATCGCCATGATCTGGCGCTTGACGCCTTCGGGGTTGAACGCGCGGTCGTAGGAGGCCGCCGCCTGTTGCAGCAAGGCCTGACGATCATCGGTTACCGCCGGGCTACCGAGTGCCGCGAGCAGATCGGCCTGTTGCTCCAGCGCCACTTCGCGGTTCGGCGCGCCTCGGCGCGAGAGCAACTGCACCAGCGCCGCACTCGGCGCCGGCAGACCTTCAGCGCCGGAAGTGGTCATGATCAGCGTCAGGCTTTCCACCCGCTGCGGCGCCATCGCCGCCATGTGCTGGGCGATCATTCCGCCCATGCTCGCGCCGAGCACGTGGAATTGCTCAACCTTCAGCGCGGTCATCAAGCCCAGCGCATCGTCGGCCATGTCAGTCAGGCTGTAAGGGGCCGAGACCGGCAGACCGAGTTTGTAACGCAGCACTTCGAAGGTCAGATTGGCCTCGATCGGCGCCTGCCGCCAGGTCGACAATCCGACGTCGCGGTTGTCATAGCGGATCACCCGGAAACCCTGCTGGCACAAAGCGACAACCACTTCATCCGGCCAGTGAATCAACTGCCCACCCAGGCCCATGACCAGCAACAGCGCCGGGTCCGATGCGCGGCCGATACTTTGATAGGCAAGACTGACCTGCGCCAGCTCGGCGTGCTCGGTCGGCACGTTGACGTCACAGCGTCCGGCTGCAAACGAGCCGGCCCCGAACAAAAGCGCGGCCAACGCGGCCGCGACTGAAAACAATCTCTTGAACATGAAAAACACCAAAACGCAGCACCCCAGTAGAGCGCGAGTCTGATGAAGTTCGTGCGAGCGCGCTGCCACACTTGCATGACAGTTTGATGAAGAGTGCCGAGCGGTCGTCTGTCGAGTGCTCCGCCGGATCCTGGCCTGCAGATCGACAAAGCGTGCTCCATGAGACAAACTCACCTTCTACGCATTCGTCACAAGTTTTCTTCATGGAGCCCGCCGGTGCTTGAAATCCGACATCTGAAAACCCTGCACGCCCTGCGCGAAGCCGACAGCCTGGTCGATGCCGCTGACCGCCTGCATCTGACGCAGTCAGCCTTGTCGCACCAGTTCAAAGAGCTGGAAGAGCGCATGGGCATGCAGTTGTTCGTGCGCAAGACCAAACCGGTGCGCTTCACCAGCGCCGGTTTGCGCCTGCTGCAACTGGCCGACGCCACCCTGCCGCTGTTGCGCGCCGCTGAACGGGACATTGGTCGGCTGGCCGGTGGCACCGCCGGGCGTCTGCACATGGCGATCGAATGCCACAGCTGCTTCCAGTGGCTGATGCCGACCATCGACCAGTTCCGCGATGCCTGGCCGGAAGTCGAGCTGGACCTGGCTTCGGGTTTTGCTTTCGCCCCGCTGCCAGCACTGGCCCGGGGCGATCTGGATCTGGTGGTGACCTCCGATCCGCTGGAGATTGCCGGCATCACTTACGTGCCGCTGTTCACCTACGAAGCCATGCTCGCCGTGGCCAATCAGCATGCACTGGCGAGTAAGCCGTACATCGTTCCTGAAGACTTATTGACGGAAACGCTGATCACCTACCCGGTCGAGCGTGATCGTCTGGACATCTTCACCCGCTTCCTTGAACCGGCCGACATTGAACCGGCGCAGGTGCGCACTTCGGAACTGACGGTGATGATGATGCAACTGGTCGCCAGCGGCCGTGGCGTCTGCGGCATGCCGCACTGGGCGCTGCATGAATACAGCTCGCGCGGTTATGTGAAGGGCAAACGGTTGGGTGAAAAGGGCTTGTTCGCGACGCTGTACGCGGCGATTCGCACCGACATGCTCGACGCGCCGTACATGCGCGATTTCCTGCTGACCGCCAAGGACACCTCGTTTTCGACCCTCGATGGGGTCAGCGCCGTACGCTGATCTGCTGTGCAGGAGATGATCGTTCCCACGCTCTGCGTGGGAATGCCTCAACGGACGCTCTGCGTTCGGCTTTGGATGGGACGCAGAGCGTCCCGGGCTGCATTCCCACGCAGAGCGTGGGAACGATCAGTAGGCGGAAATTATCGCTGGGTCAGAGCTGGCGCCACATGTGGATCTTGTCGAAATACTCTTCGCCCACTCGTACGGCGAGCGGTTCGAGGCCGTACTGAATGAAGCCGCAACGCTGGTACAACTGAAAAGCCGCGTCGTTGCCGGCGGTGACGGTGAGCTGCAGCAGTTTCAGCGCCGGATGCTTTTGCGCTTCGGCCAATGCCGCCTGGACCAGATCAAAGCCCAGCCCCTTGCGACGAAAATCCGCAGAGACATACATGCCGAACAGCGTTGCCTTGTGGCGCGCCTTCTCGCGCGGTTCGAACGCCAGGCCGACAATCCCGGCCAACGTCCCGGCATCGAATGCCCCCAGCACCACATCGAGCTTGCTGGTCAGGCGCCCTTCCCACCAACTCAACGGCATCACTGCGCGTTCGCGCACGCTGGAAGTGAAGGCCTGCGGATGCCGGTCATAGGCTTCAAGCATCAGTTCGCGGTAAGCCAGGGCATGGCTGGCGTCCAGCCGCTCGATCCACATGTCAGGCGGCCCGGCGTTGTTCGAGCATCAGTTTTACGGCGAGGCCGCCGAGCACCAGGCCCATGAAATAACGCTGCATCGCCAACCACGTCGGATTGCGCACGAACCACGAGGCGATGCCTGCGGCGAACAGCGCGATCAACAGATTGACGCTGAAGCTGACGCTGATCTGCGTGAGCCCGAGGACGATGCTTTGGGCGAACACCGAGCCGTGCTCAGGGCTGATGAACTGCGGAAACACCGACAGATAGAACACGGCGATTTTCGGGTTCAGCGCACTGGTGAGAAAGCCCATGGTGATCAGCTTGCGCGACGAGTCCGGTGGCAATTGCTGCGCTTCGAACGGCGAACGTGCGCCGGGTTTCAGCGCCTGCCAGGCCAGCCACAGCAGGTACAGCGCACCGGCCCATTTCAACACTTCATAGGCCATCGGCACCGCCAGAAACACCGCCGTCAAACCCGCCGCCGCGGCGAACATATGCACGAAGAACCCGCCAACCACGCCAAGCAACGAAGTCACTCCGGCGCGGCGCCCCTGACAGATCGACCGCGAGATCAGATAGATCATGTTCGGCCCCGGCGTCAGCACCATCAGCAATGCGGCGGCGGCGAAGATCAGCAGGTCTTGCAACGGGATCATGGCAACGTCCTTTGCGGAATGATCAGGCGAGTGCAGTCAGTGAACGGCGATAGAACGGCAGGATGTGCTCGCGTGTCAATGGCGCCAACTCGAGCGCCGGATCAGTGGCCGGATCGACCCAGATGACTTCCTCGATTTCCGCCGCCGGGCAGACGTCAGTATCGATGGTCAGTTGATAAATTTCCGCATGGACGATGAAGCCCGGCTCGTTGGCGGCGGGGGCGGAAAAACTGTTGAGGAAAATCGCCTGCGCCGGGTCGATCTGCAGACCCAATTCTTCTTCCAGCTCTCGGGCAAGGGCGTGGATCGGCAGCTCATGGGCCTCGATCTTGCCACCCGGTTGCATGAAAGCCGTGGTGCCGCGCTTGCGCACCAGCAGGGTCTGGCCTTGCGGGTTGAGCAGCAGCGCAGCGGCGATATGAATGGTCGACATAAAGGACTCCCTTGGCGCAAAAGCGCCAAGGATCCCATGCCCGTCAGAGGGAAGCCAAGCCACGAAGCTCAGGTCGCTTCCTGAAAATCCAGTTCCGGCGGCTGCCGGCGGAAACCACCGGTCAGCACGGCGAGATACACCACACCAATCGCCAGCCAGCTCAGCCCCAGCCACACCGCCAGATGATCGAGGCTGACCATCAGCCAGAGGTCGGCGACCAGACCGATCAGCGGGCAGAGCAAAAACAGCAGCAACTCGCGCGGGCCTTTTTTCTCGCCGCCGATCCAGTAGTGGAAGATCACCGACAGGTTGACCAGGCTGAACGCCAGGAACGCGCCGAAGTTGATGAACGAGGTCGAGGTGGTAACGTCGAGTCTCAGCGCCAGCAACGCCACCGCCGCGCACAACAGAATGCTGTTGACCGGGGTGCCGAAACGCGCGTGCAAGGTGCCGAAAAACGACTTCGGCAAGACGCCGTCGCGGCCCATGGCGAACAACAGTCGCGAACCACTTGCCTGGGCCGACAGCCCCGAGGCGAACTGGCCGACGATCAGGCCGATCAGGAAGATCGACACGAACAGGTCGCCACCGATATTGCGCGCAATTTCATAGGCTGCCGAGTCGACGCTGTCGAACTGGAACGATGGATGAGCGATCTGCACGAAGTACGAAACGCCGACGAAGATCAGGCCGCCAATCAGGGTGATCAGCATGATCGCCCGGGGAATGGTGCGGCGTGGATCGCGGGTCTCTTCGGTCAGGGTGCTCACAGCGTCAAAGCCAAGGAATGAATAGCAGGCAATCGCCGCGCCGCTCATGATCAGCGGCATCTGCATGTCGCCGTTGAAGAACGGTTTGATCGACCACAGCGGCGTGCTCGCATCGCCGCCGATGTAGTGCACGCACAGCGCAACGAAGGCAATCAATACGAGGAACTGCACCAGCATCAGCAAGGCGTTGATGCCGTTAGCCAGTTTCAGCCCGACGATGTTGATCGCACTGGTGATGCCGATGAACGCCAGCACCCAGATCCATTGCGGGATCGACGGAAATGCCGAAGCCAGATAAGCGGCGCCGATCAGCCAGATCGCCATCGGTAGAAACAGATAATCGAGCAACACCGCCCAGCCGGCAATGAAACCGAGTTTCGGACTGATCGCCTTGCGCACATAGCTGTAAGCCGAACCGGCGACCGGGAAAGCGGCGGCCATGCGTCCGTAACTCATGGCGGTGAAGAACATCGCCACCAGCGCCGCCAGATAGGCGGCCGGCACCATGCCGGCGGTGGACTGGGCGAGGATGCCGAAAGTGCCGAGGACAATGATCGGCGTCATGTAGGCGATGCCGAACAGCACCACCGACCCTAGCGAAAGGGTGCGTTGCAAACGAGCCATGGGCGACTTACTCCGAATGTTATTGGATTTATGGCAGAGCCGGGTTCGGCAAAAATTTCGGGTGTGGCTGATTATTTTTGTTCGACTGAAGATCGTTACCCCCCTCACCCCAGCCCTCTCCCCCAAAGGGGGCGAGGGGGAAAGGGAGCCGATCTATGTGGACTTCAATATCTGAGTTCGACTCGGTATCTCAGGTCGATGTATTTCGAAACTACACCTCGGTCAGTCCCCTCTCCCTCCGGGAGAGGGCTAGGGTGAGGGCAGCGGTTATGGGTGTGGAATCAATAGCTCGCGAACACCGCAAGCCTGCTCCACCACCTCCCCCGGCAACTTCAAACGCTGATCATCCAGATAGCGATAATCCTTGCGCGCAATCTCCAGTTGCGTGAAATCCAGCTCGACCCTGAACCGCCCTTCTTCGCGCCCGGCCTCGAACAGCAGCGCACCCAGCGGATCGACCAGCGCGCTGCCGCCGGCAAACACCAGGCCGTCATCCCCTGCATCAACGCGATTGACCATCAGCGCAAACGCCTGGTTTTCCTGGGCGCGGGCCATGATCGCGGTGCGGTGGGTCGGGCCGTACGGGTCCATGTTGCCGTTGGTGACGATGAGCAATTCCGCACCCAGTTGCGCCAGGGCGCGGGCGGTTTCCGGGAACTCGATGTCGTAGCAGATCAACAGGCCCACGCGCACGCCGTTCCACACGCAGGTGGCGTAACGGTCGCCGGCCTCGAACACGCCGCGATCCGAAGCCCACAGATGGGTCTTGCGGTATTTCAGGGCGATGCCTTCGGGAGTGATCAGCAGCGTGGTGTTGTAGAAGCGGCCGTTGTCGTTTTCGGCCATGCCGATCACCACAGCCATGTCACGCTCACGCGCTGATGCGAGCACGGCGCTGACGGTCGGGCCGTCGAGCGGTTCGGCGATCTGCGCCACGGTTTCGGCGTTGGGGAAGCCCATCAGGTGGGTTTCCGGGAACACGATCATCTGCGTGTCGGCCGCGCAGGCAGCAATCGCCGCCAGTGCGCGTTGCAGGTTGTAAGCCGTGTCGTTGTCACGGCCCGCCAGTTGGGCGAGTTCGACTTTCATGGTTATCCCTTGTTATGTGGCCCGGCCCGGAAAGATTGCCCGGTGCCCGTCTGTGGGCCAGTATGCGCAGCAAGCAACCGGCCAGGGAATCACGCGGCCGGGGTAACCCGATTGGGGTAGATCGATGACACTTTCGTTGAATGACATCACTTGGCACCGCGCGGTCGGGCAATTGATCGACGCGCTCGACAAGCCGAATTTCTGGGCGCAACTGGTGCGCCTGCTTGAGCAGTACGTGGCGTTCGATAGCTGGGTGGTGCTGCTGTTCAGCGCCGATCAGCATCCGCAAGTCTTCGCCGAATGCCCCGGCGAGGACGGCAGCCCGGACCCGCTGTTCCAGGATTACCTGCGCGGGCTGTATCTGCTCGATCCGTTCTACATCGCCTGCCGCGAGCAGTCGCGCACCGGCCTGTATCGCCTCTCGGAAGTCGCGCCGGAGCATTTCGAGCTGACCGAGTACTACCAGCGATACTTTCGTCTGAATGTGGTGGCCGACGAAATCCAGTTCAATTGCCAGCTCGAGGGCGAGCGCACGCTGTGCCTGTCGCTGGGCAGTGAAAAACGTTTCACTGGCGAACAGATCGCTTTGCTGTCTTTGATCCAGCCGTGGGTACTGGGTCTGTTGCGCCAGCGTCTGCCGTACGAGATCAACGAAACCGTGGCCCTCGCCGCCGCACCTGCGCAGGCAGACTGGCGGGTGCAACTGGAAGCGTCGGTGCAACAGCTCAAGGGCGCCCAATTGACCGCGCGGGAACTGGACGTAGGGCGTTTGATGCTCAGCGGTTGTTCCAGCAAAGAAATCGCCCGCAAGCTGGAAATCTCCGTGGAAACCGTGAAAGTCCATAAGAAACACATGTACAGCAAGCTGGGGATCAAATCCCAGTCCGAGCTGTTTTCGATTTTTCTGCAGGCGCAGAACGCCTGAAACAATGTGACTAACGCTTTTTGTGGGAGCGAGCCTGCTCGCGAAGAGGCCCTTATGGCCGACATCAAGGTTGGCTGGTCCGCCGTCTTCGCGAGCAGGCTCGCTCCCACAGAAATGCGTGCCGTTGCACAAAATTGAGTCCGAACCAAGGAACCCGTATGAGCCTGTCTTTGCTGAGCCGCTACGCCTTCTTTGCCGTCTGCGTGATTTTCACCCTCGCCAGCCTGCCCTTTCTCGAACATGACTGGCTGTGGCCAATCACCGCCGTCACCGCGGTGCTGAGCCTGCTCGGCGTGTTCGACCTGTTGCAGACGCGCCATGCAGTACGCCGCAATTATCCGATTCTGGGCAACATCCGTTATCTGGTCGAAGGTATCCGCCCGGAGATTCGCCAGTACCTGCTCGAGTCCGACAGCGACGCCCTGCCCTTCTCCCGCGCCCAGCGTTCGCTGGTGTACTCGCGAGCGAAAAACGAAACCGCCGACAAACCGTTCGGCACGCTGATCGACGTCTACCAGTCCGGCTTCGAATTCATCGGCCACTCGATGCGCCCGGCGCCGTTGAGCGACCCGAATGGTTTCCGCGTCACTGTCGGCGGGCCGCAGTGCACGCAGCCGTATTCAGCGTCGATCTTCAATATCTCGGCGATGAGCTTCGGCTCGCTCAGCGCCAACGCCATTCGCGCGCTGAACCAGGGCGCGAAACTCGGCAATTTCGCCCACGACACCGGTGAAGGCAGCATCAGCCCGTATCACCGCGAACACGGCGGCGATCTGACCTGGGAGCTGGGCAGCGGCTACTTCGGCTGCCGCACCAGCGACGGCCGTTTCGACCCGGAGCGCTTCGCCGTACAGGCACAGAATCCGCAAGTGCGCATGATTGAAATCAAGATGAGCCAGGGCGCCAAACCCGGCCACGGCGGGATCCTGCCCAAGCACAAGGTCACCAAAGAGATTGCTGAAACCCGCGGCATCCTGATGGGCGAGGACTGCGTTTCGCCGTCGCGCCACAGTGCGTTTTCCACGCCGATCGAGATGATGCAGTTCATCCAGCAACTGCGTGAGCTGTCCGGTGGCAAACCGGTGGGTTTCAAGTTCTGCCTCGGCCATCCGTGGGAATTCATGGGCATTGCCAAGGCCATGCTGGAAACCGGCATTCTTCCCGACTTCATCGTCGTCGATGGCAAGGAAGGCGGCACTGGCGCAGCGCCTGTCGAGTTCACCGACCACATCGGCGTGCCGATGCGCGAAGGCCTGTTGTTCGTGCACAACACCCTGGTCGGCCTGAACCTGCGCGACAAGATCAAACTCGGCGCCAGCGGCAAGATCGTCAGCGCCTTCGACATCGCCAGCGTGCTGGCCATCGGCGCCGACTGGGCCAACTCGGCGCGCGGCTTCATGTTCGCCATCGGCTGCATCCAGTCACAGTCGTGCCACACCAACAAATGCCCGACCGGCGTCGCCACCCAGGACGCCCTGCGCCAGCGCGCTCTGGTGGTGCCGGACAAGGCCCAGCGCGTCTACAACTTCCATCGCAGCACGCTCAAAGCGCTGGCGGAGATGCTCGCTGCCGCCGGGCTCGATCATCCATCGCAACTGTCGGCCAAGCATCTGGTGCGGCGCATGTCGGCGACCGAGATCAAACTGTTCTCGCAGTTGCACGTGTTTTTGAAACCGGGGGAGTTGCTCACCGGTGAGGTGAATGGCGAGTTCTATTCGCGGATGTGGCAGATGGCGCGGGCGGACAGTTTTGAGCCGGCAGAAGTCGTCGCTGCGTAACGGCTGAAAGGTGTGCATTTCCATTCGGAATGCACACCCTTACCGATCATGGTGCAAACGTACGTATCTTGAATAAACGCACATGACCTATTTCTTCCTTATCGATAATTTTTGCTTCGTATCTTTGCAAAAGTTCGACTTCCTGAGCAAAGCCAGCACCATAGTTCGTTTCCAGAACATAAAAATCTTTTGGGCGACCGGGCAACGACAAATCAGCTTTCAGCTTCTCTAAATTATTCACAAGCAGCGGAGACTCCAGCAATTTGAAATAGACGCCAAACTGAACCGCATCAAGCGAATAAATTGGCAACACCTTTGACTTACCCATTACAGAGATGACGATATCTCTCATGTGCGTTTCGCGGGAGTAGGGATTTTCAGGATCCCTTAGATAACTGACATCCTTGAATAAAGGCGTAGCAGAAAATGTCATCAAAACCACCAGCATTAAAATTTTTACTGTCACATCTCTTATATTGCCAACCGCGTGCGCAGCTACCAGCAATACCGCAGGCAGAAGAAAAATAAAATTGCGTATAGTCGCCACCGGCCGTAGATAAACAGAACAGACATAGGGCACCACAATTCCTACTACCCCCCAGAACATAATCAGCCTGTAAGTACTTGTGCCTGCAGGATTTCCAGCTATCGAAACCAGCCCTGTAATCAAGATTACTGCGCACAAAGCAGCTAAAAACGAATCTCCAAAATACGACAGGAAAACCTTGAAAAAAAACACATCCTCAGGCGGTTGAATCCAGAACTCCCGCGAAAAGCTACTCTCAGCGTACGATAAAGCAGGAACCACGGTTAACGCGGCGAAAAATCCAGCGCAAGCGAACTTGTATATAACTTGGCTCTGGACTTCACTGCGCAAGATCATGCGAAGCAACACAAGCACCTGAGCAAAGACTGGCAGATAGCCGAAGTAATGAGTATTTATCAGTGCAGCGGAAATCAGCCAGTAGCAAAAAAAATCCTGCCCCCTGCCTCGACTCAAGCAACGCAAAAAGACCACAAAAGACAAAACGGTAAGCAACGTCAAAAGCGCATAAGAGCGAGTCTCTTGCGAATACTGAACCAAAAAACTGTTGACCGATGCCAACCACGCAACGATGAGCCCTATTTGCTCATCAAACAATTTGCGCCCGAGGAGGAATATAGCGGGAATCAACAGCACGCCGATTACCGCAGAGAGATACCGCCCTGTGTGCTCTCCAAATCCGACAGCATGATAATAAGCCCACAGTAAAATCTGATAAAAGGGAGGATGAACATCATTCAATGTAGTTCGATAAACGTCAAAGAATCCATTTTGCGGATCGCTTACCGACACACTGAAGGCCTCATCCAGCCACAGGCCAGTAGCATCGATGTTGCGCAACCTTACATACAGGCCAAATCCAATCGCGCCAGTCAGACACAGGTACATTGCCAACTTGTACTTTCGCGACTCAATGTCCATTTTCATCTCCTCAGTAGTTACTCAGCCATGAGCAAAACCGGCTACCGACCTCTTCCATAAAAGTGCGAGCATCCCCACCCCGACCGCCAACCACAACGTCACCAGCCGCAACAAAACCGTCGCCGCGATCGCATCCGCCAACCCGACTCCGCCTGAAACCAGCAGCGCTAGCATCACTGCTTCGGCAGTGCCCAAGCCGCCCGGCATGAAACTCAACGCCCCCGCCAACATGGCCACCGCATAAATAAAGATCGCTAACGTCAGCCTCACGTCCGCGCCCATCGCCTGCAAAATCCAGTAAAACGCCAATGCTTCAAGCCCCCAGGCCAGCAGGCTCAATAGCGTTGCGCCCATGACGCGACGAGGAGAATGACAGCGGCGCGACTGACGCAATACCTGAACGGCATGCCCCAGCAACCGCGAGAATCTGTCGTGCCGTTGCTCAGTGCGACGATCAATCGCGCTGGCAAGGCTTGGGGAAAACATCATCGATGCACCGCATGCCAGGAGGACGAAACTGGCAACGATCATCGACAACCATTCCGGATGCGCGCTCAAGCCGAAGAATGCCAGGCCCGCCATCGCCAGCAGGTCCGCAAGCCGCTCACTGAACAGCGCGGCAAAGCTCTGTGCGTAAGGCACCTCCAAACGTTTGAGCAAAACACCGCGCAACGCCTCCCCGGCCTTGCCGGGAGTAGTCGTCAGGGCGAATCCGGCCAGGTAGATGTTCAAGCTCGGCCGCCAGGGCAACCGGTGGCCCAGGGCAGACAGATAACCCTGCCAACGCAAGAAACGCAGACCGTATCCAAGCAAAACCACGCTGACGATTTGCCCGCACTGCCACCAGCCCACTCGACTGACCGCCACGCTCACAGCCGACCACCCACCCCACAGGGAAACAGCGAGATAAGCGAGGGCGGAGCAGATCACCGAGCCAATCAAAACGCGATAGCGCCACCCGGATAACATCAGTCTCTGATTCACAGGTTCAGCCTCTTGAACAACGGCTGCGGCATCACCCGAATCAGCCACATGATCAGCCCCCAAAACCCGGGCACATACAGCACCGCCACCTGTCGATTGATCCCTCTGACTATTCGCCGGGCAACCGTATCGGGTTGCGCTACAAGCAAGGAGGGCAGCGCCAGCCCTTGCGTCATGGGCGTGTCGACTAACCCGGGCTTTATCGTGATCACATGCACACCCGCCTTGAACAAGCGTACCCGCAGGCCTTCGCAGAACGTGGACACGGCCGCCTTTGCCGCGCCGTACAGGTAATTGGAAGGTCGTCCTCGATCCCCGGCAACCGAGGAAATGACCGCCAGCGTGCCGTGCTGCTGGACAGCCATGCGGTTTGCCAACAGCGTCAACAGCGCGATCATTGAACTGCCGTTATTGGCGAACTGCTCCATGGCCTGTTCAACGTGTTGTTCGCACGCGTACTGATCTGGCAGCGAGCCATAGGCAATCAGACAGATATCCACCGTCTGCAACGTCGCCAGGCACTTCTCGTACATGACCGGATGTGCGGCGATATCACTGGCGTCCATGACGTACGTGGTCACGGCTCTGGCACCTCGAGCCTGCAGATCGACACTGGTTTGCTGGAGCTTTTGCGCATCCCTGCCGACCAGGAACAATTCGCTGCGATCAGCCGCCCACAATCGTGCGCAAGCGCAGGCAATCGCCGAGGTGGCGCCCACAATCAGTATTTTTTTCATCGCGTGACTCGCTGCCAGAAACGGGACATCAGGGTTGGATCGCGCATCGCTTCCAGTTGCTCCCAGGCGGGATAGGCCTGGCGAAAATCGCTGCCGCTCATGTGAGCGTCCTTGGCTGGATACAAACGACCGCCTGCTTCCCGCACGATGGCGTCGAGCCGCGGCAGAAGTTTTTTCGGCAGATCTATGTCGTGTGGAAAGTCCAGCGCCAATGAAGTACCGGGCATAGGAAAGGAAAGCCATCCCGGCGAAGGAATGTCGCCACAACGCTTGAGTACCGCGAGGAAAGAGCCACTGCCGCTACGCGCAATCGACTTGAGTAATTCGGCCAGTGCCACGGCTGCAACCGAGGCCGGCAATACGCACTGAAATTGCTGGAAACCTCTGCGTCCGTAGATGCGATTCCAGTTTTCGATACGGTCCAGCGGATAGAAAAACGAGCTGTAGCCAACCTTTTGATGTTGTCCGTTCGCTGGCTGCCGTTTCCAGTAGTGATCGTTGAACAGTTTCAAGGTGAGCGAATTGATCAGCGATACCGGAGGGCGGATCGGGACAGACAGAGAACGTGGTGCAGCGACCTCAAGGGGCCCCGCCACGCAATGATCACCAGCCGTGAAGCATCCGCGCCCTAGCGCATTGCCCTTGGCCAGGCAATCGATCCACGCGACGCTGTATTCATGCTGCGCATCCATGTCGGCCGACAGGGCAAAAAAATCATCCAGACAGTCAAAACGCACCCGTGTGCTGTCGATCAGGCTCGACTGGATCTTGCGCAGACGAATGCGCACCCAGGTAATCACGCCCGTCAGGCCGAGCCCGCCGATCGTTGCAGCAAACCACTGAGGATTTTCCCGCAGCGAACAGACCATCGGCGATTGCACGGATCGGTGCAGTTCGAAACACACCAGCGAATGAGCAAACGTGCCGCAGCGATGGTGATTTTTCCCGTGGACGTCATTGGCCACCGCCCCACCCAGCGTTACGTGCCGCGTACCGGGCGTGACGCGTAAAAACCAGCCGCGGGGAATGGCCAATTGCAGAATCTCGCCCAGTGTCACACCCGCTTCTGCGCAGATCTCACCCTTTTCCCAATCGGCTTCGATGAAGCGGTTCAGGGGGCGTAATTGCAGCACATGATCGCTTGCGGCCATGCAGCTATCGCCATAGCTGCGGCCATTGCCAAACGGTAACGTTGTCCCGTGAGATTCGATCAAATGCTGCCACTGCGGTCTGATATCCGCTTGCCAGTGGCAGGGACGACCACTCTGAGGGGCATGGGGATAGTTTCCCCAGGAAGCCAGCGAGGCCATCATGCCGCCATCCAGAAAATCAGACAGAACGCCGTTCCCATCACCAGACTCAAGCGATCACGCAGTGCGAAAACCACCGGATCCTCATTCATGCGGCCGCGATGCGTCAGGAGCCAGATACGGGTGATCCAGAGCAGCATCAATGGGCAGGCAAACCAGAGCCATCGGGGAGATGTGTACAGCTGGGTAGTCACGCTGTCATGGATGTAAAGCGCTAACACCAGGACGGCGAGATAACCGGATGCGGCCCCCAAAGAGGAGAGCATTGCCAGGTCCGCAGGAAAGTAGTCGCGGCCGCCGGTCTTACCGGTGATGCCGCTGTGCAGCGCCAGCAACAGCTCGGCATAGCGCTTGACCAGCGCGAGGCTCAAAAACATGAACATGGAAAAAGCCAGCATCCACCCCGTCAGGTCGAGGCCAAACGCGGCGCCACCGGCAATGATGCGCAAGGTATAAAGCAGCGCCAAGGCGATCACATCCAGTGCCATCAACCGCTTCAGCGCCAGCGAATACACCAGCGTCAAAATGTAATAAGAGGCGAGCACGGCAACGAATGGATGAGGCAGCCACAACCAGGCACCGATGAACGAAGCTGACAACAGCAGGGGAAAAACCACCAGACCGGACTGGATAGATAACGATCCACTGGCGAAAGGTCGGTGGCGTTTGGTCGGGTGCTTGCGGTCATCGTTCAGGTCGAGCAAGTCATTCAGGAGATAGACGCTCGATGCACACAAGCCGAAAAGTATGAAGGCCAGCATGCCGCGCCCCAACAGCAGCGGATTGGCCATTAGATGCGCGGCAAAAAGGGGAACGAAAATCAGCACATTCTTCATCCATTGATGAATGCGCAAGGCCTTGTACAAACTTCTGAAGTACGTAACCCGAGATTGAACCACCTGAACTACGTTATCCATGTGCCGGGTGGCGCGTTCGACGCCTGCTAAAGGGTTGACGATATATGCACGTCTGGCCGAGCGCCAAATCGGCAAGTCGTCCAGCGAGTTACCGATGTAATCGAACCCTTTTTCCCCATATAACGTCACCAGCACATCACGCTTGTTCGTTCCGGAAAGGTTCTGCTCAAGGGTCGTACCCAAAACGTCATCAAAGAGCTTCAGGTGCTCGGCGATACGTACCGCCAATGTGTGATGACTGGCCGTGGCCAGAACAATTTTCCGACCGGCATTGCGCTGTTCCTCAATCATCCGGAGCGCGTCGGGATCATAGGGCAAAGTCGCGACATCGATGTCCGTCGCCATTGCCAGTCGATCTTTCAGATACGCCTTGCCATGCCAGAGCCAAGGTAAGAGTTTCAGGCAGTGCAATGGTTTGCTGCGGACAAAGGACATCACACATTCGAACAGCAGATCAGATTTGAGGAGGGTCCCGTCCAGATCAACCACGAAGGGCATTGAAGTAGCGCAGGACGCTGACATCGGCAGTACGTCAGGCAGCGAGACGTTCATGCCCGTCGCCCTCTAAAAAGGACAAAGCGGAAAACGCAGTACCCTAAAACAATATTCACCAGCGAAAACGAAGCGACCGTCACCAGCCCGGACAAGCGCCAGACGTCCGCGATGACACCCACGCCAAAACTGACGCCGCCCATCAGGCCGATGAACATCAGATAGGGAAATACCGGCGTTTCCCTTTCAAAGATATAAAGCATGTTCAGATAGAAAGAGAGCGCAGCAGCTACGCAGAACGCCGCAAAGTTGCTGGCTGCCTGACTCAGGGCGGCCGCCTGACAGAGCACGAAAAATATTTGCCAATGGATGAGCGCATCGGCCAGTCCGATAACGGTAGTTGCAGAGAATCCTTTCATGGTGGTTGCCAGCCGCTTCCAGAGGACGGACCTCCAAGCTAGGCCGGAGCTTGAAAACGGTCTACTGTCAGAAATTACAGGTAGAGGGCTTTATCCGACCAGCGGTCATCTTGTCGTACTCACGTGTCAATTGCTCATCGCGTGCGATTTCAATGCGTTGACCGTTAAACGCCGTGCCCATAAAACCCAAAAGCCCCGATCTCTCGATCAGGGCTTCGTTGTTTACGCACTTACGGTTCAAGAAACCGAACGCACCGAACCTTGCGACACTTGCGTCGGCTGCAACTTGAACACGTAAAACAACACCGTCAACAACACCAGAAACGCCGGCCCGACATACAGCGCCACGCGGGTATCCGGGAAGTACGCCATCAGGCCGACCACCAGTACCAGAAACGCCAGGGCGAAATATGAACTGACCGGGTACAGCCACATCTTGTACTTGAGCCCGGCACGTTCGCTGGCGCTCAGGCCTTTGCGGAATTTCAGCTGGGCGAGGAGGATCATCACCCAGGTCCAGATCGCACCGAAGGTGGCAATCGAGGTGACCCAGACGAAGACTTTTTCCGGCACCAGATAGTTGAGCACTACGCCCAACAGCAACACCGCAATTGACAGCAACAGCGCGCGGCGTGGCACGCCGTTGTTCGAGGTCTTGGCGAAACCGGCCGGGGCCTGGCCGTTCTGCGCCAGGCTGTAGAGCATGCGCCCGGTGCTGAAGATGCCGCCGTTGCACGACGACAGCGCCGCAGTAATCACCACGAAGTTGATGATACCGGCGGCGGTCTTGATGCCCAGCCGCTCGAAGGTCATCACAAACGGGCTGCCCTGGGTGCCGATTTCGTTCCACGGGTAGATCGACAGAATCACGAACAGCGCGCCGACGTAGAACAGCAGAATCCGCCAGAACACCGAGCCGATTGCGTCAGGAATGGTCTTCTGTGGATTCTTCGCTTCACCGGCGGTGAGGCCGATCATCTCGACACCGAGGTAGGCGAACATGACCATTTGCAGCGACATCAGCACACCGGTCACGCCGTTGGGCATGAAACCGCCGTGGGCCCACAGGTTGGAAATGCCCAGCGCCACGCCATCATTGCCGAAACCGAAGGCGATGATGCCGACGCCGCCGATAACCATGGCAATGATGGTGACAATCTTGATCAGGGCGAACCAGAATTCGAATTCGCCGAAGGCTTTCACCGCGATCAGGTTGATCGAGCCCATGCTGATCAACGCCGCCAGGGCCCAGATCCAGCGCGGCACATCCGGGAACCAGATACCCATGTACACCGCCACCGCAGTGATTTCTGCGACGCAGGTCACCAGCCACAGAAACCAGTAATTCCAACCCGTGAGAAAGCCTGCCAGCGGACCGAGATAGTCCTGCGCGTAGCGGCTGAACGAACCGGCCACCGGGTTATGCACGGCCATTTCGCCAAGGGCGCGCATGATCACCAGGATCGCCAGACCGCCAAGGATGTAGGAAAGCATGATCGCCGGACCGGCCATCTGGATGGCTTTGGCCGAGCCGAGAAACAGGCCGACGCCGATACAGGCACCGAGCGCCATCAGGCGGATATGCCGTTCGCCGAGTTCACGTTTGAGCGGACCGCCCGAAGCGGTGTCGCCGTGCGGCAGAGGATTGCCAACTGGCATAGGGGTACAACCTCGTCTTGTTATTGGATATGACCACCGGGTTTCGAAGCGTCGGCCGATAGGCCTTGGCTGGGCAGGAAACCGCGTCTGCTTCGTGGGCTGACGCGTCTTGCAGGGCGGGCCTGAAAGATCAGCGGGGCGTGCAGTATAAAAAGCTCAGGGCAGGATTTTTCACTCTAAAAGTCCCAACATTCAGCGACAACTCTCGGCAATAGTGGGTTCTGCGGAGAGGCATTACCTGCATTACGTAGGAAAAGTCGTCACTGAAAAAGCCGCGAAGTATTGCACAGACATGGTGCAGCGTCATGTTTCAGCCCTAGGGCATTTGATCCACTGTGTGATGTCTCGCCTCGCGCTTGATCACGGATAAATCGCCCGACGGATTCAGAAATTTCGCTCAACAGTTGCAGCGCCGAGCGGGGTGGCCAACCACTAACCTTTGAAAAAGCCAGGAGCACATGCAAGGAAGCTCACATGCCAGTCCGTCCCAACTCCCACCGTCTGCGCCAAGGTCGTTTCTCGGAAAACGGTCGTGCCTATTTCGTCACCTCTGTCATCCACGAACGCCAGCCCGTATTTGCAGATTGGCAGACCGGCCGATTACTGGTTGCCGAACTGCGCCGGGCTCATGAGCAAGGAGTCGCGCAATCCATCGCCTGGGTTGTCATGCCTGACCACTTTCATTGGCTGATGCAATTGCAACGCGGCTCACTTGGTGAAGTCATTGGCGGTGTAAAGGCTCGCTGTGCGCATGCGGTTAACAGAAAAACCGGACGTCACGGACCGCTGTGGCAAACCGGCTACCACGACCGTGCGATCCGTGACGGCGAGGACCTGGAGCCCTTCGCCCGCTACATCATCAATAATCCTTTGCGAGCCGGGCTGGTCGATAACCTCGGTGATTACCCGCTTTGGGATGCCTACTGGCTCTGAGCACAATAGTTCTATGGAATAGGTGGATTTCTTCGTCACACAGACAACATCCCGGGATGTGCACAACATCCTTGTGGTGAGGGGATTTATCCCCGCTCGGCTGCGAAGCAGTCGTCATTTGCTCACACGCGGAGGGCCTGTAGAAACTGTGGTGGCAGGTTTTGGGGCTGCTTTGCAGCCCAGCGGGGATGAATCCCCTCGCCACAGGGA
>NZ_JBAWKM010000003.1:392586-395887 GCF_037095675.1 Pseudomonas sp. CCNWLW23 | reverse complement strand
TGCTCGCGAAGAGGTCCTGTCAGGCACTGATGCATCTGAATGACACACCGTATTCGCGAGCAGGCTCGCTCCCACAAGTGGATTGCGAACTATTCAGAGAGAGTGTGTGTTTGAACCAATCTAGAGCTGTCGGCCCTTGACCTTCAGGTGCCGCGCATACCAGGGGCGCTGTGGCACTTTGCGGAACAGTTCGGTCATGTTGTCTTCGTCGCCAAAAGTGATACGCAGCGCCAGTTTCATGGTTTCCGGGTCCATCTCCACGGATCGCCCAGCTTGCAGGCCGGGCACGGTGCTGCAGCCGTGGGTGTCGGGGCCGAGCCAGGGGTCGGCGACTTCCACCCAGCGTCCCGGTGCAAACCATGTCACGCCGTTGACTTCCAAACGGCTCACTTCGCCCGGATGAAAACGTTCATGGGCGCGGAACCAGTCTTCCAGGCGATCATCGATCCAACCATGAAAGCGCCAGAACACCGGGTTCACATGGGAGGAAAACGGATCACCGAGAAAGTCGTTTTCCGGCGCATACCAGCGCGCAGCGAAGTCCGCCTGATCGCGCGCCATCGGCACTGGAATGTCGTTGGATGGGTCACGCGCCACCGAAGCCCAGCGCATGTGCAGCCAGTCGTGCAGGCCCAGTTCGACTTCCGAACCGAACTGGCCAAGGGTCAATTTCGACAAGTAACGCGGGTCACGGTACTGCGATTCCCAGACCAGAAAATTGCTCTGGAAAGTCTCCGCCGCTTTGATGTCGCTGACCCATTTGGTGTACTCGTCATCACCCTCGGCCAGCCAGGTCGGCGGCAGTGAATTGCCGTCATGATTGTCGAAATAACGCGCGAAGCCCTGCCGGTCCCGTTCCAGCTCAGGCTGCGGCTGCGGGAACGCCGGCCAGGAAGGCAAATCCTGCATCGAGCGGGCGATGCGGAGCATGTGCCGATGCATAAAGAAAAAATCCACGCCCGAGCCATTGCGATCCTTGCTTGGCCCACGGGCGTCGCGCTCCTTGTCACGCGGCCCGGGCTGCCAGCCGATGCCGCGCAGCGCTTCGCGTTTTTTCTCCGAGAGCTTGTGCCACTTGTCGCGGGTGGCGTGCCAGAGCTGGTGGAACAACCGATGCTCGGGCGCCACCAGCCAGGCCAACAGTTGCGGATTAAGCCCGGTGCGTTCACGGGCCTCGGGAAAACGCCGCTTGATAGCGATGAACTGGTTGTCCTGCTCGGGCAACGCCAGCGGCCGATCCAGACGCAGTACCTGCCCGGTGAACGTGGCGCTGCCGGCATTGCCGAACGCTGCCCAGACTTCATCCAGTTTGACTTTTAATTCATACACCGGCGGCGCCAGCGGCGCATCGGTGCGCAGCAGGCGCCAATACATCTTAGCGCCGTTGCCCGGTGCCAGATCGCCAGCCACTTGATAACGCACAGGCCCTTCGGCACGCAGATTCGCTCCGGTGTCGAGATAACCACGCAGGCCGCGCCCACGATGAGCGATGTCGAGAAACAGTTCCAGACCTTGCGCAGGCAGACCATCAAGCCCCGCCGCCGCACCGGTAAAGCGAATGTCCCAGACCCCACGCAAATTGTCCGCCAGCTGTTGCCCGGCGGTGTCCGCCAGATCGACCGTGGCCTCGCCCGGGGTGATCGGAAACTCCTCGCGAGTCAGTTCACGATGTGCATAAAAAGCGGCAGGCAGCGCGGCGCCCGTGAGTGCCATGCCCGCCATGAACCAGCGTCGAGAGATCGTCATTGCCCTACCTGTGTCAGCCATGAAGCAGGCTTTATCCAAGCTAGAACGTTTGCTCGGCGGGGAAATTTACGCTGCCGGCAAACATCACCCGCGCCGCTGCCGGGCATTTGTAACGCACACCTAAATTAGCCGTGCAGCCACTCGTTCTTCCCAGATAGCAAAGGCCCCTGCGCCTGTACCTCGACGGCGAACCTGAATGAGATGGCAATGACAAAACCGCGTTGGAAAAAGGCTCTATTCATCGGCCTGCCGCTGGCCCTGGCGATCAGTGCCGGCGCAGGATTTCTGGCCTGGGATTACTGGAACAACCCCGGCTACCCGGTGAAGGTGATGAAACAGGCGACTGAGTTGCAGGATCGCCTGCTGTCGTTCGACAGCCACATCACCGTGCCGCTGAGTTTCGGCAGCCACGACCACGAAGCCGACAAGGATGGCTCGGGCCAGTTCGACCTCATCAAGGCCAATCGTGGGCGCTTGTCCGGCGCAGCATTGACGGTGTTCGGCTGGCCGGAAATGTGGAACGGCCCGAACGCCCCGCACCGTCCCACCGAGGGTTTTGTCGAAGAAGCGCGCAATCAGCAGGAGGTGCGTTACAAGATCATTTCCGGGATTGTCCGCGACTTCCCCAATCAGGCCGGCATCGCCTACACGCCAGATGATTTCCGCCGTCTGCACGGCGAAGGCAAGTTTGCGATCTTCATCAGCATGCTCAACGCCTACCCGCTGGGCAACGATCTGAGCAAGCTCGACCTGTGGGCCGGGCGCGGCATGCGCATGTTCGGTTTCAGTTACATCGGCAACAACAGCTGGGCCGACTCGTCGCGGCCGCTACCGTTTTTCAATGATTCGCCCGACGCCCTCGATGGTCTGTCGGACATCGGTAAACAAGCGGTGCAGCGCTTGAACGATCTGGGCGTGATCATCGATGTTTCGCAGATGTCGACCAAGGCCCTCGAGCAAGTCGCCGAACTGAGCCGCACACCGCTGGTGGCCTCGCACTCGGCGCCAAGGGCGGCAGTGGATATCCCGCGCAACCTCAGCGATAAAGAGCTGCAACTGATCAAGAACAGTGGCGGCGTGGTGCAGGTCGTCGCCTTCTCGCAGTACCTGAAACCGCTGACCCAGGGCACGCAGGACAAACTCAATGGGTTGCGTGCGCGCTTCGATCTGCCGCCACTGCCCAACCTCGCCATGGCGCTGATGCCGGGCGATCCGATCATCACCGCCTGGTCGGAACAGAAGCTCGGCCAGTACGCCAGCGGCCTCTACGCGATCCTCGAAGAAGAACCGAAAGCCACCCTCAAGGACTTCGGCGACGCCATCGATTACACGGTGCGCAAGATCGGTATCGACCACGTCGGCATTGCTTCGGATTTCAACGATGGCGGCGGCATCAAGGGCTGGGAAAACGTCGGCGAGATCCGCAACGTCACCGCCGAACTGCTGCAGCGCGGTTACTCCGAAGCGGACATCGCCAAGCTCTGGGGCGGCAACTTCATGCGCGTCTGGGATCAGGTGCAAAAAGCCGCGAAACCGGCGCTGGCGTCACGCCAGG